>DAOUEW010000430.1:0-3120 GCA_034430275.1 Anaerolineae bacterium | reverse complement strand
CGGGGACGCCCATCATTCCCACCAGGGCCAAGCCCGTATGCTGGAGGATACCGCCGATCTTCACCTTGGCCAAGGGCCTGCCTCCGGGATCATGGAGTGAGATGCGACCCGATATCGTAAGGAACGGATCCAGAAACGTTTTACCTCAGAGCCATTAAACCCCCGTGAGCGCTGCAAGTCAAGATCATCAACCGCGGGGCAATGCGACGCGGAGCAGACAGAAGAGGGCCTCCGTATCGAGGATGCTGCCTTTGGAGTCTTCTCCCTTATCTCGCTCGCTCACTCCGAGCGATTCTGCGGGCTGATGTAGCGCGGAGGCCATTGCAGGATGAGCAAGCGAGCCCAGAAGACGTGCTACTTCTTCCCATACCCTATAGTCTCCACGGCGTCTTCGATCTCGCCCAGGATGTCGGGGTCGTCGATGGTGGAGGGCACGCGATACTCCTCTCCATCCGCGATGTGATGTATGGTGCCCCGCAGGATCTTGCCGGAGGGGGGCCGGGGAGCCGCGCCACTACCGCGTTCTCCAATGCAAGCCATGACGGTCCCGGCGGGGTCGGCGACGATATCGAGCAGCAACTCAACCCAACGCAAGAGTGCCAATCTATGGCCGACCCGCTTCCCGGCTTCTTCCTAGGCTGACCGCACGGAAAGAGACGGGTCAGAGTGGATCAGGGGGAACGGACAGAACACGTTGAGTATGCGCTCCAGAGCGGCTGCCGGCCTCTGCCGCGGCGGCGAAGTGGCGTCCTCGACGTGCCGGAGAGTAGTGTGATCGAATGTCCGCTCATTCACCACGACGATGGTTTGGAGAATCTGCCGTCACCGTCCGTGAGCGTGGACGGGAACTGGCTCTTGGCCAATACTCCAGCTCGTATTTGTTTGATGAACATGACGTGCGGCAGCAGCGCGGTGCTTGGGTGCTTCTGCGGATTGAGGACACCGACCGGCTTCTTGAACCGATCGGTTACCACCCGTATTGGCGTGCAAAGATCCGAATCGTTGGAGACGATGACGGCAATCTCGTAGTCATCATTGTAGGCATCCATCAATAGGTGGGTCGCCAGGTTGACGTCTGAGCCTTTCTCTTCGGTCTTGATGACTCTGGCGTACCCCGTTGCGGGTGGCGCCAGCGGCATCATGATCTCGTGTGAGAGAAAGCTACCCAAGATGATGGAAAGACTGGGGATCGTGCGCAGGGCGCGCAGGTAGGTCTGTTGACGAGTCGGTTGACCGGGATCGTGGGGCCGCGGACTGACTAATGCGGTGAAGTACTTGATCTGGTTGATCTCGTCGCGGGGCAGTAGCAGCTGGCACATGGAGGCGATATCCAACCAGCGGTAGGGCGTGTCTTTCACTGCCCCGTAGTACAGGTTGAAACCGTCAACGTAGACGTTTGCCTTCACCAGTTATTAGCACGGAAGCCGCTTCTCAGCGGCTTCGTACCCTTTCGCCGAAGCTACTCGGGGGGATACATTCTTATTGTACTTGAAAAAGTTCAAATTGTCAAGAACCGCGCTTGCCCGTGCGCTACTTCCTTCCGTACCCTATAGTCCCCACGGCGTCTTCGATCTCGCCGAGGATGTCGGGGTCGTCGATGGTGGAGGGCACGCGATACTCCTCCCCATCGGCGATGTGACGTATGGTGCCCCGCAGGATCTTGCCGGAGCGGGTCTTGGGCAACCGCTCCACCACGACCGCCCTCTTGAAGCAGGCGATGGCTCCCATTTGCTCCCGCACCATCTGCACCAGCTCGGCCAGCAACTCTTCGTCGTGGCGCTCCGCCTCGTCCTTCAAGACCACGAGGCCGATGGGGACCTGTCCCTTGAGGTCGTCGTGGACCCCCAACACGGCGCACTCGGCCACGTCGTGGTGATTGGCCAGGATCTCCTCCATACCGCCAGTGGAGAGCCTGTGTCCGGCCACGTTGATCACGTCGTCGGTGCGACCCATGACCCACACGTATCCGTCCTCGTCCATGTGTCCGCCATCACCGGTGAAGTAGTATCCGGGATAGGGATCGGTGTACGATTCTTCGAACCCCTGGTCGTTCTGCCACAGGGTCATCAGGTTGCCGGGAGGCAGGGGCAGCTTGACGGTGATCACACCCTCGGTGTTTGGAGCGAGCGGCTGGCCGGTGGCCAGGTCCAGGATTTTGACGTCGTAGCCAGGCATGGGCAGCGAGGCGGAACCTGCCTTGGGCGGGGAGAACTCCAGGCCCCGGAAGTTGCCGGTGATGGCCCAGCCCGTCTCGGTCTGCCACCAGTGGTCGATGACCGGACGGTCCAGGAGGTCCGAGGCCCAGTAGTAGGTATCGGGATCCGTGCGCTCGCCGGCCAGGAACAGGGTATCGAAATGGGAGAGATCGTAGCCTTTCAGGTATTCCCCGTGGGGGTCCTCGCGTTTGATGGCCCTGAAGGCGGTGGGGGCGGTGAAGAGGGCCTTCACTTTGTGCTGCGAGATGACCCGCCAGTAGACGCTGGGGTCGGGGGTGCCCACGGGTTTCCCCTCGTACATGATGCTGGTGGCGCCCTTGAGCAGAGGTGCATAGACGATGTAGGAGTGGCCTACGACCCAGCCCACGTCGGAGGCGGCCCAGAATACCTCCCCCGGATCGATGCCGTAGATGTGTTTCATGGTCCAGTGGAGGGCCACGGCGTGGCCGCCGTTGTCCCTGACCACGCCCTTGGGCACACCGGTCGTGCCGGAGGTGTAGAGGATGTACAAGGGATCGGTGGCCTCCAGCGGGACACAATCGACAGGGTCGGCCTTCCCCTCCAGGTCCACCCAGTCCAGATCACGCGGCGGGTTCAGGTCGGCTTTCACCTGCGGTCTCTGCCAGATTACGCACCTGTCGGGCGCGTGAGTGGCGAGCCTGATGGCCTCGTCCAGGAGGGGCTTGTAGGGGATGTGCTTCTGGCCCTCGATGCCACACGAGGCGGAGAGGATCACCTTGGGCTTGGCGTCGTTGATGCGGATAGCCAGCTCCCGAGGGGCGAAGCCGCCGAAGACCACGGAGTGGATGGCGCCGATGCGGGCGCAGGCCAGCATAGCCATGGCCGCCTCTGGGATCATGGGCATGTAGATCACCACGCGATCCCCCTTGGTCACGCCCAGGGA
>DAOUEW010000429.1:0-4621 GCA_034430275.1 Anaerolineae bacterium | reverse complement strand
TTCCAGAGCCAGCGCTCTTCCTAGCTTTACCCTCTTCCGCAGACCGTACGGCAGAGCGCCCACTACCTTCTTCCTGATTGACCCCATCTCCAGGAAGTCAATGATCTCCTCCACGGTCTGGCGGTGCTCGATTTCCTCCTTATGTGCCCAGCCAAAGTACAGCGCACCAGCGATGAAGTTCTGTCTCATGAGGACGTGCCGGGCAGCCATGATGTTGTCTTGAGTGCTCAGGCCTGTGTACAACTCGATGTTCTGGAAGGTCCTGGCGATGCCGAGCTTGGCCAGCTTGTCCGGGCGTGCTCGGGTAATCTTTCGTCCGTCGAACGAGATCTCGCCCTGCTGAGGCTTGTAGAAGCCGTTGATGCAATTGAGGAGAGCGGTCTTGCCGGCGCCATTGGGTCCGATAATGGCCAGAATCTCGTTGTCCCTGATCTCCACGCCCACGTGGTCAAGGGCCTTGACGCCGCCAAAGCTGAGCGAGAGGTTGTCGATCCGCAGTCGGACTCGGCCGTTAGTCTCCACCGGTTGTCGTCTCCTATGAAGTGCTTTGCTCTCCGCTGGTCCGTCGATCCGTCTGTGCGGAGACAGCCTCCACGACGACAACCAGCCTGTCTCCGTAGTCATCAGTTACGTCGCACAGCGAGCCCGCCCCATCCATCGGGGCGATTGCCGTCGGTGGAGCAGGCAAGCCCTCTTCCTGAACGCCGAGGTCCAGCCCTCGCCACCATCGACCACACGATCTGTGCTGGAGTCCGAGAAGACTACTTCCCCGACCCTTTGTCTTCTTCTTCGCGCAAGAGCGGAACCAGCGTGGGTTCGCGGACAGCCCATATAGCACGGAATGCAGCCATGAGTCCTTCTGCATCTCGCTCGTGGCAGGCTCGATAGATCCTGTGATACTTGGCCAGGCGTTGTGGAACGAGTTCAGGTAGTGAAGAGAAGTAGCGACGGTACTGATGGGAAAGGTCCCAGAGGTTCGAGATTATGCGAACGAGGAGTCCTCGCCCGCTCGCCTCGAAGACGGTGAAGAAGAACTCACGTACCAGTCGGAGGCGTTGATCGACGTCTTCCCGATTCGCTTCGGCTGGTTCTATCTCCGCCAAGAGCGACTCCAGACGTTCGATATCCACGGACTCGAAGTTCTCCGCTGCCCAGCGAACTGCCAGAGTCTCCAAGACCTCTCTGATGTAGTAGATCTCTTCATACTCAGAGACGGAGACAGTCGCGACCGCGGCGCCCCGACGTCGATGCAAAGTTACGAGGCCTTCCGCCTGCAACTGGCGCAGCGCCTCGCGGACCGGCATGGTACTCACACCAAACTCCGCCGCCAGATCATCCTGGCGCAACCAGTCCCCGGGCTCCAGTTCGCCGCTGAGGATCATGTTCCGGATGCCATCCACGACGGCCTCGTGGATGTTGCGGTGAACAACAACAGGGGAACGAATACTGGCAGACATTGGCACGGGTAATATCCCCTTCTTCGCTGAGGGTCTCCCGATATTCGATATTGTACTCTGACATAGTCTACACGTTTTTGCCTTCGTTGTCAAGCACCCGCGCGGACTACGTGTCAGCTACTCAACCAGATGATGAATCTCGTTTCGCTTCCCGCCGAGGGACGAAGGACAAGACAGTGGTGACGCCTGCCACATGGCGGGTGGCCCAGACGTGACGGCGTCCGAGTCAAGGGTCTCACCTCCTCAGGGCATCTCGCGAGTGCAAGCGGCGGAGTCGTGCAGTCCCCAGGAAGCCGGCAAGACCCAGGAGCGGAGCGAAGCTAGCGGTAAGAAAGACACCTGTGTAACCGTAGGCAGGAGCGATCCGTCCCGAGATTATGGATCCAGCGCTGATGCCTACGTCGATCATCGCGAAGTGGGTAGCCATCGCCGAGCCTCGCTGGTCTGGCCGCGCGACGTCTATCGCCATTGCCTGGAGTTCAGGATCCGCACTGGCGACGCCGATTCCGAAAACGATCCGGGCCAAGGCCAGCGTCTCCGTCGACGACGCGTGGGCGACCAGGAACAGGCCAGCCGACCCCAGCAGCAGCCCTGGCACAATCGAGACGAACCGACCGTACTTGTCGGCGACCCGCCCAGCCACGGCGCGGCAAGCGATGGAGGTAAGAGACATCGCTGTGAAGTAGATCCCGGGGTTGGCCACGCCGCGCTCCACGCCCAAGTGTCGAGCCAGTTCGGCCAGTTCGGGGTGGACGTACTTGCCCTCCCCCTCGAGTTGCACATCGTCCGCCCAGACGGGGAGCTCGAGCACGATGCCATCTGTGTGCGCAGGGTCGCCCACAGAAGGTATGAGAACCCGGAACGGAACCGATGATGTACCTCGGTTCCTCTCTTCTCGCCATCAGCTGAGGGCCTTGTCAGCTAACCTCGCCGTATCGCCTCGTCGCCATACCGTTCCCTGATCCGATCAACAGACTGGCTCAGCCGCCTCAGCTTCTCGACTCTACCGTCACCCGCTCCCTCGAACAGGCTCAGCTGCCGCTCTTCTGTCTCAAACTTGCTCACCCCCACTCCGATCAACCGCACCTCCCTCTTCTTGTCTCTGGCTTTGTCGAGAAGTCTCGCCGCCTGTTCGAAGATCACCTGCGCCAGATCGGTTGGAGCCCCCATAGTCACCTGACGGGTGAGGGTCTCGAAATCCGAGTAACGCAGCTTGAGCTTGATCGTCCGCCCGCGCAGTCCGCGCTTCCGCAACTGAAGGGCCACACTCTCGCTGAGGACCAGCAGTTCCTTCCTCAACACCTTCCTGTCACCAACGTCTTCGGCAAAGGTCACCTCCCGGCTTAGGGACTTCTCCGCCCGCTCAACTACGACCGCCCTGTCATCCAAACCCCTGGCGTACCGGTAGACGTCGAGCCCCCGGCGTCCCAACCGGGCCTCCAGTTGGGTCGCGTTGAGAGCGGCCAGTTGCCCGACAGTCGAGACGCCCATCTCAGACAAGCTCCTGGCCGTGACCTCGCCTACCCCCCACAGCTTCTCCACCGGCAGCGGAGCCAGGAACTCGGCCTCCCTCCCGTGGGGTACCAACACGAACCCGCGCGGCTTCTCCAACCCCGAGGCGATCTTCGCCACCAGCTTGTTGGACGCCAGGCCGATGGAAGCGGTCAGCCCCAGCTCCACCTCTAGCCGCTCCTGGAGCTCGCGAGCCAGTTCCTGAGGCGAACCCCAACGGGCCTCGCACCCCGTCAGGTCCAGGAAGGCCTCGTCCAGCGAGAGGGGCTCGACCAGGGGAGTATACTCGAAGAGTATGGCCATCATGCGCGCCGAGTATTCCTGGTAGACCTTGTGACGTGGGGGCAAGACGATGGCCTGGGGACAGAGGCGCAACGCCTGAGCGGTGGGCATGGCGGAGCAGACACCGAAGGCACGGGCGGCGTAGGAGGCTGAGGCGACCACACCGCGCTGCCCTGGCGGTGCTCCCACGATCACTGGTTTGCCCTTGAGCGCGGGATCAAGGATCTCTTCGACTGATGCAAAGAAGGCGTCAAAGTCGAGGTGGAGAATGTACCGTCTCGCCATTCCAGACCATCCTGCGCTGCGATTCACCTCTCCGAAGGACGAAGGGCAAGGGAAGTGGCGGCGTCATTGGCTCTGCGCTCACCGGTAGATGTGGAAAGTACCCCCCGGGGGAGTACTTCCTACATGTACTCTCGAACTGGTGCTTGACTGAACTGTAGCCAGCCCGCTCCCGAGGAGCAGCATGGTGCCAGGCCCGGGGACGGACTCCTCTTGGGGCTCAGGCTCAGGGGGCACGGCGACCTGGGATCTCTGGGTTCAAAGGCAACAAACACTCGCCCAACGCAGTGCTCTGGACTTGTGCCCTGCTGGTGACATGCCACCGATCTTCGCTGGCCTAGACTCCTGCCGCCCTGGCTATTCTATCCAAATGGAACCTCGTATCGCCCAGACTGATCTCCCAGGCTTTGGCGCGCTTGAAATAAAGGGGCAAGTCATGCTCTTCTGTGAAGCCAATAGCGCCGTGAATCTGAATGCCCAAGGCAGCGATACGCTTGAACTTCTCATTAGTCAAAGCCTTGGCCATCGCTACCTCTTGGCCTGCCGGAAGACCTTCGGCAAGCCGCCAGGCGGCACTATAGGTGAGGAGAGAGCAGCCGTCGACATCAACTAGCATGTCCGCACCATAATGCTGTATGGCCTGATAGCTGCCAATAGGATGACCAAAGGCCATTCTTTCTTTGGCGTATTCTACGGTCATCTCCAGAACCCGTCTCGCTCCACCGACCATCTGGGCACATTGAGCCACCACAGCTCTCTCCAGCACCTTGGCCAAGACAGGCCAGCCTTCGTGGAGGTTACCCAATACGCTTCCGCCAGGCACCTGTACCTTGTCGAAGATGGCCTCACATTGCTTGTCTCCAGCAATGGTCTTGAGCAGGGTGCAGCTCACTCCTGGGCCCTGGGGATCAACCAGGAACAGAGTGATTCCATCTTCAGGGGGCTCTGTTTCCCTGGTCCTGGCAGCACAGATCAGATAGTCACTCATGTGGGCGTCAGGGACGAAGAGCTTTGTCCCTTGAATGAGAAAGCCCCCGTCTACTGGTGTAGCCTTGGTTTGGATCCCTTCCGCGCCGTACGTAGCGCTT
>DAOUEW010000428.1:0-4009 GCA_034430275.1 Anaerolineae bacterium | reverse complement strand
TGGTTCTCTCATGCTTCTCGCCTTTCCTGGGCCGTGGCACACGTGCAGGCTCTTGTGACGGACTGAATGATATCACGTTGCCAGGGCAGTTGTCGACCACGGCGAACGTCGAGCGGCGGCACCCACTTCTTCGAAAGGTACGCACTCTTCCGATCACATCTCTGATTCATCCGCCACGGAGTGGAGCCAGGCGTACCTGGAAGTGCTACGCAAAGCCACACTCTGCAGTGGAGGGAAACGCCTCGTACTCTAGAACTGCACCAACACCGGCCGCATCGGAACGATCCCGCATCTCTTCCCCGAAGCCCGATTCATCCACATCTACCACAATCCGTACGACGTCTTCCGCTCTACGAGACACCTCTCCGTGATGGTAGTACGCAGAGCCCAGCTGCAAGAGGTCAGCATGGGCGAGACCGAGGCGTTCATCTTGAGTTTCTACGGGCGGCTTTTGCAGAGGTTCCTGGCCGACAGAGCGCTCATCCCGGCCGAGCACCTGGTAGAGGTTAGATTCGAGGACCTGGAGGAGCAGCCATTGGACGAGATACGGAGGGTATACGACAGGCTGGCCCTACCAGGTTTCGCCCAGGCGGAACCCAGGTTCCGGTCATGTCTGGACTCGGTGGCGGGTTGCGAAAAGAACGAGTACGACGTCGACGTGGTGGCCAAGGTCAACGAGCACTGGGACTTCGCCTTCGACGAATGGGGCTATCAACGCGTGGAGCCGTCCTCTCTCGACCAACCAGAGGACTCGGCTTTCTGAGCACTGCTGGTACGGATCCAAGACCAGCGAACGGCCTACGACGTCTGCTAGCTCATCGTCCGCAGGGCATCACGCGAGCCGGCCGAGTTGGCCGCTAGAACCCCACAGCGCAGCCATCCTTGCGCGGATCGGAACCACCCTCGAGCACGCCAGTCTCAGGGTGGACCGCGATGACCTGGCCTCCCCCGAACCCGGACCAGAAGGCTGGCTCAATGCGCACATCGTGTCCCATGGCCGCCAAGGCCTCGGAGGTCTCAAAGGGTACCCCCTCCTCGATGGCCACCTGGGGGCCCCCTCGCTCATCCACTCGAAAGCGCGGAGCATCCAGGGCAGCCTGAGCGTCAAGTCCGTGATCCACCATGTTGACGATGACCTGAAGGTGCCCCTGAGGCTGCATGAAGCCGCCCATGACCCCATGACTCAGCCAGAGCCGATCATCGCGCATAGCCATGGCCGGGATGATAGTATGGTAGGGCCGCTTGCCTCCATCGAGCACGTTGGGATGACCCTCTTCCAGCGTGAAGCACGCGCCCCTGTTCTGCAAGCAGATGCCCGTGCCAGGAACTACCAGACCCGCCCCGAAGCTGTGGTAGAGGCTGTTGATGAAGGAGACGGCGTGACCCTGGCCGTCTACCACCGTCAGATACACAGTGTCCTGGTGCCCGATGCGGCCAGGAGCAGCTTTCTCCATCGCCTCTCCCAGCTCGATGAGACTGCGTCGCTGGGCGGCGTACCGTTTGGACACCAGCGCCGCCGCCGGCACGTCGCACGTTTCCGGATCAGCCACGTACCGCCCCGCATCCACCATGCCCAGCCGCATGGCTTCGATCATCAAGTGCCACCGGGCAGGATCGAAGTAGTCCATCCCACTCAAGTCGTAGCCCTCCACGACGTTGAGAGCCAGCAGAGCAGCCAACCCCTGTCCGTTAGGGGGGTGCTCCCACACTTCGATATCCCGATAGCTGCTCCACAGAGGCGACACCCAACTGGCACGATGGGCCGCCAGGTCGTCGGTGCTGAGGTAGCCCCCATGCTCCTGCACACACCTGGCTATGCTCTCTGCCAGCGGACCGAGATAGAAGGCCTCGCAGCCGCCCTCAGCGATCTGACGAAGGGTTCGCGCCAGGTCGGGCTGCTGGTGGAGGTCTCCGGGCCTGGGGGCAGGCAGGTAGGCGCGAGCCGCCTCGGGGTTTTGCGACAGCTTCGGCTCTGCCTCCCGCCACGCCGCACTGATCCTCTCGCTCACGGGGAATCCATCCTCTGCCGCAACGATGGCCGGGGCCAGGCACTCGGCGAGGGACATGGTGCCATACCTATCCACCAAGGCCTCCCATCCACCCACCGTGCCGGGAACCGTGACCGGAAGCCCACCAACCGGAGGGATTTCTCTCAAGCCGAGTCGCTGAGCTTCCGCGAAGGTGAAAGATGCCGGGGCGCGACCGCTGCCGTTCAGAGCGCTTACCTGTCCGATGTTGGCGTCGAAGATGAGAGCAAAGCAGTCACCACCGACCCCAGTGGACATCGGCTCGACCACGTTGAGCATCGCAGCCGTGGTCACTGCGGCGTCGACGGCATTGCCGCCGTCCATCAGCACTCGAAGGCCGGCCAGGGCAGCTAACGGCTGGCTCGTGGCTACCATGCCTTGCCTAGCCATAACCGGCGAACGACGAGAAGGGAAATGTGTGGGGTTCAAGGCTACCTCCATTGTTGCCGCTCGCTGAGGTCGACGGCTGGCCTGCCGTTGGCCAAAGACGGCAGATCTCAGCGCGGCCCTCTAGGTCCTCACCCTGCGATAGTATGACTTGGACAGGTACAGCGCAGCCAGTGGGTTATGTCCGAGGAGACGATCCTTGGCTGCAAGAACGGTACAGAGCGCCTCGCTGTGCTTGAGAAAGAGCGAATCGTGCCCCACGCATAGGCACAGCACAACGTTGAAGTCCGTGCGGGCATCGTTCAGTAACTGCGCCTGCGCTATGGGATGGCACATGGTCTCGAAGTCGTTCTCGGGGTAGATCTGCTCCTCCTGCACGATACCCAGCTCCTCCTTGGCCACCATGCCGCACTTGCAGCAGACTGACACAACCTCGAACCCTCTGTTCTCGAGTACGGAGACCAGCATCTCTGCCTCGTTCCTCGCGCCAACACAAAACGCCACACCCAGCCTCACGTAGCCCATTCTCTGAGAGAACTCCACTATCTCTTCGAGTCTGCTTTTGATCGGTGAAGGAACGCTGGGAGCATGTGGCAGGCGCGCGTATCCAGCGGCTTCCTGCCTCGAGGCCTCGCGGGCGAAGGTCACGATCTCCGGATCAAGGCACCTCTCTGTGGCCGCCTCTATCACCTCGGGCCTCAGTGTCGTGGGACAGTTGGACGGTGCCTTGTCGCCTCGCCCTGCGAGACAAACCACGGTACTACACTTGGCACAATTGATATGCTTCTCCGACTCCATCGCCACCTCCCTCTCTCTTACCTTAGCACTTTGCCCTCATCCTGCGCAAGACACCGCCACCACCCATCGAGCGCTCCTCCACCGGTGGCCCTGGGTTCAACCAGTGAGCCACGATGAGCATAGCACCGTTCGCGGCGACGGTCAAGCGTCACCAGGTGGCTGGCGCGTTCAGTACGAAGTTCGTGACGGACGCCAGGCAACCCAACACACCAGGCCAGCACAATCGAATGCGTTCTCCACCACCCGCCGATTCCTGGCGTGGGGAAGACAGACCCCTCATCCGCGCTGGGCTCGACGCCGACATCCGCTCTCTCATAGTACAAAGCTAGTGTGGCAACACAGTTGCGAACTGTGGTATAATCCACATTGGATTGAGGTCCACAAAGTCAAGATAACTAACGCTTTGCCCGTTCAACAGGTGTCAAAAGGCGATATGTAGTACGAAGCACCGTTCGGGCGCTGCGAGGCGCGCGAACCACTGAATGAACAGAATGTCGGACGTCCTAGGACCGGCGAAGCCAGTACAACCCCTAGGAGGTCTAGTGGCGATATCGTACCGAAACGGCGCCGAGATTCTGGTAGAGTGGCGACAGTGGAGAGACGAGGTATGGGCTCATTGTCCATACGCTTGTCAAGACAAGACGAAGTGTAGTGCACAGCTCTGCCCATGTGGTCTGGCACACGTGGGTCTTTGGATGAATACCATCTCAAGGTACCTGGGAACGGTGAAGCTGGTGAGGTACCTGGGCAGAAAGAATGGCAATGGCAGAGGCAACGGACAGTCCAAGGAGCACCCA
>DAOUEW010000427.1:0-2853 GCA_034430275.1 Anaerolineae bacterium | reverse complement strand
TGGCGATGTCTACACTCAAGATGGGATGCCCTGCTCGGCCGCTCTACTGGAGAGGGCCGACGGCCCGCTCCACGGCTCTGATGACATCGTGGCTTTGGACCAGGTCCATGACGGCAACGAGGTCGGCGTGGAGCCAGCGATCGCCGTCGAGGGCGGCGGGTATGGCCTCGCGCAAGAACGCGTAGGCGGCGTCTGAGCCCTTGCCCAGCGCGAACTGTCCCAGTATCGGCTCGGTGAGGCTGATCGCCTGGGCAGCGATGAGCATCTCTGTGGCTACGATCTGCTGTACGTTGGCGAGGACCGTTCGCGCCTTGCGTGCCGACCAGGTACTGTTGCTCACGTGGTCCTCTTGATTGCTCTTGGTAGGGATGGAATCCACGCTGGCTGGCCAGCACAACGTCTTGTTCTCCGTCACCAGGGCGGCCATCGAGCAATGGGCGATGGAGTAGCCTGTATTCAGGCCAGGCAGCTTGGCCACGAGGTTGCTCGGCAGTCCGTAGCTCATGGTGGGATCGAGGAGACGGTAGGTTCGCCGCTCGCTGATGCTCCCCAGATCGGTCATCACCATGGCCAGGAGGTCCATGGCCTGGGCCAGGTATTGGCCGTGGAAGTTGCCCCCGCTCAGGACCTCGTACCCGTCACCAGTTGCGAAGATCAACGGGTTGTCCGTGGCAGAGTCGATCTCCGCAGCCAGGGTGTTGTCTATGTAGTCCAGCGCGTCTCGCACAGGGCCGTGCACCTGAGGTGCGCAACGCAGGGAGTACGCATCCTGGACTCGCGCGGCGATGGTCTGCGAGGGCAATCTGCCTTCGTCGGGCAGGGCCACCTGCCGTGCCGCCTCGGTGCACCGCTGACTCCCCTGGGTCAGGCGACGTAGAATCTCCGCAGTTGTGGCCTGGCCTACGTGGGGCCGGGCAGCGTGAATGCGAGGATCGAAAGCGGCCAGCTCGCCTCGCATGGCCTCGAGGCTCAGGGCCAAGGCGATCTCGGCGTTGGTCAGGATCTGGCGTGCTTCGTGCGCGGCCAGTACGGCGATAGCCAGCGAGACCGTGCTTCCGTTGATCAGCGCCAGCCCCTCCTTGGCCCCCAGCTTGTACTGCACGGGCAGTATCCCGGCAGCCTGGAGTGCGTCCGCAGCGGGGAGACGGCGGCCTTCATAGAACGCCTCGGCTTGGGGGTGGCCCACCAGGCCCCCCGCCAGGTGCGCCAGTGGGGCCAGGTCGCCGCTGGCACCGACGGAGCCCATCTGGGGGATCACAGGATGCACGCAGCGATTGAGCATGGCCAGAAGGCGGTCCACCACGTCGGGGCGGACGCCAGAGCACCCTCGGGCGAAGGCGTTGGCCCTCAGTAGCAGGGTAGCCCGAACCACGTCCTCCGGAAAAGGTGGCCCAATCCCGGAACTGTGGGAGTTGATCAACATCTCCTGGAACAGCTCGATCTGATCCAGGGCGATGGCTGAGTCCTTCAGCTTCCCCACCCCGGTATTGAACCCATAGATGGGCGGCGCGTCCTCCCTCAGCCACTCGCGTTCGACGTACTCTCGCGTGTTCTTCAATACAGCCCGAGACTCATCGCTCAGTCGCACCTCCGGCCACTCGTCCCGTGGTGCGGTGGCCACGGACACAACGTCGGAGGCCGTGAGGCTGTATCCGTTCAGTTCCAGCGTCATGCTTTCCTCCCGGCTTCGTACGGTCAATAGCGGTCCAAGTCGCTGCGAACGCGGTCCAAGACATCCTTGGGCGCTCGAGCCAGCTCGTGTCTGGTTCCCGGCGCCCCGTCTCCTGGCTGCTTCGTGGCCACGAGGCCCAGCTTGGTCACAGTCAGATGCTCGTGGAGTGGTTCGCAGCGGTCAGCCCTGGCACCGGGCAAGACCATGATATCACGATCGGCGCGCATCCTGGTGGCGAGGGCCCACTCTACCTGAGTCCAGTGCTCCGGGTCGACGTCATCATCCACTACGATGACGAGCTTGAGCAAGTTCACCTGCGCCATAGCCGCCATCACGGCGCGCTTGCCGTCACCTGGTTGGGGATCGCGCATAGTGATGATGGCGTGCAGTCTCCCCATCCCCCCGTCGGTGATGAGCACCTGTTGGACCCCGGGCAGAAGCCGCCGGAGGGCACGGCAGGTGGTGGCGCCGATAGCCACCCCTCCCAGCAGACAGTGCTCGGGGGCGTATCCCGGCAGAATGGCTTGGTAGACGGCGTCGCGTCGGTGGGTAACCGCCGTGATCTGGACTGCGTGCCCCGGCCCGTAGTTGACGTAGAATCCCGGGAATTCGGAGACGGGACCCTCGTCGAAAAGGTCCTCAGGGTCGAGGGTTCCCTCCAGGACGATCTCGGCTTCCGCTGGCACCTCCAGGTCAACAGTTCGACAGCGCACCAGGACAAGCGGCTCGCCAAGGAGTCCGCCAGCGATGTCGTACTCGTCGTGACCGAGGTCCACGTACATCTGCGACGCGACGAGCACCGCAGGGTGATTGCCGATAGCCACCGCGATCTCCAGTTGGCGGCCTCGAGCTTGCGCCCGGCGCAACAGCTCGCTGAGGTGATGGGTGGGCGCGATGCCCGCCAAGAATCGTCTGCCGCCTTCGACTCGCAGACGCGCGATGGAGACATTACGTCTGCCGGTCTCCGGATCTTTGGCCACCACGACGCCGGCCGTGATGTAGGGGCCTCTCTCGCGCTCGAACCAGGTAGGGACGGGGAGCAGGGACGGGATGTCCACCGACACCTCGTGCACCACCTCCTGCACCGGGCCGTCATCGTGGATCACAGGCTCCAAACCCTCGTCGATAGCGGTGATACAGGATCGCTGGAGCTGGGACCGCTCGACACCCAACCCGCAAGC
>DAOUEW010000426.1:0-30472 GCA_034430275.1 Anaerolineae bacterium | reverse complement strand
TGGAGAGCAGTGGCAGCGCTGCTGCTGGTGGGAGTGGCCGTTGGTCTGGGTCTGGGATTCCTGATCGGCTGGGGGGTCTGGCCTGTCGAGTACTACGACACAGATCCCGTCGATCTGAGAGCGGAGCACAAGGAAGAGTACATCGTCCTGGTCGCAGCCGCCTACGCCCTCAATGGCGACTTGGATCACGGCAAGGACAGGCTGGCCAAACTGGAAGAGGAAGACATCGCCCAGGTGGTGGGTGACCTCGCGGAGAAGTACCTGGAGCGAGGTGAAGACAGCACGACGACCACGAACCTGGTGATGTTGGCCGACGCGCTGGGCTCCAGCACCGAGGCCATGCTGGCCTACGTTGCGACGCCCACCCTGGCTCCCACGTTCACACCCACAGCCACGGAAGTGCCTACCTCGACGCCCACCGACACGCCGCTGCCTACGGAGACCCCGACAGTCGTGCCTCCCACGGCCACTTCGACGCTTGTACCTCCTACGCCGACCTACACTTCTGTGCCACCCACGAACACTCCGCAGCCGCCTACCAGCACCTCCGTGCCAGCGACGGCAACCTCCACCCCGGTGCCACCTACGGGAACGCCCGCGCTGGCTCAGACCACCAGCACGCCGACGGCCACTTCTCAGCCGGTGGGAAGCTGTCCGGGCCGCCCAGGCATCACTGTCCGGGACATATTCGCCAACGTCAGAGATTGGGGCTGGTTGCAGGAAGTGTTTGGCGGCGTGGGCACACAGGAGGCGGCTAATTGCCCGGGGGGCAGCGTGTATGCTGTGGACACACTGTGGGAGTCGCACGACGTGTCACTGCGCGTGACAGTCCTGGATGGCAACGGCAACCGGATGCCCAACGTCCCGGTTGCTTTCTTCGGATTCGAGGATGCAGTTGACACTCCTGGGGCGTGCCGACCCAATGCTCGTGTCATGTACACCAACCACGATGGCGAAGCCAACATGGTCATGGGGTGGGGCAGTGCCTACATACCTCCGGCCGCTGGTTATCACGCGGTGTGGGTGATGGACTCCCTCGCCAGCGATTGTGTGACAGGATTGGGCATGGTCGACTACACCGAGCATTGGCATTTGAATGTGACGTTCAGACTGGTTTCACATTGAGAGAATCATGGGAGATGGCCTGGTTTCGCGGACTCGCAGAGGATGGCAGCCTTGGTTGTTGAGCGTCGTGGTGTTGGCCGCAGCGGTCATTGTTGTCCTGTCACTATCGTGGCGTCTATTCCCCGCAGAGAAAGAGGTAGCCGGAAACGTCGCGCTGATGGAGTACCTCCGGGAACAGTACATAGTGAGCGTGAGTGAGTCCTATGCTGCCAACGGCGATCTGGATGGGGCCCGGGAGCGGGTGATGGTGCTGGAGGAGGGGGACACTGCGGAGGTCGTGGCCGAGATGGCTGCCCGTTACATGGACCGGGCGGAGGATGTGGAGACGACGAGACGTCTGATCGATCTGGCCCAGGCGCTCGGGGCCGAGGATCCGGCCATGGAGGAGTACAAGATCGCCACAGCCCCTAGCCCCACGCCCACCCATACCGTGACACCCAGCGCTACGCCCAGGCCAAGTCCGACACCGATGGAGACCAATACCCCGGTGCCCACGGCTACGCGGACCCAGGCGCCCTCTGCTCTGCCTACTGCCACCCCCACTGCGCCGCCAGCCGCGCGAGCTCGTGAATGGGACCGGCGCCTCGACTACTTCTGGCCGACGGTCCAGCTCGAGGAGGCGCAGGTTAGCGCGGGGCAGTGGTACTGGCGGTTGGTGCGGACGGAGTGGTTGGAGGAGTCGGGCAACCATCACATCTACGTCGAGGTTCTGGACGAGAACGGGAATCGATCTTTCGGCCAGACGATAGTGATAGAGTACGGCGGCTCTCCTCACTATGATACGTACCCCATGGCAGACAAGCTGGGGGAGGCATACGCCTACAACTTCGTGATGGGTGACCTGCTAGGATCGTACAACGTCTTCATCGGCGGCGACGACCCCAGTGACAAGATCTATGGTCTGGGCCTGGGGACGCGACAGGAGCCCTACCGCACCCATCACACCTGTTTCTTTCTCACTTTCCAGCGCGCTTATCAGCCTTAGGAAACAGAAACCATGCTGGCCGGTCTGAAACCTGGACATCTGGTGTTCGTCGTAGTGGGTATCGCCATCGGTCTTGGCCTCGGCCTGTTGATCACCTGGCAGTTATGGCCGGTGGAGTACTACGACACCGACCCCGTCGATCTGCGGAGCGAGCACAAGGACGACTACGTGGTCATGATTGCCGCGGCCTACGCCCAGGATGGTGACCTGGGCATGGCCTCACTACGGCTGGGGGAGCTGGGCCTGGAGGACGCGAAGCAGAGCGTGTTGGGTCTCTTCCAACGATACGGGGAGGCCGGGTACGCAGAGGAGACGCGCAGCCTGGCACTGCTGGCTTACGATCTGGGTGTGACCGACGTGTCGTTGTTGCCGTACATCGAACAGCCCACCGCGACGCCCGAGCCAACCGCTACGCTGGAGCCTACGCCCACGGAACAGGTAGAGACTCCGCCCACGGTCACACCTACGGAAGCTCCTCCCGAAGCCTCACCTACGCCCACCGAGCCCCCGGCCGAGCCAACGGCGACGGCCACCACACCTCCTCTTACAGCGACGCCTTCGGCCACGGCCACCCCTGAGGATACCCCCACACCACTGCCCGCGGGCGACTTCGACTACCAGTTGGTGGAGCGCAGCGACCTCGGGTGCAGCAGCGAGAGGGACGGAGACTACATTCTGGTCTACGTTCAGGACGAGAACGAGCGGGGTGTGGGAGGCGTGGAGATCCTGGTCACTGGACCAGACGTGGAGGACTCTTTCTTCACCGGTCTGAAGCCGGAGGTGGACTCTGGGTTCGCCGACTTCCTGGTAACCGCTTCTGGGAGCTACTCTGTCGAGGTCGTGGCCGGCAGCAGCCACGTGGCCGAGGCCTTGACGTTCGGCGATGACTGCCCGGGGGAGTCCCCGCACCGTGCGTGGCGCATCGTCTTCCGGCGTGTGAGCGAGTAGTCGATGGCTACTCCTCCCGGTCCGGATCGCGGCAGGCGATCCCGGACTCACCGGGCGGCGGCCAGCAGAGATTGCAGGAGATACAGGTAGATCTCTGCTGTCCCTCGCGGAATCGTTTGGGCAGGTCCGGCTCGCGGATGAGTGGGCGCGACATGGAGATGAAGTCGGCGGCTCCCTCTTCCAAGATGTCCTCCATGATCTGTTTGCTGCGCATTCCCCCCACCAGAATGATGGGTAAGTCGGTGGCCTCTCTGGCCTGCCGGGCAGCGTCCAGGAAGTAGGCTTCATCCTCAGGCCGGAGGACATCCTTGCGCACGCTCGTCCTTCCGATACCCCCGCTGACCTCCAGGGCATCGATCCCCCAGTCCGCCAGGTGGCGAACGATCTCCGCACCGTCTTTCAGCGTGAGTCCATCACGAGCGAAGTCTTCCATGCCTAGCTTGATCAGCACGGCGTATTCATGGCCCACTCGGTCACGGATGGACGCTGCTACCTCCTCGAGGAAGCGCATCCTGCGCGCGGCTGTGCTGCCCCAGCGATCTCCACGCCAGTTGGCAGCCGGGGAGTTGAACTGGTTGATCAGATAACCGTGTGCGGCGTGGATCTGCACTCCGTCGAAGCCCGCCGCCTTCGCCCGCCCCGCCGCGTCACCGAAGGCGGTGATGATCTCGTGGATCCCTTCCTCGCTGAGTTCCACGGGGCGTTCCTGGCCCTTCGCGACGGGCACTGGTGACGGTGCCACAGGCGACCCGGGGATGGCGTCCGCGGCGCATTGCCTTCCACCGTGGTTGATCTGCATCACCACCAGACCGCTCTCGCCATGGACAGCGCCGGTGAGCGTTTCCAGGTCTGGTATCAAGTCGTCTCTGTGAACCCCCATCATGTGCAGGTGGCAGCGACCTCCCTCGTGAACGAAGCAGTGGCCAGTGATGATCAGGCCCACGCCTCCGCGCGCCAGGTCGCTGTAGAGGTCGGAGAGGGGTTGCTCCGGTCTCCCATCGAGATCGCTCATGTACTCCGCGGTGGCTGAGCGGACCAGCCGGTTGGGCAACTCCAGACTGCCGATGGTGCCTGGCTCAAACAGCATGGACATGGTGGTCTCCTCCATAGCACTGGCTGTGGAAAGAAGTCGTGGTCAGAGGCGTGCGCCAGTATATCACAATCTGCTGGAGCGGACAAGACCCGTCGGAGGGAATTGTGGAGGAAGGACACCGAGATGAGCCTGTCGCCAGAGTGAGGCGGGCACTTGGCCCATCGTCGGTTGACGGCGTGGCGGGCTGCCGCGTTGAGGAGCGTACGGCCAGCCACAAATCTGCGTCCTGCGCTGAGGCTTTGACAAGGGCCGCGCGAGTTGGTATACTAGGAAGGGTGGAGGGGGTTGCTTCCGCTGGACGCTGCGGAATCATCCCCTCGCATTCTCTTGTATGAGAGGAGAGCCCAGGCTAGAAGGGGGCCAAGAACTCGTGATACCGATATTCCCATTCACGGCCATTGTAGGCCAGGGGCCAATGAAACGCGGCTTGATCCTCAACGCCATCAACCCTTTGATCGGAGGGGTGCTCATCCGGGGCGAGAGAGGCACGGCGAAATCCACGGCCGCGCGGGCGCTGGCTGCCTTGTTGCCGGACATCGAGGTGGTGGCTGATTGCCCGTTTGGCTGCGATCCGTACCGACCCGAAGCGATGTGCGATTCGTGCGCTGAACGGTACAAGCAGCGAGAGAAGCTGCCCGTGGCGAGCCGCGCCATCAGAATCATTGACCTGCCCGTGAGCGCAACAGAGGACCGGGTGGTGGGCACGCTCGACATCGAGATGGCCATCAGATCGGGCGAGAAACGGTTCGAGGCGGGCGTGCTGGCTTCCGCCAATCGCGGTATGCTGTACGTAGATGAGGTGAATCTGCTGGATGACCACGTGGTGGATGTCCTCTTGGACTCCGCAGCGATGGGCGTGAACGTCGTGGAGCGGGAGGGCATCTCCTTCAGCCATCCCGCGCAGTTTATCCTCGTGGGCACCATGAACCCCGAGGAAGGAGAGCTGCGCCCTCAGCTTCTGGACCGCTTCGGGCTCTGCGTGATGATCAGCAGCATCGCGGAGCCAGGAGCGCGCAAGGAGATCCTGGTCCGGCGTATCCAGTACGAGAAAGATCCGGTTGCTTTCTACGACGTTTGGCGGGACGAAGAGCGACGGTTGGCGCGTCAAATCACCCGAGCCCGAGACCTTCTCCATGAGGTATCGTACACGGAAGACGATCTCTCGGACATCGCTCAACTCACGGCGGATCTGGGGGTGGATGGCCATCGAGGGGACATAGTGATCCTCAAGGCCAGCCTGGCGCACGCTGCCTTCGAGGGCAGGAACAGGATCACCCAGCGGGACATCCTGCTGGCGGCCGAACTGGCCTTGCCGCACCGCCTCAAGAAGCAGCCTCTGCAACGCAGCGAGGCTCGCATGGAGCAGCTCAGGGAACAGCTTCGCGGTGTGGAAGCGGGGGCTGCCGATCAGGATGCGTCCATGCTCCAGGAGATCCCCTCTGCGAGTAAAAAAAAAGACCTGACCGGCGATGAAGGGGAGGCGGAGGATGCCCCACCGCTGAAGTCCGCGCCCAAGAGCCAGCATGAGGGCGAAGACGGTGCTGCTTCGTCGACGCGCCGGGGCGTATCGATCCCCGTGGGCGGCCCCCTGAGGGTGCCCCGCTTGAGCACTCCGCTGGATCGTCTGTCCAGGCGCACCTCGGGTCGCCGTAGCCTCACCCGCACCAACCGGAAGCGCGGCCGCTACGTGTTCAGCAGGCCCATGGACGGGCGCATTGAAGACATCGCTTTCGATGCGACAGTCCGCCAGGCCGCCCCACAGCAAATCCACCGCCAGGGTTCCGGACTTGCCCTAGCCATAGACAGGGAGGACTTGCGCCGGAAGGTTCGGGTCACCCGTGCAGCGAACCTCGTGCTCTTCGTGGTGGACGCCAGTTGGTCCATGGCGGCGGCCGAACGGATGATAGCCACCAAGGGAGCTATACTGTCTCTGCTTCAGGATGCCTACCAGCGCCGGGACAGGGTGGGTCTCATCGTCTTCCGGCAGAATGGGGCAGAGTTGCTGTTGCCCCCCACGTCCAGCGTCAAGCTGGCAGAGAGGATGCTGGGAGACATCACTGTGGGAGGCAAGACCCCTCTATCGAGCGGACTGCATCTGGGTTACCAGGTCTTCATGCGAGAGATCAACAGGAACCCGCAGGTGATGCCGCTGATGATTCTCCTCACGGACGGGGCGGGGAATGTCTCCATGACCGACATGACGCCCCACGAGGAAAGCTGCAAGCTGGCGGAGTTGCTCCACCACAGCGACGTCCGATCGGTGGTCATCAACACCGAACACAAGTCCTTTGACCGCGGCTTGGCGCAGGAACTGGCCTTCCACCTGGGGGGCGAATGTTACACCTTGGAGGAGTTGGGGGCCGAAGAGCTGTACAAGACGGTGCGAAGCGAGCTCCCATGCTGAAGCGGGCCGGTGGACAGCGGAGCCTGAACAGGCTCGACTGGTCCAGAACCTACCATCGGCGTGCCTGTCGATGACGGGTCTAGGGTAGTGGTGGAGAGCGGGGTGAGAACGCCCCGCTCTATTCTTTGCCCCTGCGAGTCAGCATCATAGCCTGGATGTGGTGAACCCTGTGGCGGAGCTGCATCCACGTTGGTGGTCCGGCGCAGAGCGTGGCGAGACAGTGTGTCTCATGACATTATGCTTGTTGCGGAATACGTGAGGAGGAGACGAGGTGAAGGAGTATCGGTTTGTGCAAGTGGACGTATTCACCAACGAGGTCTTCGGGGGCAACCCCCTCGCAGTCTTCCCGGAGGCGGAAAGCTTGACATCGGGCGAGATGCAGCAACTCGCTCGGGAGATGAATCTATCGGAGACGACATTCGTACTGCCCGCTGACGACCCCAGTGCCGATTTCAAGGTCCGCATCTTCGCGCCCAACGTGGAGATGCCCTTCGCGGGGCACCCTGTGGTGGGCACGCACTGGGTATTGGCGCATCTCGGCCGCGTGGAACTGAAGGAGCCGGTGACGTTGGTTCGCTTCGAGTTGGGTGTAGGCGTGTTGCCTGCTGAACTCGAGGTTGCCGGAGGAAGAATCGAACGGGTGGTAATGACGAGCGACCAACCCACGTTTCTCGAGGTACTGCAAGACGTGACCGAGCTGGCCTCGGGCCTCGGCCTCCCTGAGGAGGCGATCACCGAGACACACCTGCCGGTCCAAGTGGTGTCCACCGGGATACCCTCACTGATGGTGCCCGTCCGCTCTCTAGCCGAGGTGCAGGCGCTGGATGCGAGCAAGCTGAACGTCGCTGCCCTGTCCCGGGTGTGCGAGGCCCTCGCGACGGAGACGGTGCTGGTATTCACGCTGGAGACAGTGGACCCGGGGGCCACGGCGCACGTCCGCATGTTCGCCCCGATGGTCGGGGTGCCGGAGGACCCGGCCACCGGGTCCGCCAATGGTACCCTCGGAGCATACCTGGTCTTCCACCGAGCTGTGCCGGTCGAGGAGGGCACCAACCACTTTGTGAGCGAGCAGGGCGCGGAAATGAGGAGACCCAGCACCGTGCATGTCCTAGTGGACACCTCCGGAGACGAGATCACTAGGGTGCGGGTGGCAGGCAACGTGGTGCCGGTCCTCGAGGGCGAGGTGCGCTTCTGAGAGTGCACTGGCAGTTCTCGCGGAGTGCGGGCATACAGGAATGAAGCAGCATGAATCGCTGAGCTTCCTCGGCAAACCAGACGTACGAAACGCGATCCTGCTCAGCGAGATAGGCGTCCTGGTGCACGACCTGGGGAAGGTGAGTGCGGAGTTCGTCGCGGGGGAGGACCCCTTTCACAGCCACCTGGTGCTTCGGCGCCTGACGAGGGGCAAGGACGCCTGCCTCGGATCCAATCCAGGTCCGTGGTCGGCCGTTGTCCACGTGCTGAGGACAGCCAGCCTCGTTCCCGAGGAGAGGGTTGTGGCCGACGCTATCTCCAGCGAGATCGCAAAGCGTCGGTTAGGCGATCTTGCCAGTCCGGACTGCCGTATGGAGTCCCTGGAGGCGATCCTGGACAGCGCCAAGGCCGAGCTACGGGCGGATCGCGAGGTCGGCTTCGAGCGAGTTGCCGGGATGGCGCGGGAAACGTGGCTGGACTTCGTGTGGCAGGTGGAGCAGGAGGAGGCCATCGGTGCCATGGAGCCACCCTTCGTCGGGGTGGATGGGTTCTACGAGCAACTGGACCGGTTGCCCTGCGTGGCCGACTTGCTGGAGATGGGGGGCCGGACGTGGCACCCTGTGGAGATACGGGCGCCAGAGGCAAGGCTCCTCCAAGCGATCCATGGAGGTGAACACGCTGCCGGCCCGCTGTGGTCGAGATGTGACCCGTACCGGCTGGCCGATGTTCGACGCCTGTGGTGCGAGGTGCTGGCCAATCAGTTCCTGGAGATCAACAACATCAGAAAGGACGGCCCCGGAGATCTAGGCTCTTGGTTCTGGAAAAGCCGGCTCGACGCGGGGCACGAGGCTGCCACCTTTCTCCTGGGCGACTACGGACCCGCAGCGACCCTGGACGACGAGGAGAGAGAGGCACTGAAGTGGCTGGGAGTGCGGGTCATCAGCCGGTGGGCGTGCAGCAAGATTGTGCTGGGAGCCCAGGCAAACGGTACCCCTGTGAGCCTCTGGGATCACTGCCGGACTCTCGCCGCACTCCACAAGTCGAGCACCGCCCAGGCGCTCCTCTCGGGGAGCTGGCCCGAGGCTCACAAGCTCTCTTGGGTCAGGCTGCGCGTCGGGATCGGACAGGTCGACGCGGCCGGGGTGACCAAGATCAAGGAGTTGATCGAGCTGGAGTACCCTCTGGGAAACGAGCTAGTGCGCACGAACGCAGAGGCACACTTCAGCTTTCCGGGTCTAGATGGTCGCCCGGCGTCCAACCTGCTGGAGGAGCTCAGAGTCGAGGTCGGCAGTCTGCTGGGGAGAAGCGAGTCTCCAGAGATGCAGCTCTCGCCGCTGTCCAAACAGGAAGCCGATTCGCTCGTGGGGAGGAGTGTCTGCTAGACTCGGGTGAGGTATTCTCCTGTTCTGGTGTCCACGCGTACTGTGTCGCCTTCTTCGACGAAGAGGGGTACCTGAACTACGAGACCGGTGTCCATCGTAGCGCGCTTGGTCGCTCCGGTCGCCGTATCGCCCTTGACGCCGGGATCGGTGTGGGCGACCTCGAGGTCAACAGTTACCGGCAGCTCTATCTCCACGGGCTGGCCCTCGTTCATGGAGATTGATAGCATCAGACCCTCTTTCAGATAGTCCACGTTCTCCTGTAGAGTCTCAGCCGAGAGCGCCGGCTGCTCGTAGGTCTCTGTATCCATGAAGTGGTAAAGATCGCCATCCCGGTAGAGGTATTGCACTTGTCGTAGCTCCAACCGCACATCCCGGAACTTGTCGCTGGCGCCGAAAGTGCGCTCGATGGTGCGCCCGGTTCGGAGGTTTCGCAGCTTGACTCGCACATTGGCGCTTCCTCGTCCTATGTATGAGTGCTGGTACTCAAGCACGCGATGCAGGTCGCCGTCCAGCTCGAACGTAACCCCTTTTCTCAATTCGGTTGACATAATCATGTACTAGTGTCCTTTCGCGTTTTCTGGCTGGGGACGAAGGTGGCGCGAGATGGTGAAGGAGAAAGTGCTTCCTTTGCCTACCTCGCTCTCCACCCACACCTGGCCCTCATGCAGTTCGACCAGTTCCTTGACGATGGAGAGGCCCAGGCCCACGCCTGGATGCTCCCTTCTGAGAGAGTCACCAACTTGATAGAACCGGTCGAACAGCCTCCTGAACTCCTCGGTGGCGATGCCGACGCCTGTGTCTTTGACAGACATGCCTAGCTGGTCTTCGGTGACGGTAGCGCCTATCTCGATACTGCCCCCCCGGGGGGTGAACTTGATGGCATTGGACAGCAGATTGGAGAGAATGAGGTGCAGTTTGCCTTCGTCAGCCCAGATGGAAGGTATGTCCTCGGGGATGCTCAGGATCAATGATTGCTCCTTCTCGTCCACCTGGAAGCCCAGGTCCTGGGCCACTGCTTGCACGGTGCCGGCTACCTGCACCGGTTGCAGCTCGAGTTCCATCTCGCCCGCCTCCAGATAGCGGAGGTTCAGCATGTCTGTCACCAGGTTCTTTAGCCGCGTGGCGCTCTGGATAATGGCCTCAGTGTATTTTTTGTTGGCGTCGGCCGCCTGTTCGTCCAGGAGATGAGCGTAGCCGAGCAGTATAGCCAGAGGCGTGCGCAACTCGTGGGAGGCCACGTTGATGAACTCGCTCTTCAGTTCATCCAGCTTCTTCAAGTCTTCATAAGCCTGCTGGGTCTCCTCGAATAGACGAGCGTTCTTGATGGCAATGGCCGCTTGGCTGGCTAGCACCGACGCCAGTTCCAGCGATCCTGCGGTGAAGAGAGAGTCGTTGCTTCCCAACTTGCTCAGATTCAGAACGCCGATCAGCTCTTGCCGCACTGTGAGGGGAACGCAGACTGCTGAGGAGATCTGATCTTGCTTCATCAGCTTGCGCAGTTCACCCCCTGGCGGTGAGGTGCTGTCGAGGACGAGAGCTTCACGTTGCTCCGCCACTCTGCCGGCGATGCCCTCGCCGAGCTTGATCCTCGTGGTCGCGACCACTTCCTCGGGGAGACCGATGGCAGCCTGGATGGTCAAGCTTTGGGTGCCTTCGTCAAACAACATCAGAGAGGCCCGATCCGCGCCAGTCTCGCGACAGCTCACCTCAACGATCTCCACGAGCAACTGTTGGAGGTTAGTCATGCCCATGAAAGCCTTGCTCAGCTCATACAGCGGAATCAAAGCCCGGAGCCGGATATTCTCCCGGCGAGCGCGGCCCCTGGTGAGGGCAGAGGAGACGACCTCTTGGAGCTCACGTGCCGAGAAAGGTCTTGGCAACAGATCGTCCACGCCGTGGCGCAGGGCGTCGAGCGCTGCTGCCACCGCGCTCTGGCCAATCATGACCACACCCACGATGCCGGGGTCGGTGGCTTTGAGAGCCTGCACCGTATCCAACCCGTCCTGACGATCCACCGTGAGGTCGGCGAGCACCAAATCGAATCGCTGGTGACGGGCCATATCGATGGCCCGCTGTCCGCTGGTGGCACCAGTGACCTGGTATCCGCCACGCTCGAGCACGTCTACGCAGGATTCGAGCGCGGGGGCATCGTTGTCTACGACCAGGATTCGCTCGCCGGGCATCTCACATCGGTTCTTTCCGCTGTACGCTGGCGCTATTTTAGCATAGGGCAACGTCACAGACAATGGAGCACTGTCCAGACTGGAACTCAGGGCTATGGGTCATCCAGAGCGACTCCGATGCTTGTCTGTGCGTGGATCGCCTGTCGGGTAGGACGGTGGGGAGCGGAGAGCGAGGCCATGGCCGTCCGAAACCGTGGTGGCACACTGGTTGCCAGAAGACGAGAAGTTCAGTATAATTCAGCTTGTCCCCCTAACGTCGTTCCGTGCGTCAAAACTGGGAGAGAGTCAGATGACATCCCCGCCCCCGAGTGCTGAGGGACGTACTAACGCACATCCCGGAGAGGAACCCGACACCACAGAGGAGGTCGCCAAGGAGGGGGACGAGCTCTTCTCGAGGGTTCTCGTCGTCGACGACGAAGAGGTGGTGTGCAGATTCCTGAAAAGAGTGCTGGACGGCCACGGCCACCAGGTCGAAGTGTGTCACGGGGGGCGAGAAGCCATCGCCCGGCTGGAGGAGGACTCCTTCGACCTGGTCATCACCGATCTCAAGATGCCCGGCGTGGATGGAATAGATGTTCTGAGGAAGGCAAAGGAGCTGGATCCTCTGGCCGAAGTGGTGGTGATCACCGCGTACGCCTCCGTGGAGTCCGCGGTGGAGGTCATGAAACTCGGTGCCTATGATTACATAAGCAAGCCGTTCAATGTGGATCGGATCAGGATCGTCGTAGACAAGGCGCTGGAGAAGCGCAGGCTGCTTCGGGCAGCGGGGGAGAGGGACTTCTACAAGAAACTATCGCAGTTGGACGGCCTGACCGAGGTATACAACAGGCGCACGTTCGAGGAACTACTTGCGGCGGAGATCTCTCGAGCGGACAGGTTCAGACGGCCTTTGTCCCTGCTGATGGTGGATCTGGATAATCTGAAGGTGGTGAACGATCGGTTTGGGCATCAAGTCGGGGATGAGGTGCTGAAGGGCTCGGCCTGGCGACTGAAGAGATCCGTGCGCAACTGCGACGCCGTCTCCAGGTATGGCGGCGATGAGTTCGCGATCATCTTAGTGGAGACCGGCAAGTCAGATGCTATGACCACAGCACAGCGCTTGAATCGGCTCATGAGGGCGTCCACGGCAGAGGCGGGCACCCATGATGGTGAGGACGATCGGGCGATGACGATCAGCATAGGCGTGGCGAGTTATCCTACAGATGCTAGGGCGCAGGATGAGTTGGTCAGGAGGGCCGACCAGGCCCTGTACGAGGCCAAGGCGCAGGGGGGCGACTGCGCCAGACCCGCCAGTCCCTAGGGGAACAACGGGAGATGAACGTAGTCCAGGCTACGGGGCAGAAGATCATAGACAACGTGGAGAACGTAATCATCGGAAAGCATGAGGAAGTGCAGCTTGGCCTCGTCGCCCTGCTCTGCCAAGGACACATGCTGATTGATGATGTGCCGGGCGTGGGGAAGACCATGCTGGCCAAGGCTATGGCCAGGTCTCTTGGTTGCACTTTCAAGCGCATCCAGTTCACCCCGGACATGCTGCCCAGCGACGTAACGGGAGTTTCCGTCTACGATCAGAGTACAGGCCGATTCGAGTTCCGCCCCGGGCCGATCATGGCCAACGTCGTGCTCACGGATGAAATCAACCGTGCAACCCCCAAGACACAGTCCGCGTTGCTAGAGGCCATGGAGGAACACCAGGTGACGGTCGACGGGGTGACGCACCTGTTGGACAAGCCTTTCCTCGTCTTGGCCACGCAAAACCCTATCGAGTACGAAGGGACGTTTCCGTTGCCCGAAGCTCAGTTGGACCGCTTCTTAATGCGTCTGAGTCTGGGCTATCCTAGCCCCATGGACGAAATACGCATCCTGGAGGCTCAGCAGTACGTTCACCCTATCGAGACCATAGAGCAGGTGGTGAGCACCGCCGAACTGCTAGAGATGCAGGAGCGGATCAAGGACGTCTTCGTCCACGATGGCATCAAGGAGTACATCGTGTCCCTGGTAGGGGCCACGCGCAGCCATCCCGACGTGTACCTTGGTAGCAGCCCCCGCGGAGCTCTCGCCCTCTATAGGACGTCTCAGGCCCGGGCCGCGGTGCTGGGACGCGACTATGTGATCCCTGACGATACAAAGGCTCTGGCCGAGGCCACGCTGGCCCACCGCCTCATAGTCAACCCCGCTGCCCGGATAAGGGAGGTTGATCCTCGCACCGTAGTCAAAGAGGTGTTGCAGGAGGTGGAGGCGCCCGGGTCTCCGGTAAGGGTGGAACGGTAGCGAGATCGCGGTTCCCAGGAAGGGCGCGGACGGTGGGGATTAGTGTCAATCGTGCGGTCTTCGTGCTCCTCGCGCTTCTCGTCGTGCCCACCTACATCACCGCGCATGAGCTATTCGTTCGTACTCTGTACGTGGTTGTGAGCCTCATCGTCCTCTGCTTTGTCTGGGCTTGGCTTAACATCCGTTGGCTATCCGCGTCTCGTAGTCTGCGCTCCAACCGGGCCCAGGTGGGAGGGCTGATCCAGGAGAGGATGCTGGTTCGGAATGAGGGCCCGTTGCCCAAGCTCTACGTGGGGTTCCAGGATCTCTCTGGGCTGCAAGGCTATCAGGTGGATCGTGTGCTGAGCTCACTTCCTTCCCACGGGGAGCGGAGTTGGATGGCGCTGGCGCGATGCAAGCGGAGGGGTAAGTTCAACTTCGGCCCAGTCATCCTGACCAGCGGCGACCCTTTTGGGATCTTCCGGATGAGGCGCGAGGTGCCGCTCTACTCCACGCTCGTTGTGTATCCGGCGACTGTTGATCTGCCTCTTTTTCGGCCACCGGTAGGGAGACTCTCGGGCGGCGACGCTCTACAGCGTCAGACCCACCACGTGACCACCAACGTGTCGGGGGTCAGAGACTACAGGCCCGAGGACAGTTTCAACCGCATACATTGGCTGTCCACGGCTCGCAGAGGGCGGCTGATCTCGAAAGAGTTCGAGCTCGACCCGTTGGCAGACATCTGGCTCTTCGTGGACATGGAAGAGGCGGTTCAGGTGGGTTCCTATGCCGATGAACTGGTTTTCGACTCCCTCAATGCCCCGCCTCTGCGTTCGAAAACGCCGGTGCTTCATCCCAGCACGGAGGAGTATGGCGCGACCATTGCTGCTTCGCTGGCGAAGCACCTACTGGGCCGGAGGAGAGCGCTGGGCATGATCACCTATGGTCAGCGGCGCGAGGTCGTTCAAGTAGACAGAGGCGAGCGGCAACTGGTCAGACTCCTCGAGTCGTTAGCCGTGATCAGGGCTGAGGGACGGGTCCCTCTGGCCGAGGTCATTGCCGCCGAGAGCAGTCAACTGGGGGGAGGTGCGACAGCCATCGTCGTCACGCCATCCACCGAGGGGTCCTGGGTCGGGTCGGCGAGGAACTTGAAGAGAAAGGGCATCGACATAGTGGCTGTACACGTGGAGCCCAGCGGCTTCGGGGATGCGCCCGATTCCCTGGAGGTGATGGCCAGTCTGGCGGCCAGTGGTATTCCGGCCTACCTGGTGAAGAACGAAATGCCGCTTGGCGATTCGTTCGCGCGAAGCGTCGAGCTAGTCAGATGACGATACGCCAGGCTGACCTGAAGGACCTCAACGCGTGCGTGCTAATGGACACGTCGTATTCGACCAGACGTGTCTGGCAGATTCGCACCGACGGAAGGCCCTACGAGGAGATCGCCATCACGTTCCAGACCATCAAGCTGCCGCGATCGGTGCGTGCAAGCTCTCCGAGAGACAGCGACCACCTGATCGAGGATTGGCAGCGTGGAGAGTGTTTCCTGGTGGCTGAGGAGGATGAGGAAATCCAAGGGTATCTGAACATGGTCGTGCAGCCGCGCGACGCTTCAGGATGGATCAGGGACGTGACGGTGGCCAGGCGATACCGCCGTCACGGGGTAGGGAGCGAGTTGCTTCGAGCGGCATTCCGCTGGGCCAGAGATCTGGGGCTGCGCGCTATCTTGCTGGAGACACAGACGAAGAACTACCCGGCCATCTGTTTCTGCCGCAAACATGGCTTCGTGTTCTGCGGCTTCAACGATCACTATTACCCTAACCAGGACATTGCCATATTCTTCTCCCGAAGCGTATGAGCCGCAGCCTGCTCTGGATCGGCACGGACGACGAACAGAGAGTATGGCCTGCCGACAGTGGGCGCGACACTGCGCTCGGTGTATCGGTCCCGGGCCATGGCATCGGGGAAAGGGCGCGCAAGAGGGCCCTCAGCCGCTGACGGAGATAGACACTGCAACGGCCGGTGAATCACCTGTTTGAGCGAGCTCGGCGCTTTCTGCCTGACCACTCCTGGCGCATCTCAAGTAGCTCCTGCACACCGCGGTACGGTGGCGTTCGCCTTCTAAGGACTGGGACCAGCTCCCTAGTCCTGTTGCGTCGGGTAGGGTACATACGCATTCAGCGTCGCAGACGACGCCTCATCATGCAGCGGGCGTTGACTTGACGGGGCGGGGAAAACCTGCTATAATATGTACGGTTCTGCCACTGCTGGATCGATTTGTATTCCCCTTACTCACCATGAATGAATCCTCTTGGGTTGCACCCCTTGCTGAGAAGGTGTTCGTGAAACCACGATCCCTTTGCTGTGGCTAGGGGCGTATGTATTGCCAAGACTTCTCAGTCGATCAGCATAGTCTGAGATTCGATCCTGTCCATGCTTTCTAGCCAACGAAAGAGGCAAGCACATGAGTTCTGTTGATCAAGCCAGCAAGAACGGCGAAGAATCCCAACCGAAGCCGCCCGAAAAGCTCAATATCGCCGAGCTGGAGATGATGACCCTTGACGCACTGAGAGAGATGGCTGCCGAGCAGGGGCTGTCCGGAATCAGCCGGCTGAAGAAGCAGGATCTCGTCTTTCGTCTCTTGAGGGCGAAGGCTGAGGAGCAGGGGCACATCTTCGGTGGCGGGGTGCTCGAGATAGTGCAGGAAGGTATAGGCTTCCTGCGGTCCGACCACCTGTTGCCCGGGCCAGATGACGTCTACGTGTCTCAGTCGCAGATCCGGCGCTTCGGGTTGCGTACCGGCGACACGGTGATAGGGCAAGTGCGTCCTCCCAAGAACTCGGAGAAGTACTTCGGTCTGTTGAGAGTGGAGGCGGTGAACGGCCTGGACCCCGAGGCTGCCAAGCGGCGGCCGACGTTCGAGCGCTTGACACCTATCTTTCCCACTGAACTCATCGACCTGGAGACGACGCCCAACGTCCTGACTACTCGGCTGATGAACCTTGTGGCCCCCATAGGTCGTGGACAGCGTGGTCTTATCGTCTCGCCGCCGAAAGCGGGCAAGACCACGGTGCTCAAGCAGATCGCCAATGGCGTCAGCGCCAACTACAACGATATCCACCTGATGGTCTGCTTGGTGGGGGAGAGGCCAGAAGAGGTCACCGACATGGATCGCTCGGTGGAAGCTGAGGTCTATAGCTCCACGTTCGACGATCCGGTCCAGAACCACACCAGAGTAGCCGAGATGTGCCTGGCCCGGGCCAAGCGGCTGGTGGAGGGTGGCCGGGACGTAGTGGTTCTCTTGGACAGCATCACTCGCCTTTCCAGGGCCTACAACTTGACCGTGCCGCCTAGCGGGCGTACACTGTCAGGAGGTCTGGACCCTGCGGCCCTCTACCCTCCTAAGGGCTTCTTCGGAGCGGCTCGCAATATAGAGGAGGGGGGCAGTCTGACCATCATGGCCACCTGCCTGATAGACACAGGTAGCCGCATGGACGACATGATCTACGAGGAGTTCAAGGGCACCGGCAACATGGAGCTACACCTGAATAGGAGACTGGCTGAGCGCCGTATCTTCCCCGCCTTCGACATCGAACGGTCTGGCACTCGCAGGGAGGAGTTGCTTCTAGACGACAGTGTCCTCAGCAAGGTGTGGACCATCCGAAACATGATTGATCAGATGGGGGGAGGGACAGATGCGCTGGGGCCCCTGCTGGAGTACATACGCAAGACGAAGAGCAACAAGGAGTTACTGGAAAAGCTGACCAAGGAGCTTCTGTGACCGCAGACGAGGCCGCGACATTCCCTCCATGACAGAACCGTCCACCAAAGATACCATTCTCCACACCGCAAGAGCCGTGCTCCAGTCGTTCAAGAGCGATGAACTGGTAGTACCTCGCTACGCTTCTCACTTGGCCATCGTCCTGTCCGTTGCGTTCGTACTCTCCACCGGCGGGCTGGGCATCGACAGGCTGCGCCAAGCCGAGGCCTTCCATCTCGATCTGGACGGGCGTGAGCCGGCGACCCTGGTGTCCTGGGGCAATTCCGAACAGGAGGACCCCGATTTCCTCACCAGGGGCGCGGCACCCATAACCATCATTCCCGAGAGGGGACGTCAAGGGGTTATGATCTACGTTGTCCAGTCTGGGGACAACGTCTCCAAGATCGCCCATAGTCTTGGCCTTCGACCAGAGACCATTCTGTGGTCCAATCCAGAGCTGGAGACCTGGCCGGACTACATAGTTGTTGGTCAACAGCTCTTCATCCTTCCGGAGGATGGCGCCTATCACGAGGTTAAAGCCGAGGACACTCTTGAGAGCATAGCCAAGCGGTACAGCGTGGACCCCATGGTTATCGTGGAGTGCCAGTACAACGACCTGGTCGAGCCATACCAACTGCAAGTTGGCCAACACCTGGTCATACCTGGCGGCACCAGACCGGTGGTTCCCAGATACGTACAAGCCACCGCCCCGCCTCCGACCGACGCCCCTCTGGGCACGGGCAACTTCATGTGGCCTACCAGCGGGTATCTGACTCAAGGATACTGGTCAGGTCACCAGGCGATAGATATTGGAGCACCCACGGGAACGCCCATCTTCGCCGCGGACACCGGCTACGTTGCCGCCACAGGCTGGATGGGTGGATATGGCAATTACATTATCCTCAACCACGGTAACGGCTTCGAGACACTCTACGCGCACCTCAGCGAGATCAGAGTCATAGCTGGGCAGGGGGTGCAGCGCGGACACCTGATAGGACTGATGGGGAGCACGGGTCGGTCCACAGGGCCCCACCTACACTTCGAGATTCGACAGGGTGGTTTGAAGCGCAACCCTCTGGGGTTCCTGCCGAGGGGCTGATTCGGAACAGAGGCCTGAGGCTCGTCAGTCTCACGGCCACGGGGCCAGGGAGTGAAGAGAGCCGGGTTCTTCGTCGGCACATCGGGCTGGAGTTACAAGCACTGGCACGGCCTCTTCTACCCTGCCGACCTACCTCAGCGTGAGTGGTTCACCCACTACACGAAGTACTTCCCCAGTGTGGAGATCAACTACACCTTCTATCGACTACCTTCGGAGAAGACCTTCGTCCGCTGGAGGAGGCAGTGCCCGCCAGAGTTCGTGTACGCGCTGAAGGCGCCTCGTACCATCACCCATCTCAAGAAGCTGCGCCACTGCGAGGAGTCGATGGACACGTTTCTGGGACGGGCCAGGCTGCTGGGGGACAAACTCGGGCCCATTCTGTATCAGTTGCCGCCAAAGTGGCACTGCAGTGTGGACAGACTGGCTGACTTTCTGGAGCTCCTGCCGGGAGATCTGCGGCACGTTTTCGAGTTCCGAGACCAGAGCTGGCACGTCGATCCGGTTGTGGACCTGCTGAGGGATAGGGGCGTAGGCTTCTGCTACGTTAGCCTGCCAGGGTTCACCTGCCCGTCGGTGGTCACAGGGCGCATCTTCTATGCGCGCATGCATGGCGTCAGGGTGAAGTACGGCGGGTTGTACGACGAGCGGCAGTTGCGCGAACTGGCGGAGCAGGTGTGCCGTCTCCGAGATGATGGGTGTGAGACGTTCGCCTACTTCAACAATGACGCTGAGGCCTATGCCGTGGAGAACGCGTGGAGGTTGAGATTGCTGGTAGGTGAGCTGATGAGGAGAGACAATGCGTAGAGAAGCTATGCTGTATGAGAGGCTCGAGAGTGGTCTTGTCCGTTGTTCCTTGTGCGCCCATCGCTGCACGATCAAGCCAGGTCGAAGAGGGATTTGTGGTGTTCGTGAGAATGAAGACGGAACACTCTATACTCTGGTCTATGCGGATGCCATCGCGGCTCACGTAGATCCCATAGAGAAGAAGCCCATCTACAACTTCTTGCCCGGGACCCGCAGTTTCTCTATCGCCACGGTGGGGTGCAACTTCCACTGCCGCTTCTGCCAGAACGCCGAAATCTCCCAGGCGCCCAGGGAGGGCCTGGCCCTGAGGGGGGAGGAGTTGCTCCCTGAGCACGTGGTGCGCGCTGCCAAGAGCTACGCCTGCGACTCCATCGCCTACACCTACACGGAGCCCACCGTCTTCTTCGAATATGCCTACGACACGGCCAAACTGGCCCAGGGGGAGGGCATCAAGAACATCTTCGTCACCAATGGGTACATGACACTGGAGGCCCTGAAGGAGATCGAGCGCTATCTAGACGCGGCCAACGTGGACTTGAAGAGCTTCGACGATGGATTCTACCGCCGGATGTGCGGGGCCAGGCTGGAGCCGGTGCTGGAGACCATCCAGGCTATGCATGAGCGTGGCGTGTGGGTGGAGGTGACGACCCTGCTCATCCCAGGGCTCAATGATAGCGACGACGAACTGGCGCAGATCGCCCGCTTTCTCGCTGGAATAAGCCCCGATATCCCCTGGCACGTGTCGCGATTCACGCCACGATACAGGATGCTGGACCGGCCACCAACACCTGGGGACACGATGCACAGGGCGGCCGAGATCGGTGCCCAAGCGGGACTGAGGTACGTCTACGTAGGGAACGTGCGAGGCAACAGGTACGAGAATACGTTTTGCCCCTCGTGTGGAGCGGTGGCTATTGGCAGAGTTGGCTATGATACGACCCTCAACCTTGACGGCAACAGATGTGCTTCCTGTGGACAAGAACTTGCGGTGGTCCGCAGATAAGACGGAGGTACAGGCATGTTTGACAAGCAGGAACTGAGGGAGCTGTCTGGCTATCGGGACGAAGAGAATCTGATCTGCAGCTTCTACTTTCCGTTGGAGAAGGGCGAACCGACAGAAGAGGGGAGCCAAATCAGGCTGAAAAACATTATCACCGAGGCTCAAGCCGATCGCGAGGACTGGACAGGTACCCAACTCAAGTCCGTGTCGGATGATCTTGCCCGCATTGAGAGGCTAACGACAGAGGAGATGGTTGTCGGGAGCGGAGGACTCGCTGTCTACGCGTGTTCCGCCACCGGCCTCTGGCAGGTGTTTCGCTTACCGGACAGAATAGGCCCCCTCCTGGCGATAGATCACGTCATTCGCATGAGGCCCATGATCGAGTTCATGAATCGTTATCAGCGCTATTGCACGGTGCTGGTAGGAAAAGGAAGGGCGCGCATCTTCTTGGTGGATCCTGCTGGCGTGGAGGAGCGGCCAGAGGTGCTTGGCGAGGTGCCAGGCAGACACGACCAGGGAGGGTGGGCCCAGGCGCGCTATCAACGCCATCACGACGACCGAGTCATGCGACATTTGAAGGAGACCGCCGATGAGACCTTCTCGCTCTTCCAGTCGGAGGGCTTCGACCAGTTGTTCGTTGCCGGCACCGACGAGGTAGTCAGTGAGTTCGTCGAGCGTCTGCACCAGTATTTGAAGGAGAGGTTGGCTGGCACGTTTCCCATGGAAATGGTGAGCTCAGCCGTGGAGGTAGGAGAGCAAACCATGAGGGCGGTGCGCGAACTCACGGAGGAGCGGCACGGAGACAGTCTCGCCAGTCTCCGGGCCGAAGTACATACTGGGAACCTTGGCGCCGCTGGTTTGGAGGATACCCTTCACGCGTTGCAGAAAGGGCAAGTGCTCAGGCTGCTAGTGAACGACGACTTCGTTGCCCCTGGGGAGCGCTGCAAGGCCTGCGGACTTCTATCCGTGACCAGTCCTTGTCCATTCTGCGGCGGGGAGACAGAGCATCTGGAGGACATAGTGGAGCACGTGGTTACGGAGGCGTTCCTGCGGAACTGTGAGATCGCCGTTGTCGGTGGTGAGAACCGCGAGCGCCTTGCTGAACTGGGTGGCATTGGCGCCCTGTTGAGGTTCGCGGACTAGGAGGCTCCGTGACCTATGCCTGGTCTTGAACCAGGGGCAGCCCCATCGTCTCGCGGAGACGGTTCAACTCCTGACGAGTGAAGCGGTTGAACTCACTGCCAGGGAGCTTGACGGACCGCAGGATGTCCGTTCTCACCCACTTACGGATGGTATTGGGGTGGACTCCGAACATGCTGGCTACCTGGCCCACGCGATAGAGACGTACCGAGTTATCGCCACGGAGTCCCATCCGAGTCCGGAGCCGGTCTATCTCTTGTGCGGTGAAACGGTTGTAGCTGCTTCCCGGCAGCTTGACAGGCTGTAGAATACCTGCCTTCACCCACTTGCGCACCGTGTTGGGGTGAACGTCCAGCATCTCGGCGACTTGGCCGACTCGATAGAGTTGCATGACCTGCCCCCTCACGTAATCAGCCCGCACGCCTGCGTCTCGCGCGACCGCGGTACGCATCGCGGAGGTTGTCCACTGGGTCCGCTCTCCCCAAGGTCTTTCGAGAATCAAGAACCCCAGCGCTGCCTGCTCGCGCGCGGCCTTCCCCCTATCAGGGGCTTCTCCGCAAAAGGCAGACCTGGTGAGCGCAGACTGGAATACGGTAGTGGGTCGTGCGAGGAAACTACGATTGTGCGCCTCTGAGACGAACGCCGGAGCCTCTGTCTCTTCAATCAACAGTATGGCGAAGTGTACCTTATCTGTCCACTGCCAGCAGCGGCGGATTATGGAAGAGTCCACAGGGAGCCGGCAACTGAGGTTTCTGTTTTACCCGCCGCAGTCCAGGGATCCAGTAGAATTCCGAACGTAGTGGGCTGGCACTTACATTCGTGCGAGCCCTCTGGCACACCCTTCTTTTCGGAATCACGGTTGTTGCGGGAGGCGAAAGGGGGGATAGAACCCGCACTGCTCAAGGAGATGAGTCAGGCTCCGGCGTCGGATCCACAGGTTCCGCGCTTGGGGTAGCAGAGGGGGTGGGAGTCAGGGTTGCAGTGGGGCTTGGGCTGGGTGCGCTCGTAGGCGTCGAGCTCGGAGTGTGGCTGGGCGTCGCTGTGGCCGCAGTGGTCGGTGTACTGGTCGGCGGTGAGGTTGTGGGGGTGGTAGTGCTCGTGGAAGTAGGCGTGTGGGACGGGATCGCCGTCGGCACGGCAGTGGAGGTCGATACTGGTGTCGAGGTGGGGCTGGGCGCCCGGTTGTTCACGAACACCTGAACCCTTGCCTCAGCGCTGTGACCATGTTGATCGAAGACGACGATCCGTAGGGAGTGAAGGCCGTTTTCCAGGTCCTGCGTTCGCCAGCGCGCCAGGAGTCCGTCGTGCACGGGCTCGTATTGAGGTCCGGCGACCACTCCCCAGCCGATGGGATCGGGACCGATTCCATATTCCACGACGAAGTGCGAGAAGTCCGAGATATCCGCTGTGCCCCGGACCCGTACTGTGCCCTCTACCTCCTGCCCAGTCTCGGGCGAGGCCAGCTCCACCATGGCGGCATAAGAATGAACTTCACACTCCTCGGTGGGGGGCTGTGATATCCCTGCTCGTTCGGCCCATGCTCGGTACTCGTCTGGATAGACCTCGAAGACCCTCTCCTCAACCAGCTCCGGAGGACAGAACTCGGTTGCCCGATGCCCGGAGACCGTGCAGATACCGATCTTCTGATAGATGTTGTCTGGCTCGGTGGGGGCGGTCCCGTCCACGAAGATCTCCATTCTCGTTTCGGGGCAGAGATCGGTCGGCGCCAGGCCCGATCGAGAGCATATTCTGGCGGTCACGAGACCCGAGGGCACGGGGAAGTCTCTCGACGGCGTATCGGCGAGGACTCGCTCCATGAAGTCATGCCAGATGTGACCGGCCCCGGTCGAACCGACCACGTGATCCATGGGCGTGTTGTCGCTGTTCCCCACCCACACCCCGGTGACCAGATCGGGAGTGTAGCCCACGGTCCAGCTATCCTTCCAGTCGTCGGTGGTGCCCGTCTTGGCTGCAGCCGGCCTGGACAGGTGCAGCGGGTTGTCGGAGCCAAAGGCCGGCGTGCGCGCCTCGTTGTCGGAGAGGATGCTGGTCATCAGATAGGCGTGTTGAGGAGAGATGACCTGTTCCCCCTCAGGCGGTGCATACTCCTCGATCACTTCGCCCTGGCTGTCCTCGATCTTCAGGATGGCCACCGGTGGAATGCGGACTCCCCCATTGGCGAACACCGCGTACGCTCCGGTATGCTCCAGAAGCATGACCTCTCCCCCACCAAGGGTAAGGGAGAGACCATAACGCTCGGGGTCGGTGAAGGTATTGATGCCCAGACGTTGGGCCATGGCGATCATGTCAGGGACACCCACGAACTGGAGCGTCTTCACCGCAGGGATATTGTAGGAGCAAGCCAGTGCCTGGCGGACCAGGACCGGCCCGTGCTCTTTGCCGTCATAGTTCTTGGGAATGTAGGAGGGCCCGGTCGGATTCGGGAACTCCGTTTGGACGTCCATGATGAGGGTTGCAGCCGTCCAGCCTTTTTCGAACGCGGCCAAGTAGTTGACAGGTTTGATGGAGGATCCTGGCTGGCGTAAGGCTAGTGCGACGTTGACCTGGCCATCTATCTCCTCGTTCCAGAAGTCGATGCTCCCCAACATGACGAGGATCTCGCCGCTCTGGGGCACCACGGAAACCACGGTTGCGTTGCTCACTTGTCTATCGGCCAACTCCGCGATGCGCTCGCGCGCCACTTCTTGCGCTATCGCCTGCATCTCCAGGTCCAGCGTCGTGTGGACTCGCAGGCCGCCCCGATACACCATCTCCGTGCCGTACTTCTCCTCCAGAAGCTTCTGCACGTAGACCACGAAGTGGGGGGCTCTCATATCCACGCGCAGCGGGGTGAAATCCAGCTCTTGGGACCAGGCTTCGTTTGCCTCCGACCAGGTGATGTAGCCTTCCTTGGCCATCAGGTTGAGCACCACCTCCTGGCGCCGCTTGGCCCCTTCAAGATTGGTGTAGGGATCGTAGATGGATGGCGATTGAGGAAGGCCGGCCAGGAGGGAAGCCTCTGCCAACGTCAGATCCCTTGCCTGCTTCCCGAAATAAGTCTCGGCGGCAGCCTCTATGCCATAGGCCATGTTCCCGTAGTAGATCTCGTTGAGATAGATCTCCAGTATCTGATCCTTGGTGTATCTTCGAGTGATCTCTTGGGCCAGCACGGCTTCCTGAATCTTTCGTGTATAGGTCTGCTCGGGGGACAGGAAGATGGTCTTCACCAGTTGCTGGGTGATAGTGCTGGCTCCTGACACGATCTCGCCTTCGGAGAAGTTGAGCCACAATGACCTGGCGATAGCGAAAGGATCGAAGCCAGGATTGCTGTAGAAGGTTTTGTCCTCGGTGGCGACTGTGGCGTGTACCAGATGCTCGGGTATGTCTTCCAGGGGCACAACCGTGCGCCTGCCAGCGCTGGCGTCGAAGACCTCGTAGAGTAGCACACCGTTGCGGTCGTAGATCTTGGTGCTCATGAAAAGGCTGCGCGCGCCCAACTCCTCGGCGGGAGGCAAGGTGAGGGCATAGTAAGCGTACACCGTGGTGGCTCCGATCAGACCTACGAAGAACAGGAACAGGGCGATCAGGATGACCACGAACAGGCCCTGGATGAACAGGCCAGCCAGTCTGCGGCTGCCTCGGGGTTGGCGCATGGGTGGGGAGTAGGTCGTGTGTGGTCTTGGGGTGCCGTTGTATCCAGGCATAGCTCAGTGACGAGTCGGTCCTCCCAGGGAGTAGCTACGGGTGACGTCGCCGTGCGGCTGGGGCCTCGGCTAGCTCTGCACGGCCTGCTTCACCGCCGACAGCAGCTCCTGCTCTTCGTAAGCCAGCACGGTACGAGGGTCCAGCAGAAGCTCTCCTGCCTCAATCCTGCCAATGACGGGTGGCTCTCCGCTCCGCAAGCGCGCAGCCAACTCGTCGGGCGAAGTGACGTGCAAGGCCACCAGCTTGGTGGGCAGCGTCTCACCGGGGAGGGATCCTCCTCCCACCGTGGAAAGCCCGGGGATGACTTCGACGCGAACGCCTGTCGCTCCGAGTTGCTCGGCCCAGGCGTTGGCCTTGTTGTCTATCTCGTCCAGGCCGAGGCTGATCATTTGCCAGATGGGTATCTTCTCGGTAGCTTCTTCCCTCACATAGTGCAGTAGAGTGGCCTGCGTTCCTGCCATGGTGGTCTTGTCCACCCTCAGAGCGCGAGCGAGGGGATGTCTCTTCAACGAGGAGACCAGGTCCGCCCGCCCTACGATGATTCCTGCTTGCGGTCCTCCGAGCAGCTTGTCGCCACTGAAGCAGACGAGGTCCGCGCCCTGTTGCACAGCCTCCTGTACGGTGGGCTCGTGGGCCAGGGCGTGGACAGACGTGTCCAGAAGACACCCACTACCGAGATCCTCTACGACTAGCAGGCCGCTGTGGCTGGCTAAGTCGGATAGCTCGCCCAGAGTGGTCTCGTGGGTGAAGCCGAGGACTCTGAAGTTGCTGTGATGGACGTGCATGAGGAGAGCTGTCTCGTCCCCGATAGCGCTCTCGAAGTCACTGAGGTTGGTTCGATTGGTCGTCCCTACCTCGACCAGCCGAACACCGCTCTGGGACATAACCTCGGGGATGCGAAAACCACCGCCGATCTCGACTAACTGGCCTCGGGAGATGATCACTTCCCTTCCCCGGGCCAGCGCAGTGAGCACGAGCAGCAGCGCCCCTGCGTTGTTGTTAACCAGCATCGCACTTCCGGCGCCAGTAAGCTTGCTCAAGAGCTGTTCGGCGTGCACGTGACGGGACCCGCGAACACCGGCTTCGAGGTCATACTCCAGATTGCTGTAGCCCTCCGCTACGAGGTCCATGGCTGCTCTTGCGTCATCGCTCAAGGGAGCACGGCCCAGGTTGGTGTGCACGATGACTCCTGTGGCGTTAATGACTTTGCGCAGGATGAGCCTCTCTCGGTCTTTGAGGTGCAGAAGCGTCCGGTCGACGAGGGAGTCCAGACTTGGGCAAGGCCGACCGCTGGTGATCTCCTGGCGTGCTTCGCGCATGACTTGCCGAATGCTCTCCAGGACGACCGGCCGGGCGCTCTCCCCGACCGATTGCTGTATCTCCGGCCTCTGGAGGACTCTCTCCACGCTTGGTAGCTTCCGCAGTTCCTCTTGCATCTCGTTCCTGACGTAGTCCTGGATGTGCGCCCAGATTTTACTGGATTGGCATAGGTAAGTCAACGGGTGTACGTGCATAGGGCTGCCTGTGCCCGTGCAGCAGCGCGGCGGTGTCTGGTCGGGTCACTGCCACTCTAGAGTAGGAACGGCCGACGCCGTTAGTTAAGAACACGCAACTCTCCGTTCGGTGACGTGTTATCTTGGATATGCAGTGTTACTGCTCACGTTACGGCAGTAGCACCAGTAGGCGGTTGCTGGTACGGCGAGCGAACCGGCGCGCGTGTTCGCCTCCGTTCGGTGGTGTCAGGACTTGACATTTTTGCGAATATGTGCTATCATATTGAATTGAGTGGACCAGAACGCCGCGAACAGGGTTCTCTGGCTAGGATTGTACATTCATACGGGTTACACGAGGAGGTGATGCCAATAGAGAATGGTGACCGGACTGTCTTGAAACCGCGTTCCGCTAGTACACCCATTGGAGGGAAATAGGAGGTTTCAGAAATGGCAGATAAGACCTTGTTTGCGCGTAAGGCCACCGGACTGGTGCGGGAGATCGGATTCATCACCGCGGTGATTCTGGCTATCGCCAACGTGGTTGGCCTGGGTTGGCAGAAACGTGTATTCCAGGCTGTTGGTGCCGAAGCGGTCCTACCAACAGAGTATTTCCTCGGCATACACCCCATGATCATGGCCTTTTTCATCGTGGGTATCCTCATGCTGCTGTCGGTCTATACATTCGCGGTGCTGTCAGCGGCGATGCCCCGTTCTGGGGGAGGCTATGTCTTCATGTCGAGGATCCTGAGCCCGGGCTTCGCTTTCGTGGCCACGTGTCTGGAGTTCCTCTCTGTGGCCGTCTCCTACGGCCTGATCGCGGTGGCCACGTACGAGGCGACGCTGATCTTCGGCGGGTTGGCCGGCGTGGACTTCAGCGCGGTGTACAATCCCTGGTTCATGACCATCTTCGGCATCGTGATCATCGCCATCTTCAGCGGTGTCGCGTGCTTGGGCACCAGGATGACGGGATACCTGTTGCACGCCATCTTCTGGATCCCGGCGGGGGTCCTGGTGTTGGTCTATCTGGTCTTCCTGATGGCTAGCCCCGCCAACATGGAGGCCGGAGTGGGGTTGATCACCGACGGGCATACTGCCGTAGAGTACACTCAGGCGGCGTTGGACCAGGGCCTGGCCTCATCGGGCAGCTACTGGAGCGCCGTCTTCACGGCCAGCTTCTTCGCCTACTGGGCCTACATCGGGTACGCGGCTGCCACGTTCGTCGCTGGCGAGGTGAAAGAGGCCAGCCGCAGCATGCCGAGGGCTATCTTCACCTCGGGCATCATCATCATGCTGATCTATATGAGCATCTCCTTCTTCCTTGCGCGAGCGGGTAGCATGGTTGGTCAAGCTGGTGGATTCGCCCTGGTGGATGCCGTAGGCTTCCTGGGTGCGGGGGCTGGTAGCTATGCAGACGCCGGTCTACCCAGCATCGGGCCATGGATGCCAACCTTTGCAGGCATAGTGGCCTATGGCCAGTTCGGTATGGCTGGTGGCCGTCTTTTCGGGTGGGTGCTGTTGGCCTTCGCCGCGCTGTGGGTGGCCAACGACATTCCGCCGTTCATCCTCACCTGCTCCCGGATGATGTTTGCCATGGGCTTCGACCGCATCCTTCCAGAGTGGGTCGCTGACATCAACGAGAAGTGGCACTCCCCCGTGAATGCCATCATCGTTACCTCAGTGGCAGCTCTGTTGGGGGTGGTCGCAGAGGCGGAGTTGTTCGGTCCTACCGGCCTCAACCTGGCCTTCATCCACCATCCGTTCGGGCAGCAATGGATAAGCTCGGCCGGAGCTGTGGTGGCCACGGACATGTGGGACGCCTTGTTCTTCGCCGGTGTGGCTCTTGCCTGCGCTCTGTTCCCGTCAAGGATGCCAGAGGTCTTCGAGCGGGCACCGTGGCGACAGAGCAAGGGTGTGGTGGTCACACTGGCGTGGATCGCCTTCGTGGCTAACGTCGCACTGTCTCTGCTGATCATCCTCCACCCCAATGCCTACGGTTGGGGGCCGCTCACGGGCAACTGGGTCAGCATCAACTTCTGGTTCACGGTCGTGCTGATCCTCGTCTCCCTGGGCGTGTACTTCTGGGGTCGCAGCAGGGCCAAGCGCGTGGGCGCGGACTTGACCACCATCTTCGCCGAGATCCCGCCAGAATAGACTCTCAAGCGTTCGTGGCGTAGCTCAAGGCTCTCCGTGGGAACCTTTGGGACCACGGAGAGCCTTTTCTCACCACCATTTCTTGTCCGACCAGCGCTGGTTTATGTTGGGGCTACTGCTCGCTCGGCGTGCAATGCTCCATTTGCGTCCTTTCGGCTCCTGTGCTAGAGTAGGCAAAACACTGCGGAGGCCGTCGCGTAGAGCGGAAGGCTGGAGATGAACGTCAAGGAGTACATGCTCAAGCTGGAAGAGAACCTCATGCTCGGGGGCGGAAGGTGGGTGGCGGACTTCAATGAATCCTTTTGGGGGTACAACCTCGATGACGTCGTCTTCGACATGGCGATTACCGCGACCGTGAGACCCAAGGGGTTCTTCCTGTCAAGGGTGGCAGCCTGGCTCACCACTCCCAACTACCACGTCGTCTGCTTCGTCTATGCCACGGACCCTGGCTTGAAGCGGCTACATGAGGTCCTATCTGCCATCACCAGCTTCCTGAAGCAGCAAGAATTCGCCTGGGCCTGGTTGGTCGTCCCACAGGAGGGAGCTTTCTCCAGGAAGGCGAAGTCCATGGTGCAGAGCACTTCGATACGCGAGATCGGAATCGCCCTGGTTGATCTCAGTTCTCAAGAGATCGTGACTTCAGAATCTCACTTGGGCCGCAGGATGCCCAGGCTTGTAGGGTGTTTCAAATGAAGAGCACGGCTCCCTGGCAGTTGATGAACCTTGGGAGATCCATCGGCATCTTCTTCATTCTGGTTTCGGTGGCTTGGATTGTCGCCAACTACGTCATGTTCAGGGATTTCCTGATCGGCTGGCCGATCATCGTGGGCAATATGGTGGTGTCGGTAGCGGCGGGCGTGTGGTGGTACAGGACACGCTACCATTCGAGGTTCTCGTGGGATAGAGAGGGCTTTGAGCTGCAAAGGGGCACTTCGGCATTGACAGCGAAGACGTGGGGGGAGGTTTCCCGCGTGTCGCTCGTGCACGACGGGTATGGCAGATTCAGCGTAAGACTCTATCAGCCGGAAGGGGATTGTATAGATATTCCGGCCTCCGACCTGAGATTGGAGCCGTCGGACCTACGCTTCGAAGTGATGGACTTAGTCGGCGTGAGATCACAGGAGAAGGACGACGCGGGCCTGGCCAACCGGTGAGAATGTACTGGGGAGAAGGAGGAAATCCCAATGGCGACCATGGAAGACGAAGTGCGACGCGTGGTGGATGCCGGGCGCGAGAGGGAGATCCACATCAGGGTGATTGGAGGTGTGGCGGTGAAGCTGCACTGTCCTAGCGCCGAGCACCGTTCTATGGCTCGCACCTATGGAGATGTGGACTTCATTGGGTACCAGACCGAGCGCAAAGAGGTGGCGCGCCTGATGGAGGATTTGGGGTACCAGCCCAATCGGCGATTCAATGCGCTACAGGGACACAGACGACTGCTCTTTGACAATCCAGAGCTGGGGTACGATGCGGACATCTTCCTGGACGTTTTCACCATGTGTCACGAGTTGAACCTCTTGGGGCGACTGGAGCGCGACGTCTACACAGTGCCCATAGAGGAGTTGCTGCTCTCCAAGCTCCAGGTAATCGAGCTGAACGAGAAGGACATCAAGGACGCGTGTGCTGTACTCTGCGATCATGAGATAGCGGAGGTTGACACCACGGAAGCCATCGATCCAAGATTCGTCGCCGATCTGTGCGCGAATGACTGGGGGTGGTACAAGACACTGACCACCAACATAGAGAAGGTGAGTAACCT
>DAOUEW010000425.1:0-5586 GCA_034430275.1 Anaerolineae bacterium | reverse complement strand
CATAGCGCACCCAAGTATCGATAGGAGGAGCACCCATGAGTGAGGCCAGGAAGTACGTCACAGTCATTGTCCTGACCATTGGTGTCGCGGTGCTTGTGTCGGCCAGTGTGGGACTGGTAGTGGCCCGGGCGTCGGAGCTCCCAAGCCAGATATCTGCCCCCGCCCCTCTTGGTAGCGCCTTCACCTACCAAGGTCAGCTAAAGGCCGGCGGCAACCCGGTAAACGACACCTGCGACATGGCCTTCCGTCTCTACGGCGAGGCCAGCAACGGCACGCAGGTTGGGACCGCCATCAGCACCACCGTTCCTATCACCGATGGCCTGTTCACCGTCCAACTGGACTTCGGCGGCTCGGCTTTCGACGGCGATGCCCGCTGGCTGGGGATCAAGGTCAAATGCCCGGGCGACGCCGGCTACGGTCAGTTGAGCCGCCAGGCACTGACGGCCGCGCCCTACTCGCTCTACGCTCTGTCCACCGGGGCCTTGCAGGGCTATCCAATCAGCAGCACGACGCCGGTGATGGGCCAGGTGCTCGAGTGGGGCGGCAGCGCCTGGGTGCCGGCCACGAGCTTCTGGTCCCTCAGCGGCAACGCTGGCACTACTCCGGGTGCCCACTTCCTGGGCACCACCGACGGCCAGCCTCTCGTCATCCGGACCAACGGCGTGGAGGCGATGCGCGTTGACGCCGGCGGGCATGTCGGCATCGGGACGACGTCTCCAGGATCATACAGGCTGTACGTGAGTGCCGGTTCGGACAATGGCATCTACGTGGACAGCAACGCCAACTACGGCCTGTATGGCCACAGCACCGACGGCGACGGCGTGAAGGGCAGGAGCACCGACGGCACCGGCGTAGTCGGCGAGAGCACAACTGGCGACGGCGTAGCCGGCGAGAGCACAACTGGCACCGGCGTATTCGGCGAGAGCACAACTGGCGACGGCGTGAAGGGCAGGAGCACCGATGGCGAAGGCGTGGATGGCCGCAGCGTGACCGACGACGGCGTGTACGGCTACAGCGCGTACAACACCGGCGTTTATGGCAGAGCCTGCGCCGACCAATGGCCCGCCGGCTCTAACTGTCGTGGTGTGTATGGCAGGGGTCAAATAGGTGTGGAGGGCCACGGTTCGATCTGGGGCTTCTACGCTGCAGATGGAGGCTATGGTCCTTTCACCGGAGGCCATGAGGTCAGACTTGCCGATGATTTCCCGGAAAACGCTGAGCCGGGCATGATCGTCTCGGTCACCGGGGAAACCCGCACCAGGCAGACTGCTGAGGGAGAGATCTCTTTCTCCTCGACACAGCCGACAGTCCAGCTATCCGACACACCCAACGACAGCACGGTATTTGGCGTGTTTGTCCTGGACTCCCCTCTCGGGGAAGAGCATTGGTACGCCGCTGAGGTGCAGGAGGGAGACCGGTTTGGCATCGTCAACGCCCTGGGGGAAGGCAGCGTGTGGGTCACGAACGTCAACGGCGACATTCACGTCGGCGACTATGTCACCACCTCACCCATAGCGGGCCATGGCCAGAGGCAGGACGATGATCTGCTCCACTCATACACCCTTGGCAAAGCCATCGAGGAAGTGGATTGGAGTGAGGTTACCGAAACCATCGAGTTTGGCGGTCGGACATACAAGGTCTATCCCATCGCTGTTGTCTATACGAGCGGATGAGCAGGAGGGCAGGAAATGAGACACTTTACGACGACCAGCCTGGCTATGCTGCTGCTCGTGGCACTGGCCTGCCTCCTGGTTGTCTCTGCCGTCCTTGCCGCGACCAGCGACGATTACGACCTCTCGTGGTGGACGGTGGACGGCGGAGGCCAGACCTTCAGCAGCGACGGACGGTACAGCCTGGGCGGCACCGCCGGCCAGCCCGACGCCGGCATTCTGAAGGGTGGGGGCTACACTTTGGCTGGCGGTTTCTGGGGTGGAGCGAAGGTGGAATACCTGCTGCGCCTGCCGCTAGCCCTTCGGAACTACTAGCGGGTCAGCCAGTGTATGCGGCCCGACCCGTGTAGGTTGCGTACGGGCGCCTACCACGGGTTGGTCGGGGGCTCAAAGGAGTGTGAGTTGCCCTTCGAAGATCGGCTCCGCAACCAGAAGATCGTCGTGGCCCTCAAAGAGACCATCCGCCTCATGGGAGAGATCGACGAACTGATCCCCTCCTGGCCGATTGAGTAGGCGTATTCTTGGAGACCTCGGAGATCTGGACACCAGGGGGCCAACCAGGAGGGGGCGGCCTTTTCCTCGGCATCGCGTCAGATGGTGCGATTCCTATTAGGCAGAGGCGGCGTCGATGGACCGCCTGGCGCACATGAGCATCAGGCTGTAGGGACATAGAAGGAGGGGGTGCAGAATGGAGAAGCTCATTCCCGTACTGACGGTTGTGCTGGTTGCGGTGCTTGGCTGCGCACCTGGAGCCGCTCCCACTCCTACGGAGGTCGCGCCTACCAGCACATCTACCTTTGTGCAACCGACACCCAGCTACTCGGTAGAGATCACCGAGGACATCGAGTACCTGAGATTGCTGGAACCCGACGCACCCCTTCAGAAGCTCGATGTATACGCGCCCACCGCGCCGGGGCCCTGGCCAGTTGTCGTGGTGATGCACGCATGGTTTCAGTCCAAGGACGCCACGGTGTACTCATCCTTCGCCGAGGAGATTGCTGGGCGGGGGGTGGTGGTCTTCGTCCCTGAGCGGCGTTCGCCGTGTGCGCTGCTTAGCGAGTGCGCCGACGACAACGGCAGGGTCCTACGCGAGGTCCACGAGTCCTGGGCCTGTGCGGTCCGTTTTGCGCGGGAGCGGGCCGCGGACTATGGAGGCGAGCCAGGGTGGATCACGGTCTTCGGCCATGGCAGTGCTGGATTGGAGACGGCGCTCCTGGGAGACGACGTGCAGCAGGCCTGGGAGGAGTTCGCCGCCAACCGAGGAGGTCCACCGACGCAGTCGGAATGCCTGGCGGTCGAGGACTCTGCCCGTGTGGATGCATACGTCGGGTATGGTGGGGAACTCGACTACTACGAGAGGCTCAACAAGTCAGACCACGACCTCTGGGAATTGGTCAGCTTCTTCGGCCTCGTCGGCAGTGGTCCGAGCCTTCCGGTGCATCTCGTCTTTGGGGATATGGACAACCCAGCCTTCATCGAGAAGGCCGAGGAGTATCACGAGGATCTGGTGAACGCAGGGTACGATGCGACACTGACCCTGCTGCCTGAGGAGCGTTGGCAGATACCATGGTCGGGCCCTAGCCGCGAGGCGCTGATTCAACTGATACTGGACGTGGCCCACCGCTGATTCCGAGGCCATAGCCGCCGATTCGCGCCGGTCCGCCCACTCTGACTGCTCAGGGCCCATCCTCTCCCACGATGAAGTGATCCACTGGGGGAAGATCGACGAAGTGATCCCCTCGTGGCCGATTGAGTAGGCGTATTCTTAGAGACCTCGGAGATCTTGAAAGATCTCCGAGGTCCGGCACGGGGAGAAAGAGAAAAGGCCATCCCGGAGGGGATGGCCCTGTGAGTGTTTGGGTCGAATCTTGCTGCTACTTCCTGGTCCTCCAGCGGAGGGTCGCATAGCCAGCCAGACCGCTGCCCAGGAGCATCAGACTCCCCGGCTCGGGCACGAACTCCTCCTCTCCCTCGTGGGCCCTTCGCCTATGTGATACAATAGCGGTGGATAGGGGACCGGCCGAGCGCCGAGCTGGCTTCGCTTGCTGGCCGGCACGGCGGAGTGAGACAAAGGGAGGAGCGATGGGAACCTTGAGGGAGGGTGCCATACAGGCGGTGAGGAACTGCGCGCGGGTGGAGCCGGGAGAGAGGGTGGTGATCATCACCGACCGCGCGACGGAGCACATCGCGGCATCGCTGAGAGAGGTGGCCGAGGAGAGTAGTCCCGGAAACGTCTCTGTTCTTCTCCTGGAGGACTTTGGGGATCGTCCGGACGACGGAAGCAAACCGCTGGAGCTTCCGCAGGCCATCGCCGAGGCCCTGAGCGCTGCCGACGTCAGCTTCTTCGCGGCGACAGGCAAGAAGGGAGAGGTGGGTAGTCTCAGGCTGCCCCTCCTGGACGTGGTGTACGACAGCGAGAAGCTGAGGCACGGACACATGCCTGGCATCTCCGATGAACTGATGAGTATGGGGATGTGTGCGGACTACGACGAGGTGCAGAGGATCAGCGCCTCCGTGGGTGAGATCGCGAGGGAGGCCAGCGAGATCACGGTGACCACGCCTGCGGGCACGAAGTTCACCGCGGAGTTCTCTCCTTCCCTCAAGTGGGTGGTCTGCGATGGTCTTCTCAGAGCCGGCAAGCCCACTAATCTTCCTGAGGGCGAAGTGTTCACCTGTCCCTACAACGTGAAGGAGGGTGTCGTGGTCATCGACGGCATCCTGGGCGACTACTTCAGCCAGAAGTTCGGACTACTGGAGGACACCCCGGTGACCTGGGAGATCGAGGATGGGCGGGTCAGGAAGGTATCGTGCGTCGATGAGAGGCTGGTGAGCGAGCTGGGAGAGTACATGGCGCAGGACGAGAACGCGGACAGGCTGGGGGAGTTCGCCATCGGCACCAACACTGGGCTGGACAGATTGGTGGGGAACCTGCTTCAGGACGAGAAGTTCCCCGGGGTCCACGTGGCCGTGGGCGAGCCTATCCCGAGAGAGACCGGCGCCGATTGGACGAGCAAGGCGCATCTCGACGGTGTGTTGAAGAACGTGACCATCGATGTCGATGGGCGGGTGATCATGAGACGCGGCGAGTTCGCTCTGTGACGCGCCGGCTGTGAATCCCACGAGGGCGTTTTGCCTCTGACTGACGGTGATGGGGCGATGAGAGACCAACGAAACGAGACTCTGGCCAACATCCTTCTCACTTACTGTGTGGAACTGCAACCTGGGGAGAAGCTGATGATCGACGTCAGGGGCCAGGATACTCTGGAGCTGGCCAAAGTGATCATCAGACAAGCCGCAAGACTGGGCGCCATCCCCTTTGTCTACTACAACGACCCCTCGTTGACGCGCGCCTGGATCCAGGAGGCCAGCGAGGAGCAGTTCGAGGCCTTCGGACAACTCCACCTGAAGCTAATGAAGGAGATCGATGCCTGGCTCTGCTTGCACGGACCGGACAACCCCTTCGACCTGGCGGACGTCGATGGCCGGCAATTACAGCTCTACCAGAGGCTGTACGTCGAACCGGTGCAATTGCAGGAGCGGGTCAGGAACACCAAGTGGTGCATCCTCAACTACCCCACCAACTCCATGGCCCAATTGGCCGAGAGAAGCAGGGAGGCATTCGAGAACTTCTACTACGACGTATGCTGCCTGGACTACGCCAGAATGTCAGCGGCCATGGATCCACTGGTACAGATGATAGAACAGACCGACGTAGTGCGCATCGTCTCCCCGGGCACCGATCTCACCTTCTCCATCAAGGGCATGCCCGCGGTCAAGTGTGATGGAAAGGAGAACATCCCCGACGGCGAGGTCTTCACCGCTCCGGTGCGGGATTCGATCAACGGCCAGATCACCTTCAACATCCCTGCCCTGGAACGAGGACTCTTGTTCAACGACATCAGGCTGGAGTTCAGAG
>DAOUEW010000424.1:0-3711 GCA_034430275.1 Anaerolineae bacterium | reverse complement strand
CGGGGCACGTCAACCCAGCAAGCCACCGTATGACCATCCTCTACCTTGCGAGGTTCAGGCATGGTGTGCGAACAACGGTAGGTGGCGTAGGAACAACGCGGGAGGAAAGGGCATCCGCTCGGTAGATCTAGTAGATCGGGCGGTGCCCCAACTATGGGCGTCAGCGGGCTTCTCCCAGCATCATCCAACCGCGGCACGGTAGCAAGCAACCCCAGTGTATATGGATGCCGAGGATCCCTGTACAAAGCCTTGACCTCTGCGGCTTCGACTATGTACCCCGCGTACATCACCAGCACACGGTCCGCCAATCCAGCGATGATGCCGAGATCGTGCGTGATCCAGAGGATCCCCAGCCCTCTCTCCTGCTGCAACTTCTTCACCAGATCTATTATCTGGGCCTGGATCGTGACGTCCAGGGCTGTGGTTGGCTCATCAGCGATGAGCAGATACGGGTCGCACGAAAGAGCCATCGCGATCATGGCCCTCTGTCTCATCCCTCCGCTGAAGTGATGCGGATAGTCATTCACCCGCTCCTCCGCCTCTGGGATACCCACCAGTCGCAGAAGATCGATGGTCCTCTTCTTCACCCCCTCGGGGCTCAGCTCCGTATGGAGCTCGAGTGACTCTGCTATCTGCTCCCCTATCGTCAGTACGGGATTCAGGGACGTCATGGGGTCTTGAAACACTACCCCTATCTTGGCGCCTCGTATCTCGCCCATCTCCTGGGTCCCGACGGAGAGCAGGTCGCGCCCCTGAAAGAGCACCTGGCCGCTCGTGATCTCGCCGGGGGGCTCCTGCACCAGACGCACGATGGAGAGCGCGGTCACGGTCTTGCCGCACCCACTCTCCCCTACTATGCCAAGGGTCTCGCCCTCGTCCATCGAGAAGGAGACCCCATTGACAGCGCAGACTATCCCATCGGGAGTGTGAAACCGGGTTCTGAGATCCTTGACCTCTAGCAGCGAACTGGTGCTCACCGTCCCCTCCCGACGGTCACCGCCCATCCAGAGCCTGTCGACCGGCGCCGTCCACGCGCCGACACGACCAACCTAGATAGCGAAAGGAAAGAAACTACCCGGCAAGGGCACGGATTGGGGGTCACCAGCCAACTGAGGATACGTCGCCTACCAGTCAACGTCTCAAGAGCGCTCCAACATCAGTGATGAATGAACAGTCGCAGGGAGGCAGAAGACGGCCCGGTCAGTACGATACGTCCTGGCCATCCGTGATCAGTGGCATACAGCGAGGGTGTCACGATCATCCTAGCAGATCCGAGCACCTCACTCCCCCACAACCACGCGTCGGCCCACCACTGGCGCACGCGATCTGGTCTCGACTGCTTCTGCTCGACCCGCTCCTGAAGGCCAAACCTGATGCTGTCCCAGACCCGATTCGGAGGCGCTTTCTCGAAGGCCCAGTCCTTGAGAGCCCGCTCCACCAGCAAGTCCAGTTCATCTCTCCTGTTGTCGTCCATTGTGCACCTCGTAGTATGTCGGTCCCAGCTCACGACGACAGCAGTTCGTAGGCCGTTTCCCGAGATATCCGTGAATCAGCGATCAGCCTCCGTTTCAGAATCCCCCGCGCATTGTGAAGGCGCGATTTGACCGTGCCCACCGGACAATCTAGAACGTAGGCAATCTCGACCAAGCTGAAGCCCTGGAGGTAGAACAGAACGATCACGACACGCTTGGGCATGCTTAGAGACCTGATCGCGTCGTCCAGCACCTGCAAGACCTCTTCCCGTTCAAGCGCCCGCTCCGGCGAGCTACGCGGCAGCGAGAGCAAACGATCGAAGGCGTCTTCGAGGGAGACGAGCCGGAGCCGTTTCTTCGCAGCCCAGTTGTAGCTCAAGTTCACGATGATGCGATGAAGCCACGGCCTCAGAGAAGAGCAGCCATCAACGCTGTCGATGTGATCGTACGCTCGGAGGAAGCAGTCCTGAAGCAGTTCCTCCGCAGTCCCGAGATCCCTGGTGATGGCTAGCGCTGTTCTATACAGCTCGCCCTTGTACTTGTCGTACAACGCCTCGAAAGCGCCCAGGTCACCCTTCTGGATCCTGGGCACAAGCTCTGCGTCGTCAAGCATGTGGCGTCCCCTTCTACATACTCACACCGCAAAACAGCCCCCAAGGTTCACACGCCAGTCAGGGCTATCCGTGCCACCTCAGATCAGGTTTCCGTGCTGCCGCTACCTCATCGAGCCTGCCCACCGGCGTCGTCCGTGGAGCGCCACACACCTGTTCCGGCTGCGTCTTCGCTTCCTCGGCGATCTGGCGCATGGCTGCCACGAACGAGTCCAGCGTCTCGAGGCTCTCCGTTTCCGTGGGCTCTATCATCAATGCTTCATCAACGATGAGCGGGAAGTACACCGTGGGAGGGTGAAAGCCCAGGTCGATGAGTCTCTTGGCGATGTCGATGGTGTGAACCCCAAGCTTAGCTTGAGCCTTGCCTGAGAAGACGCATTCGTGCATGCACGGACGGTCATAGGGAAGATCATACCACCCTTCGAGGCCTTGCAGCAAGTAGTTCGCGTTGAGCACTGCGTTCTCGCTCACCTCCCGCAGCCCCTCTTGGCCCAGCGAGCGGAGATAGGCATAAGCCTTCACCATCACGCCGAAGTTGCCGTAGAACCCACTGACGGGACCAATAGACAGAGGACGATCATAATCCAGGTAGTACTCCGCGCCCTCGCCGTCAGCACTGTTCGCGCGCCTGCCGGCGACCACGGGTACCGGCAAGAAAGGACTCAGATCCTCCGTCACCGCTGTCCCGCCGCCCCCCGGCCCTCCTCCCCCGTGTGGAGTACTGAACGTCTTGTGGAGGTTCAGATGCAAGACATCGGTGCCCAGATCGCCCGGCTTGGCGATGCCTAGCAAGGCGTTCAAGTTTGCACCGTCACAGTAGATCAGCCCTCCGATCCCGTGTACGATGTCCGCCACCTCCAAGATGTGCTCCTCGAAGAGCCCCAAGGTATTGGGATTCGTCAGCATCAACCCCGCCACGGTCTCATCAGCAACCCTATGCAGCTCCCGCACGTCGATGTTCCCGCGTTCGTCGGACGGAACCGTCACCACTTCGTACCCGCACATCGCGGCGGTGGCCGGGTTGGTTCCGTGGGCAGAATCCGGCACCAACACTACCTTCCTGCTTGCGTCCCCCCGCTCGAGGTGATAGGCGCGGATGATGAGCATGCCCGTGAGTTCTCCGTGCGCACCGGCGACAGGCTGGAGGCAGACCGCGGGCAGACCGGTGATCTCCGCCAACTGCTCCTGTAGTTCATACATCAGCCGCAGAGCCCCCTGGACCCTCGATTCGTCCTGCCAGGGGTGAATCTGAGCGAAGCCTCTGTAGCGGGCCACCTCTTCGTGCATCTTGGGGTTGTACTTCATGGTGCACGATCCAAGCGGATAGAACCCCGTATCCACACTGTAGTTGAGCTGGGACAGAAGTGTGAAGTGTTGAGCAACCTCCCGCTCGGTTAGTTCAGGCAAGGGCAACTGGTCCCGCAGCAGACTGTCAGGCAGCACAGCTTCGGGCACGTCCAGCTCAGGCAATCGGCAGCCTACACGGCCTGGCGAACTCAACTCGAAGAGCAACGGCACCATCATCCCTGCTTCCCGACCTCCTCCAAGGCCTCCACTAGATTGTCGATCTGCGCTCTGGTATGCATCTCGGTCACGCAGAAAAGCAGGCAGTCAGCCAGCTCAGGATA
>DAOUEW010000423.1:0-1610 GCA_034430275.1 Anaerolineae bacterium | reverse complement strand
ATACAAAGTCACAGGTCTGGCTGACTGCGAGACTGAGGAGCAAGAACCCTTCAAGGTGTGGTTTGAGAAAGTCGACTACGAACCAGGTTTTCCGGTACCACAACAAGACACCGGGTTCTTCGTCAATACATACGTCAGTGCTCCTGCGCGTGCGCTGAAGCTCAAGGCAAGAAGAGACCCAGCTGGTGACATCCCAAAGCTCTTCCGCAAGTTTTGCACGCTGCTTGTCGACCCCCCAGAGGGACAGGAGGCTGGCTACATCTTCTCCACTGGTGATCTACTCGTCAGGACCACGCACGAGCCTACCGATCAGGGGGAGCGACTGGCTATCCACATCGGCGAACCGGAGTGGGAGCACGTGGAGGGCAACTTCGTCTGGTTCGCGCACTACGCACAACCGTTCACCCTGATACCCGACCCAGGAAAGCTCGACCTCAAAGGGATACCGTCGGCAGACAACTTCGCGGATATTCTTCGGGACTTCTACGGCTGGCCACTAGGCAAGGAATAAGACTCACCCTCAGGGCTTCTCAGAGTGCTAGGGCTAGATGCTGGCAAGGTACACCTAGCCCCGTCGCGCAGCGGAATGAGCGATACCCAGAGCCTGACGCACTAACCCAAAGCCGCGATGACCGGTCCCGCTGCCAGCACACAGAGAGCGGGGGCAAGGTCTTCCCCCTGTCCCCCCTAGACATGGAACCCCTGGCTAGGCTCCCCGCGTAGAAGCGAAGCCTACCCGACAGGGCAAGGTGCTGTCGGGGTGACAAAGGGTATCTGGCTGGCCATTGCCGCCAGCATGGACGCCACGACGATCATGCCGGAAGGCGGGGAAGAGATCGTTACCACCAACCCTGAGGACTAGCCTTCAGACCAGTGGGGAGCTTGATGATTGCTGGGAGACTACCCTGAGAGGAGGAGAGAGATGAAGACAACGAGAAGGACGTGGATCGCCGTGGTGGCCGCTGTGCTGCTGTTGGCCACTCTAGCGGGAGTGGTCTGGGCCAGGCCCCAAAACAACCCCAAGGCAGCGGGTGGCACCCGCAAGGTCACGCTGACGGGCAGCGACTTCGTGCCACACAGGAACACCGACGACTGGTGGGATATGGGGAGCCGCGTGGTCTGCTACACAGGCAGTTGTGAACTCACAGCTCCCGTGGTGTTTCCCTGCCTGTCGGCGGTGACTGTGGAGCGGATCAAGCTGCACGTGGACGATAGTAACAATGGCTACAAAGCCACAGCCACACTATACCGTGCGTTTCCCCCCAAGGGTACCAAGGTCTACCTGGGAGAAGTGTCTTCGCCTGATGGCCAGAGCGGCGGCATCACGACCTATACCAGCGGCCCTATCAACAAGGTGGTCTGGCCCAGCCGGAAGGCCTTCATCTGGCTGGAGATCGAAGGCCAATTCGTGGACGTCTGCGGAGTGACGGTGGAGTACCACCGCAACATCTAGCGGAGAGGGACGCTCCATCGCACTCGGCGCCAAGAACACGAAGAAACCCTCGGGAAGCTCAGCCTCCCAAGGGTCTCCTGTGGTGACCCGCCAAGGATTCGAACCTTGAACCTACTGATTAAGAGTCAGCTGCTCTGCCAGATTGAGCTAGCGGGCC
>DAOUEW010000422.1:0-7798 GCA_034430275.1 Anaerolineae bacterium | reverse complement strand
ACGTGCACTGGACCTGGAGGTTTCCGAGACGACGCTACTGGTGCTCGGTGGCAGCCAGGGTGCCCACAGCATCAATGTCTCCATCGGCGCCATCCTGGAGGACCTACTGCAACTCTGTCAGATCGTGCACATCTGTGGGGAAAGAGACGCAAGCTGGCTTCTCTCGCGGAGGGACGATCTACCTAGCGCTCTGGCAGCGCGCTACAAGGTCTTTCCCTACCTCCACGAAGAAATGACGCACGCCCTGGGAGCGGCTGACCTCGCCGTGGCTCGAGCAGGCGCAGCCACAACCGGCGAGTTCCCGGCGCTCGGCCTGCCCAGCGTTCTCATACCCTATCCTCACGCCGGCCGTCATCAGGACCGGAACGCCGACTACATGTCGCGGAACCAGGCCGCTGTGAAGATTGCGGACGAGGATCTGGCCACTGGCGCCTTGCTGGAAGTACTGAGCCAGCTCCTCACGGACGACGCCAAACGTGCACGACTCGCCGAAGGAGCCCGCTCTCTGGCGCGGCCCGACGCAGCCGCTCGTATCGCTCAGTTGGTGACAGACGTTGCGCTTGCGAACTGACCGAGCCCAAAGGGAAATGGCATGAACTTGGATCTCGAACCTGCGATGCTCCAGTACTTGATAGTCGTTGGCACGGCATTGTCCGTGTCCGCCGTGGTCGGCCTGAAGCGTGGCTGGAGAGGCCAACTGATGGCCTTCGTGCCCATTGTTGTCGTCTGGGCCCTGCTTGGGGCAAAGGAAGACACGTTGATCAGCACAGTCAATGCCACCTACAGAGGGACGCTATTCTTCATCTCTTGTGGCTCAGCGACCGACTCGGCGTCCTGCATGGAGTCTCATGGCATCGTTGACGTCGTCCTCGTGGACCCCAGCAACGCTGGCCAAACGCAGTTGCTCCAGCTCGTGGCCTTCGTCTCCGCGGTGGCGCTTGCCTTCCTGGCCGTGATGCGCTTCGGGAGAAGGCCAAGCTCCATGCTCCAACGGATCACAGGTGCTGCCCTTGGGGTGGCCAATGGTTTCACGCTGAGCTATCTGGTGCTGCCGCTCCTGCCCTACAGGCAGGAGATCGACCTGCCAATAGCCACGGCGGCGACCGAGGATGGACTGCCCAACATGGCTCAGGGCCTGCCTGCCTCCATCAACATGCCGCACGTGAGCATCGCAGCCCTGGTCCTGGTCATCTTCGTGGTGTTCGTCATCCTGGCCGTACGTTTGATGAGGCCCACGGAGGTGTAGTCACGGTGCGTTTTGACCGGTGAAGGCCAGCAACTCGCAAGGGAGAGTGAGTCTTGGGGCCACTGGAAGTCTTGTGGATAGTGCTTGTAGCCGTGTTCGCCGTGGTGGGCATCGTGAGAGGCTACCCCAAAGAATTGGGGGTGACGACCACCATCCTGGCTGCCATGCTGCTGCTGACCAAGGGAGGTGCCTCAGCGTTGACTGCGCTGGACTCGTACCTGATCGGGTACACCGAGACCAGCCTGGTATTCGAGGGTCAGTACAGCGACTTGATCCAATCGCTGTTCTACATCCTGGTTTTCGTGGCGGCCGTGGTCGTATCGTATCACGGGGAAACCTTGGCCTTCTCGGGGGTGCCGCCAAGAGGGCCTGTGGGGATCGGGCTGAACCTGATGAGCGGACTGATCAACGGCTATCTGATCTCAGGAACGTTGTGGTACTACCTGCACGTCTTCAACTACCCGATTCAGGTGTTGGGGCTTTTCAGGCCTCCACTGACCGATTTCGCACAGGTCTATCTGGTCCCCTTGCTGCCCGTGGCCTTGCTCGAGCCCTACCTGATCTTTCTGGTACCGTTCATGATCGTGATGAGGGTCATCAGATGACGGACCCTGTGCTTGCGCCTGGCGATGAGCGTGTCCTCCAGGCTCTCGGACCTGGGGCTCACGTGCACCTGGTGGGTATTGGTGGCATCGGCATGAGCGCCATCGCCCGCGTGCTCTTGCAGAAGGGATACGTTCTCTCCGGGTCGGACCTCCGCCTCTCCGACATCACCCACGAACTGATGAGTCTCGGGGCTACGGTCTATCAGGGGCATAGAGCGGAGAACGTCGCGGGGGCGGAGGCAGTGATAGTCTCTTCGGCAGTCGCCGAGACCAATCCAGAGATCGTCGAGGCCAGAGAGAGAGGCGTTCCGGTCCTCAAGAGGGGACAGGCGCTGGCCTGGCTGATGGAGGATCACTACAGTATCGCGGTGGCCGGCACACACGGCAAGACGACCACCAGCGCCATGATCGGCCTTCTGCTCGAGGACGCCCAACTGGACCCCACCATCATTGTGGGCGGCATCGTTCCGGAGCTTGGCGCCAACGCCAAGGAGGGAAAAGGCAAGTACTTGGTCGTCGAGGCCGACGAGTACGATCGGACGTTCCTTCACCTCAGTCCTCAGTTGGCCGTGATCACCAATATCGAAATGGACCATCCGGACTGTTATGTCAATCTAGAGGAGATGTCACGAACCTTTCGGGATTTCCTCGCGAAGATGCCCCCGGGCGCGTACGTGATGGCATGCGGAGATGATCCTCAGGCGATGCAAGTAGTGGGCGATCTGCCAGACCTGAGTGTGACCACCTACGGCCTCCGTCCTGAGAACGATTGGAGAGCCGCCAACCTTGAGCAGAACGCCCTGGGCGGAACCGATTTCGTGGTGTCAGCCGGGCCCGAACAGAAGGGCTGGTTCCAGCTCAGCATCCCTGGTGCCCACAACGTCTCGAACGCCCTGGCGGCAATAGGAGTCGCCGATCACCTGGGGCTGGACTTGACCGCCGTTCGTGACACGCTGAGACGCTTCCAGGGCGTAGGTCGCCGCTTCGAGATCAGGGGCGAGCTCCACGGCATAACCGTCGTCGATGACTACGCGCATCACCCCAGCGAGATCAGGGCAACCCTGGCAGGCGCGCGCCAACGATACGAGGGCCGCCGGATCTGGGTCGTCTTTCAGCCCCACACGTACAGTCGCACCAAGGCACTCCTGAGCGACTTCGCCAGCGCCTTCATCGATGCCGACGAGGTGGTCGTCACCGCCATCTACGCGGCCCGCGAGAAGGACAGCCTGGGAATGCGCGCTGGCGATCTCGTGCAAGCCATGAGTCACCCGCGGGCTGTGCACGTGCCCGATCTCGATCAAGCCGCAACCCGGGTCGCCAGTCATCTTGTGTCCGGAGACGTCCTCATCACGATGGGCGCTGGGGACGTGTGGCGTGTAGGCGAGGAGGTACTGGCCATCCTCAGGGGGAGAGAAACGCACGATGACTAGCCGCAGGGATCTCCCCACGATCGCCCAAGAGAGGGGCTTGAGCTCTCCACTGCTCGTGGATGAGCCGCTCAGCAAGCACACGTCCTTTCGGATTGGAGGGCCAGCCGACTTCTTCGCCGTCGCCGAGAACGAGGATGAGCTCTGTGGGTGGGTATCGCTGGCCAGAGAGTTAGGGCAGCCGTATTTCGTGATCGGCAAGGGCACGAACCTCCTCGTCGCTGATGAAGGATTCAAAGGCCTGATCATCGAGAATCGTTGTTCGACCCATACCGTGAATGGCGACCTACACATACTACACGCCGAGGCTGGTCTCTCGCTGGCGCGGCTGGCACGCCAGACTGCTGCCAGAGGACTTCAGGGGTTGGAGTGGGCCGTGGGCATCCCTGGCACCCTGGGAGGGGCCATCGTCAACAACGCGGGCGCCTACAATGGCAGTATGGCAGACTGCGTGCACGAGGTCACCATTCTGGATCGGCAAGGACGAACACAGCGACTGAGGCCTGCCGAGCTGAGATTCGGTTACCGTGCCAGTCGATTCCGAGAACCACCGTACCGAGGGGAGGTCATTCTCTCATCGGACCTGTCATTGACCCCGGCATCCACCGCGATGCTAGAGGAACGTGTCGAACGCTACGCCAGCTTGCGACTCGAAACCCAACCTCGAGAACCAAGCGCCGGATCCGTGTTCAGAAACCCGGAGGGACTAAAGGCTGGGAAGCTGATAGAGGAAGCGGGGCTGAAAGGCGCCAGCGTGGGCGACGCAGCGATCTCGCACAGACATGCGAATTACATAGTGAACCAGGGGCAGGCCACGGCCGACCAGGTGTGGCAGCTCATCCAGCTCGTGAGGAACAGGGTTTGGGAGCTTCACCGGGTGAGAATGGAACTGGAGATCGAGTTGGTCGGGGAATGGCCACACGCGCACGTGAGTTGAGAGGAAGACAGTAGCATGTTTTCGCTATCTGGGGCGAGCAAGACCAAGAGACAACCTCGTCGCTCTGAGATGCGTCTGGGAAGGAGCTACGAGCAGACCGCAGCTCGCCAGCGGATGTCTGTCCGGTCCACGGACAGGACACGATCCGCGGCCGGCAGGCGCTCCACCGTGGGCATCGGCCCTCGGGTCGGGAGCTTGCTGCTGGCCTTGGCTTCGCTGGCTGCTCTCGCCTACGTGTTCCTCTCCGATGACTACTATGTCTTCAATGTCACTGTGCATGGCAACAGCCTCGTGACTGCAGAAGAGGTATTCCAGCGGAGCGACATCGAAGGCTACAGCATCTTCTTCATCGATCCAGTCGAGATCGAAGAGAGGATCCGGGCCATTCCCGACGTCCGAGAGGCGAAGGTACAGGCTAGCCTGCCCAACGTCCTGGTCATCGACGTGCACGAGCGGCAAGCACGCGCGATCTGGCAGATCGGTGACGACCGCTACGGCGTTGATGACGAAGGCACAGCCGTATCGCTGCGGGGGGAGGCTGAACCGAGCATCGTGATCACGGACCTCGACTCCACACCCCTTGAACTAGGCGCACAGGTGAACCTCGAGGCAGTGACCGCAGCCGAGACTTTCCATAGTCTGCTGCCAGGTATTACGGATTTCGGCTACTCACAAGAACACGGCATCAGCTATGTGGATCAACACGGCTGGCGAGTCTACCTCGGTAGTGAGCAAGACGCGGAACTCAAGGTGGCCGTCATAGCCGCACTCGCCACGCAGTTGGAAAGCCAAGCAGCAGCAGTAGAGACCATAGACGTCCGCTTCCCCGAGAGCCCGCTCTACCACCTGGCCGAGGCATCGGCTCCAGCAACTGAGTAGTTGGCGGTGCCAACAGACCGGAGGAGGACAACGTGGAAGATACCATAGTCGCTATCGACGTGGGCACCACCAAGGTGTGTACACTGGTCGCTGAGCCCAGCGACGAGGGAGAGCTTCGCATAGTGGGCGTGGGACTAGCGCCTTCCAAGGGCCTGCGCAAGGGGGTAGTGCTGGACGTGGAGCAAGCCACGCGGGCCATAGCTGAGTCGGTACGCAAAGCAGAGCGCGCCTCAGGATATGCGATCGACAGCGCCCACGTCGGCATCTCAGGTTCCCACATCTCCGGCCTCAATAGCAAGGGTATTGCTGCCATTTCTCGCGGTGAGCGCATCATCGTGCAAGACGACATCAATCGTGCCATGGAGGCAGCCCGTGCCATAGCCATACCGCCGAACCGTGAGCTGTTGCACGCCATCCCGCGTCGTTACGCAGTCGATGAGCAGGACGGAGTGCGCAACCCACTGGGCCTTCGCGGCTTCCGCCTGGAAGTCGAGGCCCACATCGTGGTTGGAGCCTCGACCTCCATCCACAACCTAGTGGAGTGCGTGCGGGCCGCAGGCGTGAGCGTGCAGCATCTCATCGTGCAGGCTATTGCCGCAGGAGAGGCCGTATTGACCGAGCCCGAGAGGGACCTTGGCGTGGCGCTGATCGACATCGGCGGAGGCACGACAGACATGGCCGTGTTCATCGACGGGAGCGTCTGGCACACAGTCGTGCTGCCCGTGGGCGGGAACCACCTGACACAGGACATCGCCGTGGGACTGCGCACGCCTTTCACGGTCGCTGAGAATCTGAAGGTCCAGTACGGACATGCTATACCAGACAGCATCGCTCCCGATGAACTCATCGACGCCACGTCCTTCGGGGACAGCTCACATCGATCTGTATCGCGAGCTAAGCTCTCGGAAATCATCAGAGCGCGTGCGGAGGAGATGCTGGAATTGACGATGCGGGAGATCAAACGCTCCGGATACGATGGTCTGCTCCCCGCTGGCGTTGTGCTCTGTGGGGGCACCTCTCAGTTGGCCGGGATCAAAGATCTGGCTCGGGAGACGATCGGTCTGCCGGTGCGCATCGGTTCACCACGGGGCCTCGAAGGGCTCGTGGAGTCGGTCAGAGACCCGGCACATGCCTGCAGCGTGGGCTTACTCCTGTGGGCGCTAAGATACACGCCGGACGCAAGGCGCAATGGAACGGGAGGTAGACTGGGCGTGCTTCATCGCTTGAGGCAGCTCGTCGGCGTGCTCAGCCCGGGATAGATAGCAGGCCAGCCAAGGCAAGGCGAATACACCAAGAAAGGTGCAGAGTAAGGAAAGGGAGGTAATGGGGGATGAACTACGTACCGGAGATGGGCAACTTCGCCAAGATCAAAGTCATAGGGATCGGGGGAGGTGGCGGCAACGCCATCAATAGGATGATCCAAGAGAACATACAGGGCGTCGAGTTCATCGCTGTGAACACCGATGCCCAGGCGCTGTATTTCTCCGAAGCACCCTATCAGATCCGCATCGGTGACAAGCTGACCAAGGGATTGGGAGCAGGCGGAGACCCACAGATCGGGGCTGAGGCTGCGAAGGAGAGCGAAGAGGAACTCAGGAAGGCTGTCGATGATGCAGACATGGTCTTCATCACCGCGGGCATCGGGGGAGGCACAGGCACCGGAGCATCTCCCCTCCTCGCCGAGATCGCCAAGCAGACTGGCGCCCTCACCATCGGCGTGGTGACCAAACCCTTCAGCTTCGAGGGCAAGCGCCGGAAGGAAGTGGCTGAGGAAGGCATCTCCGCGCTCAAGGAGCGTGTCGACACACTGATCGTCATCCCTAACGATCGTCTGCTCGACTTGGTGGACAAGAAAGCCTCCATCCAGGAAGCCTTCTCTTTCGCGGACGATGTGCTGCGACAAGGGATCCAGGGCATCTCCGAGCTGATCACGGTTCCCGGCCTGATCAACCTCGATTTCGCTGACGTGCGCACCATCATGTCCAAGGGAGGTTCGGCTCTCATGGCCGTCGGTCGTGCCAGCGGCGACAACAGAGCCGTGGACGCGGCATATGCCGCCGTGAGCAGCCCCTTGCTCGACGTGACCATCGATGGGGCGACAGGAGTCCTGTTCAACGTCACGGCCGGGAAGGACCTCACACTGCACGAGGTGAACGAGGCGGCCAGAGTGATCAGAGACATGGCCCATCCAGACGTCAACCTCATTTTCGGGGCGGTGATGGACTCTGAGATGGAGGATGGTCAGGTACAGATCACAGTCATCGCCACTGGATTCGACGGCGCCCAGAAGCGTCTGCCGGTGGCAGATGGCTCCAAGATACGGGAGTTCCCGATCCCGCGCTTCGACAACGACAATCTGGACATCCCGACCTTTCTGCGTCGCTAGCGATGGGTCCCTACCGCCACCTGGCTGTGCAGTGGGACAAACAACAGTATACTGACTTCTCTCCTCCTCCCTTTCGGGGCTGAAAGGCCCAATTCTGAGCAAGTAGAGCACGGACTCACTTGCCAGAAGGATCCTTTCCTGGGGGAAGGCTACTGCGCCACCTTCCCCCTCGCCCCCATCTCCTGTTTCGGCTCTATGCCATCCCTCAAACTTTAAGGTTGTCCAGCCCTTTCCCCCTTGCCATGCCCGTCGCTTTGTGCTAACCTAACTGGGTGTGTCGCCCCAAGATGTTGTGTTCCGTGCACACTGGGCGTACGA
>DAOUEW010000421.1:0-2331 GCA_034430275.1 Anaerolineae bacterium | reverse complement strand
GAGGGCACCCCATCCACTACACCGACATCCCACACCTTGTCACCCTCATTGAAGGCCAATGGCCTCACTTCAAGGGCCTCTTCCCAGACCAAGCTTGGGCTACTCAGCGGATCAAGGAGATTGCGAGATCAAGGAACGTAGTAGACCACCACAACCCTCTGCGGAAGCCCGATCAAAAGAGAATCAGTATCTACTTCGACGACTGGTTCAGGCAGGTCGAATCCGTTCGTGATCAGCTGGCCTAGCGACTACGAACAAGTAGGCATCCGGACGTGCCACGGGCTGGAGCCAGGTTCCACCCCTCCCAGCATGGTCTACGCCTACGTGGAGATCACGCCCTACGACTTCGTCAAGTACACGGTGGACAAGGCCACCGGGCATCTCCTCGCCGGATCATCGCCCCTCTACGCTGCGGCGGCCATCGTGGCGTACGATGGCGTATGCGGGAAACCGCAGGCGCGCAGCGACTGAGCCACGGTGCCGACAAGCGGGATAGCCACCCCTCTAAACACACGTGCGTGGTTAGCGAACGGCCAATCGAGCGAGCGGGGACCTCGCTCTGCGCCCGCGTAGTAGGCGGCATCAGCACCTTCAACGGCGGCGGGGCACCAAACAAGACCGCGGCCATGCCTGAGAACGATGACTTCCCAGGCCGGACCGCGGCTATGGAGAACTGTGGAGAGGCATGCGGAAAGCATCAGGCGCGCAGAGACTGAAAGGTCGCACGCAGCCGCGCTCCTAACCACACTCGCGAACTCAGATTCGCTCTGCCGTCTCCTCGAAGCATACGTCGAGGGCGGCCAACTCCTCCAGGAATCCCTGAAGCAACGGCCCACCCTGTACGGGTTCATCCCCCGCACCTAGTGCGGCAGAAGCGTCAGCTCGCCGGTCTCCAGGTTTCCACGAGGGAGAGGGCGATCCCCAGTGTTTGACTGTAGCTCCGGGCCGCTATAGAATGATTCTACCAGAGTCTGCACAACCCTACCCAGGAGGGTGCGATGAGCGACGACAGAGGACCGAGGGATTCCGACCAGGGGAAGAAACCGGTGGTCCGGGGCCGACGACGGCGGCGTACCGAGCCCGCAGGCCCCGAAGGCCGAGAACGAGCCGAGGCTCCCCGGCGCCGTGACCGCGAGGACGAGGGCCAAGCCACGCGCCCACTCTCGCGAACGGACTGGACGGAAGCAGCGGGCCCTACACTTCCCTCTAAGCTGCCGCTGCCATCCCTCAAGGGGCTACCTCTGTGGCTGCTGATCGGCCTCTTGGCCGTCGTCTGCTGCTGCGTGCTGGGCGCCCTCATCATGCTGGCAGGGGGAGGCGGCGGCGATCTGAGCTCTCTATTCCCCAGCGAGCCCTATGAGCCCTTCGAGACGGCTGCGCCAGCAGCGACGGCGAGGCCATTCGTAGCTCCTACCCGCTCGGCCGTGGGCCAGGACTGGCTGGTGATGCTCTACCAGGACGCCGACGACAGAATCCTGGAAAAGGACATCTACGTGGATCTGAATGAGGCGGAGCGCGTCGGCTCCAGCGACCGTGTGCAGATAGTGGCCCAGGTAGACCGCTTCTCCGGCGCGTTCGACGGCGACGGCAACTGGAGCAGCACCAAGCGCTTCTACGTCACGCAGGACGACGACCTGAACCGAGTAGGGTCCCAGCTTGTGGCCGATCTGGGCGAGCTGGACATGTCGGATGGCGACACGCTGGTCGACTTCGTGACCTGGGCCATGGAGACCTTCCCGGCCGACAAGTACCTGCTGATCCTCTCCGACCACGGCATGGGTTGGCCCGGGGGCTGGAGCGATCCGGCGCCGGGCGGCGCGGAGGATCGCAGCACCCCGCTGTCCTCCAAGCTCGGTGACCAGTTGTACTTGATGGAACTCGATGACGCTCTCCAGGAGATCCGTGACCAGACCGGCCTGGACAAGTTCGAGTTGGTCGGCCTGGATGCCTGCCTGATGGGCCACGTGGAAGTAATGACCGCCCTGGCACCCCACGCCCGTTACTCGGTCCTCTCACAGGAAACGGAGCCAGCACTGGGATGGGCCTACACCAGCTTTCTGGACGCACTCCAGCGGGACCCCGACATGACGGGCGCGGAGTTGGGCCATCTGATCGTGCAGAGCTACGTCGAGGAGGACCAACGGATCCTGGACGACGAGGCAAGGGCCGACCTTATGCGCGAGAGCTCGCCTCTGGGCGGCTTGTTTGCCTTGGCTGGCCCGGCCAGCGCGGACCAGTTGGTCACTCAGATGGGGCAGAACAGCACCCTTGCCGCCTTGGACCTGTCGGCGGTGCCCCCGCTGGTGGACAGCATCAACGATCTGTCTTTTG
>DAOUEW010000420.1:0-4579 GCA_034430275.1 Anaerolineae bacterium | reverse complement strand
GAGGGCAGCGAAGGAATCGCCGTTCACCTGGGTGCTGAGTTGAAAGAGGTGGTGGGTGAGCCTGGAGCGTACAGATCAACCATTTCTTCCCGCGACCGCACTGAGGAGCTGGTGCACGGCGTGATCGTGGTGGCCGCCGGGGGCGACGAGGCCAAACCTACAGAATACCTGTACGGTGAGCACCCGCAGGTGGTGACGCAGCGAGATCTGGAGGAGAGAGTCGCCGGCGACGAGGAGAGCCTCGGTGACGTGAAGAACGTGGTTATGATCCAGTGCGTGGGCTCGCGGGAGCCGGATCGTCCCTATTGCAGCCGTATCTGCTGCTCGGTCGCCATCAAGAACGCCCTCCGTCTCAAGGAGATGAATCCCGAGACCAACGTCTTCGTGCTCTTCCGGGACATGAGGACCTATGGTTTCCAGGAGGACTTCTATCGCCAGGCGCGGGAGGCGGGCGTGATCTTCGTGCGCTACGAGGTGGAGGCGAAGCCCAAGGTCGAGGCCGCGGATGGAGGGTTGCGCGTCCTGATCAGGGACCCCATCCTGGGCGCGGACCTGAAGCTGGAGGCGGACCTGGTGGTGCTGAGTGTCGGCGTGGAATCGCACCACGAGGGCCTGGCCAAGCTCCTGGACTTACCACTGGACGAAGATGGCTTCTTCGAGGAGGCCAACTCCAAGGTGCGGCCCATGGACTTCGAGGCGGTGGGGATGTACCTTTGCGGCCTCTGTCAAGGCCCGAAGAACATCGAGGAGTCTATCTCTCAGGGCAAGGGCGCTGCGGCGCGTGCGGCGGTGATGTTGGCCAAGCAGCGTTTGGAGGGCCAGCCTGCGGTGCCTTTCGTGAACCCCCGGCTCTGTATCGCGTGTGGGCGATGTATCGAGACCTGCCCGTACGGCGCTTTGATCGCCGATGAGGAGACCGGCATCACTGAAGTAGTCCCGTTGTTGTGCCGGGGCTGCGGTGCCTGCACGGTGGCCTGTCCCAGCGGGGCTATCCAGCAGCGAGTCTTCGAGAAGACGCAGTTGATGGCGATGCTGGACGCGGCCCTGGACTAGGCGGTGCAGTCTAGGTGTTATGGAGTAGCATGGAGCTAGGATCATGGAGAGTTTCGAGCCCAGAATAGTGGCCTTTCTCTGCAACTGGTGTGCCTACACGGGCGCTGACCTGGCGGGGACCTCCAGGCTTCAGTACCCACCAAACGTGAGGGCTATTCGTGTGATGTGCACGGGGGGCGTGGACCCTATCTACGTGATCAAGGCCCTCTTGGAGGGTGCCGACGGGGTGCTGATCGGAGGGTGCCATCCGGGGGACTGCCACTACCAGAGCGGCAATCTCAAGGCCCGGCGTAGAGTGGCCATTCTGAACAGTATCCTGGAACAGTTGGGGCTCGATCCCGACCGTGTCTGGCTGCGCTGGATCAGCGCCAGCGAGGGGAAGCGCTTCGCCGACACCATCGAGGAGATGGTTCAGGCGCTCAAGGAGAAAGGGCCCAACCCCATGCGCGAGGTTTGGGCGATCTAGCGTGGATGGCGCGGAGGCGCAACGTATGAGCGTGAAGGCGGTGGTGGAGGTCAAGGAAGGGGACGTGCTGGCCGCGTTGCGGCAGTTCCTGCGAGGGCTGCTGGAGGCGCAGGTGGTCGACGCACTGTTGGTTCCGCTGGAGCTACCTTCCGGCGACGCAGTCGTGCAAACACTGGTCAAGGACCCTGAGAGGTTGGAGAGAGCGAACCCCCTGGCACCGGTGATGCCGGTCAATTCCGCCACCCTGGTGTCCAGGTTGACCCGCCGTGGCAATCGGGAGAAGGTGGGCGTGGTGCTCAGGTCTTGCGAGATGAGAGCGTTGATCGAGCTGGTGAAGCTCCAGCAGGCCAGTCTCGACAACCTCGTGACTCTGGGCATAGACTGCCTGGGCACCTATGAGGTGACTGAGTACGCGCGGCTGAGGAGCGAGGGCGGCGATGGCTCTGGACCCTCGAGCGAACAGTTGAAGGCGGTGAGTCAAGGGGAGATTCTGCCGGTGGAAGGGTACGAGTTCCGCGCCGCCTGTCAGATCTGCGAGTACCCGGTGCCCGCGGGCGTGGACATCGCCATAGGGGTTATCGGCGTGGACATGGAGAGTAAGATCCTGCTGGATATGGAGCCCGAGATCGGAAAAGAGGTGCTGGAGAAGCTCGGCCTTGGGGAGGGCGAGGCTCCCGCCAGAGAAGAGACGGTCGCCAAGCTGGTTGCGGAGAGGGAGAAGGCCAGGGACGAGGCCTTCAGCGAGTTGCGAGAGCGCGTCAACGACGTACCCAGCCTGGTGGCCCAGTTCTCCACGTGTATCGCTTGCCACAACTGTGCCCAGGTCTGCCCCATCTGCTACTGCAAGGAGTGTATCTTCGAGACCGACACCTTCCGTCATCCCTCGGATCGATATCTGATGTGGGCTGGCCGGAAGGGTGCTGCCAGGATGCCCAGCGATACGCTGCTCTTCCAGTTGACCAGGATGAACCACATGGTCAGCTCGTGCGTAGGGTGTGGCATGTGCGAGAGCGCCTGCCCCAGCGACCTGCCCCTGGCCCTGATCTTCCGCGCCGTGGGTGAGAAGGTTCAGGCGTTGTTCGAGTACCTACCCGGGCGCAGTCTGGAGGAGGAGCTGCCCGTGGCCACCTTCAAAGAGGACGAGTTCCCCGAGTACAAGTAGACCGCGCGTCCGGTTTCGCCGACGCCGCCAGCGGAGAAGGCGTGTCTCCTGGGTACGAGGCTTCACTCAGTCCGAGGGAATGCTCCCCATACTCGTCCACTAGGGTCGCCGCACCTTCTCAATATTCAAGTAGCTGCCCCGATTCCCTCAGCGGCGCCGGGCTCCGACATCCACTCCGCGATCGATGCGGATGAGGGCGACTTGCACCAACTCGCCGTCGTGCGGCGTCGCGCAGACCGAATCGCGTCGGTGAAGACTGTCCTCGCACGCGTGAGTGGGAAGCCTCTGCCGGGCGCCCGGCTTCAGCAGCCCGTGTGAGGCCCTTGGCGGCCCCTGGCCCTTCCCCAGGCCCAATCGTCATCTCGGTGTTGCGTCCCTCATCTCAAGCCGGAAGGCGTGGATCTGATCGTACTTCTTGTCCATAACCACCTGGATCTCGCCGGTACTCATGTCGTAGACGGCCGACCAGATGGTGTTGGCGCCAGATACACTCTCCAGGATAGCGATGGCCTGGTCTGGCGAGATGCTGCCATTCGCTGCGCTGAGCGCCTGATAGGCCCTGTTGTAGCGCGGGCAGGGAGAGTCCGCCCCGAGGGGCAGAACCTCGAAGAAGATGAAGTTGCTGGCCACTTGCCACGGTTCTTCGTTGACGGTGACTCTCATCACACCATCGACGTACTCTACGATGGCCGAGGTCCCCGACGAGTCGGAGATCAGGTAGTGTATCGGCGGGTCGTAGAAGGCGATGTTGTACTCTCGTAGCAGGGAGATCGCCTCGTCGGTGCTCCCTGCACGGTCGAGCAGCACACGGATAGCTCGCAAGGAGTCGATCGTGGGCCTGGCGGGATCGTTGGCGTCTCGAGCGTGGGCTACCGCCATCATGCCTACGGCCAGGCCTGCCTCGTTCAAACCGTCGAAGGGGATGAATGGTGCCAGCAGCAGGGCTACGCGGCTGGTGGCGGGGATTGCTCCGGTGTCGTATCCCAGATAGTGAATGTCCACGATGGATACCGATGCGTAGCCATGGGGAGGGTCAGTGAAGAGCAACAGTGCGGGGTGATCGTGCCAGTCGAAGTTGCGGCCGAAGACCGATTCCCCGTCCGGGTTCAGGCCGGCGAAGCAGGTGCACGAATCTGGCATGGTCGATTCCCGGAGGACCTCGTAGATGGTTTGCTCCAGGCCCGTTCGCAGCAGGAGCTCGGATGAGTAGGGGCTGTAGTAGCGCATCACGTAGAGAGGGTGCTCGTCTACCTGGCTGAGCGAGGTGAGGGTCCTCAGAGGGCCGCAAGCGAGCGCCGCCAGGAGCAGCAGCGCCGAAAGAAGAAGGGCCACCGCCAGGGCCCTGCCCCTTCCCAGTGCTCGTCTGTCGCTACCTTGTCTCACCACCAACTCTCTCTTCGCTCGAGGCGCTTTGTCGGTAGGGTCCAGCGTCCGTGGGTCTCCGCGTCGCCATCATTTGCTGACGGGGAAGGCATCCGTTGTGTGCAGGTTGTGTAGCGTGTTCCAACGGCCCGAAGCGTCGGTCTGGCTCAGACGCTGGTGAGCGGCGCACGAGCACCGCGGATTGGTGGGGTGGTGACAGCTTCTGATCGTCTTTCGTAGATCCCGCAGTTCGGTCTTTGGCAAGTGATACCCCGTATGGTCCCACGTCTCTGTGTCCACAGGGCCTCGTCTGGACTCTTCGTAGACGGCGATGCCAGCAAACCCACAGTCTGAGCATTCCACTACTTGCAGCGCGATCTCGTCCGACCGGCTGTCGGGCGGGAGCTCGATCCTAAGGGTGATCCTCAGCGATCCGGCACGCGAACAATCGGGACACGTGAAGGGCACCAGGTTACTCCTCTTCTCTGCGCGGGCCTGGTCAGCGCAAGCTCCTTGGGCTATGGTGCCAGCGTCTT
>DAOUEW010000419.1:0-4316 GCA_034430275.1 Anaerolineae bacterium | reverse complement strand
GATCCTGGCAGATCGAACAAGGTGTTCGATAGGGCGGGGAACGCTCTTCCCACCGTCTGGGAAGATGGTCGCGTGATCGGTGTCTGGGTGGAGAACAGCGAGCGATCTGCCCTTCAGGTGCTGCTCTTCAATGAAGCCGGCTCGCGACTAACCAGGCAACTGGAGGAACAGGCACATCGGTTGAGTCTTTTCCTGGAGCACGAGCCGCCCGGCGTCCAGATCCTTCGCTACCCGAGAGACGGCTATGCACAGAACCCATTTCGGGTCGCGCGCAAGTCCTAGGCACATCGTGGGGTGGGCATGAGCCAGCAATGGAGCCAGCACGTCAGAGGGGACCCGCTCCCCTGGTTGCTGGAGGACGATAACCCATCGGTGCGCTTCTTCGCCCTCAGGGACCTGCTGGGCCGACCAACCGATGACCCCGACATGGTCGGCGCCCAGTCGTCCATCATGGCCTCGAGGCCGGTGAGGGAGATAGTGGAAGCCCAGTACCCCGAGGGCTATTGGGTCAAACCGGGCCGCGGGTATAGTCCCAAGTACAGAGCCACGGTCTGGCAACTGATGTTCCTGGCCGATCTGGGCGCTACGTCTAGCGAGGCCATAGATCGAGCCTGTCGGTTCGTTTTGGAGCACAGCCTCGTCCCCGAAGCGGGTCTCTTCTCCGCCACCAAGGCGAGCACCGGCACAATCGCCTGTCTCAACGGCAATCTTCTGTGGTCGCTTCTGCAGCTGGGCCACGGTGACCATCCCACTGTGCGTACAGTCTCCGAGGCGCTAGCCAAAAGAATCGTGGAGGACGGATTCAAGTGCCTCGCCAATTCCCCCAACCGTGCCGACAAGAAGACGTGGCTTCCCTGCGCCTGGGGAGCGGTCAAGTCCCTCCGCGCCCTGGCGCTGATTCCACCGCGACAGCGTTCCCCGGCGGTGAAGCAGGCCCTCGACCGAGGCGTAGATCTTCTCCTCAGCCGTGACCTGGCGATGGCCGACTATCCCAGCGGCACTGGCCTGGTCAGTCCTCTTTGGTTCAAGCTAGGCTTCCCGCTGGGCTACGGCAGCGACGTACTGGAGGCCATCGACGTGCTCGCGCAACTGGGCCACGGTGGACACCCAAACCTGCGCCGAGCCATCGAGCTTGTGCTGGAGAAGCAGGACAGTGAAGGCCGCTGGCTCCTGGAGCGCACTCTGACCAAGACGTGGACCAGCTTCGGCAAAAGGAGTCAGCCCAGCAAGTGGGTAACGTTGAGAGCGATGAGGGTGCTGAGCAGACTACCGTAGTCGCTTTGCGTGATCGTCTCGTTCGACCGTCTAGTACTCGACCCTCTTGCCCGTGATGACCATCAGCACTCTCTCCACAACCACCACCAGTCCTATCACCACACCATCCACTACGATCGTGAGCAAGAACGCAAAGGTGAGGTGATGGAGCCCCTTCAGCAGGAAGGAAGACAACGGCGAGGACACCGGCCCCAGGAGGCCGAACCCGTACAGGACCACTGCGGCCAGGCAGCAGTACAGGGCCAAAGACAGCCAGGCCTGACGATCCGACTCACTGGGCAGCATGGCGTTGCTGATGGAGAAGATGAGGTACACCCACAGCCAGAGGTTGGGCACGGACAGGTATCCTTGGAGCATCGAGAGCACCGCCCCTGGGTTGAGCCCCATGATCAGGTCAGGGAGGCCTGCCAGGCCGAAGACCTGGTACGCGATAACGAGGATGAGAACACTCCCGGTGATCAAGGGCGCCAAGCCGATGACGCCTTCTCGGAGCGGGTCAGCCCTGGCCATGGAGACCGAGCCCAACCGCGTGGCACCCTTGCCCTTGGAGGAGGGCCCGATGGTTATCGGCCCAGTGGGAACACGCAATAGCTTGGCTGCCAGCCAGTGGCTCAACTCGTGGACGAGCACACCGGGCAGCAGCAGCAGGAAATAGGACAGCACGGCCACGTCGTGGCTTCCGCCCAGCAGCAGTCCCAGACCATAGAGGTGCCTGCTCAGCCATCGCTTCGCTGCGACCAGACAGAGCAGAAGGGCCACGAACCAGATCAGCGGCGCCCATTCACTCCAGTCTATCTAGCTGCCTCCTTGCCTGTTCCGCGAGTAGTTCGGAGCCGGACTCCACCACGATCTCAAACTCGCGTCTCGCCTGTTCGGTGTCCCCCTGCCGGGCTAGATACAGACCCATGCAGAAGTGCCCTTCGGGCACCTTGGAGTCGAGACTCAGGGCCAGCTCACACTCCGATTTGCCCAACTCCACAGCGCCGCCAAGGATCTGACAGATGCCCAGTTTGCCGTGCGGCCCGGCCACCTCAGGGTCCAGATCCACGACGATCTGGTAGTGATACGCAGCGGGGTCATACTCGCCCATCTGGAGGTAAACGTCCCCCAGGCTCAGGTGAGCCTTGACGTGGTCTGGCTCGATGTCCAACGCCGTCTCAAGAAGCTCTAGCGCCCTCTGGAAGTCGCCCTCGCGGAGCATCAGGTTGCCCAGATCCACGTAGGCTTCCACGAACCCCGGATCCAGGGCGATGGCCGCTTCGTACTCAGCGATGGCCTCGTCCACGTTGCCCTGCTGGACGTAGCGTCGTGCCAGAAACACGTGCGCGGCGGGATCCTCTCGCACCGGCGCCACCGTAGCCTCCACACTGAGCGGTGCCTGCTTTCCACGTCGCCTCAGCGCCACCAACGACAAAGACCCACATACGCACACGACAAGCAGTATCCCCAGCACGGCGATCACAGCGATCCATCGCCGCGAACGTCCTCGAGCCGGTGCTGGTGGTTCGATCTCCCCCATTGGCTCAACCGGCGGCAGTTCCTCCGCCATTTCGGCCAGTGGGACCGGGCCCTCCGAGCTCTCCTCCGGCAGCGGCGGCTGAGCCTCGACGGCCACGAGTTCCCCGGCCAGCGCTTCTTCGAGCGCCGAGACCATCTCCCTTACGTTCTCGAATCGATCGTTCCTATCCTTGGCCAGCGCTTTGAGCACTACCCTCTCCACCGAGCCCGGGACGTCGGGCTTGAACTCGGTGGGCAGGGGCAGCGGGCTGAAGATGTGATCGTGGATCACAGCGTAGGGAGTGTCGGCGTCGTAGGGCACCTTGCCCGTGAGCATCTCGAAGAGCACGACCCCCAACGAGTAGATGTCCGTGCGCGCGTCCAGCTTCTCCCCTCGAGCCTGCTCGGGAGAGATGTACTGAGGTGTGCCCACCAACATGTCCCGGGACAGGGTAGAATCGCCGGTCTCGGCCATCCTGGCCAACCCGAAGTCCGTCAGGAAGACCTCTCCCTCCAAGGAGAGGATGAAGTTGCTGGGCTTGATGTCCCTGTGTAGGACACCCTGATCGTGGGCATACGCCAGAGCCTGCCCGGCAGGCTCCAGAATGTCTATCACCTTGTCCAGAGGCAGCGGACCTTCCTTCAAGATCGCCTTGAGGGTACGTCCGTCGATGTACCGCATCACCAGATACGCCATTCCTTCGTGTTCGCTGAAATCATAGATGGGCACAATGTGGGGATGGGTGAGCTTGGCCACGATCTTGGCTTCCCGCTGGAAGCGGGCGGTGAACTGGGGATCTTCTTTGAAAGAGGGGTGGAGGGCTTTGATGGCGACGTAGCGATCCAGGGCAGGGTGATACGCTTTCCACACCGTGGCCATCCCGCCCACGCCAAGCTGCTTGGTGATCCTGTATGGTCCGACGTTTTCACCAACTACGAATGGCATTGGCGCTGCTCCTCCGCTTCGAGACTGGCTGCGTCCCTACCCATGGCGCGACCGCTCAGGTCCGACGCACCTACATTGTATCCACACAGTGTAAACACTTCAACATCCGCTCGTAAACATGGGGTAAAGCAGACTGCTCGAGGCGAGGCGGGCGGAGAGTGGAGTCAGTCTTGGTCTGGGGCAGCCTTCGTCCTCACCGACCAGTACAGACCCAACAAGGCTGCGGCTAGTTTCTGGGGATCGTGCTGCCAGGGGGTTTCCAGATCTACGAGGTCTTCGGACAGCAACTCGTAGCGCTCTCCCAGCTCACTCTGAGGCGCAACCGCTTCCACCTTCATGTGTCGCGGGAACTGCAACCCCACGTGGTCGTTGGCCAGAACGTAGGTGAACAACCCCTCACCCACGTGTTCCTCGAGGGCACGCAGATGGTCGTCGAGGATGAAGTGGTCCGTCTCACCCTCCTCGGTGGCGATGTTGGAGATGTAGGCCTTGACGGCCGGCGAGGCCCTCAACGCGCTAGCGATGCCCGGGACCAAGAGGTTGGGCAAGACACTCGTGAAGAGACTGCCCGGACCAGCCACGATGACATCTGCATCTA
>DAOUEW010000418.1:0-10844 GCA_034430275.1 Anaerolineae bacterium | reverse complement strand
CAGAGATGGATACCAGGCCCTTTCGTTCCACCTGCGCCAGGCACACGAGGAGCAGCAGGGCGACGAGCGTGAAGTGAGAGGCAGAGACTTCCATATCAGCTAGCCTTCCAGTCTGCACACCGCTCCCACGGTGCCATCGAATCAGATGAACGCTCTCCGGCGCAGGTGCCACAGGGCCACGAGCCCCACGCCGATGGGCAGCCAGAAGGCGATGAATCGAAACAGCAGCGTGGCCACCACCACCATGGCAGATGGTACGCCTAGACTGGTATAGACGGTAGCCAACGAGACCTCTGTGATCCCGATGCCCTCCGGCATGAGTAACAGGCTGATTACGTAGTTGGTGACCACGTACCCCACGACCAAAACGTCGAAACTGATGGCAAACCCCAGCGCGCGAAAGACGAAGTACAGGGAGGCAATGTCAGAGAACAGGGTCAACAGGCCGTAGATGAGAGCCTTGCCTGTCTCCAGCGGCTTACTGCGAGCGACCTCAACAGCCTTGTCGAAGTTGTCTATACCCGTCGCCAGGCCATCTGGATTGTAGAGACTCCGCCCGGTGACCTTGTTGATGGGCGCGGCGACCGTCTGGCTCAGGCGGTCCAGGGCCCGCTTGAGCTGGGCCGGGCGCCGGTAGAGCACGATGGATGCGACAAACAGGCCCAACATCAGACACAACATGGCTGCGGCCACCAGGAACTGCTCCATGCCCAGCAGTCGGCGAGATAGCAGGTAAAGGAGGCCCAGGCAAAGGGTGGTGAACAGGATCACGCCAGTCATGATGTTCTGCAAGATAAGGACCACAGCCAGGTTACCCATGGAAAGACCGTGCTTGTCGAAGAAGCGATAGCGCACGTAGATGCCTGCCACACCCCCGGCCGAGACGATTCGGTTGGCGGAGCCACCCGCGAACATCAACTCCAGGAATGGCCACAGCGGGATGTGGCGGCCAAGAAAGTGGAGCAGCTTCTGCGTATAGAGGGCCACGGCCACGTAGCGCAACGACTCCGCGAGAACAGCCAACGCTACGAAGCCTGTGTGGGCGGAGCCGAGGAGTCTCACGGCCTCTCGCTCACCGACCAGCCGTACCAGAAGTAGCGCGACCCCGATGCCTACGGCGAGAATGAGGAACAACTTCTTGAAGTCTACCTTGAGCGGCGCCTCGACGTCTTCGCCTTCGGGCGGCGCCTCAGTGACTGCGGTTTGCATCTAGAGCCAGCCTTTACGGCTGAAGTAGGCCAACATGCCGACCACGATGCTCGCCATGATACCTATGATGATCACGAACGAGAGGGGGTGACTGGCGAGGGGTAGTTGCCGGAGATTCATCCCGTAGATACCGGAGATGACCGACAGAGGGAGCATGATCACCGAGAAGATGGTGAGGATCTTCATCACCTCGTTGATGCGCTGAGAGGTCAGCGACTCGAGGGTTGTGCTCAGACCCTCAACGACCTCCCACAGGTCCTCGAGACGTTCCCAGATCTGCACGGCGTGGTCGGATACGTCTCCCCAGTAGACCTCGAGGTCTCCTCTCAAGAACTCCCAATCCTTACGCTCAAGGCTGGTGATGATCTTCATCTGAGGTTTGATGGTGCTCCTGAAGTTGAGCAGGTTTCGCCGGAGGATGGAGATCTCCCTTACCATCGCTCTGGCGTTCACGTCGAAGATCCTCTCCTCGATATCCAGAACGTTGTGGTTCTGTTTGTCCAGGATAGGGAAGCAGTAGTCCACCAGATCATCGATCAGCATGTACAACAGGTAGTATGATCCCCGCCCCATGAACTGGCTACGTAGACCCTCGTCGATCTCGGAGTTGTCGAAGTCTTCGGCGAGAGGCTTGAGTGTGCCGTCACTGACCGTGACCAGGAATCCACGGCCCACGAAGATGTCCACCTCCGTGCGGCCCAGCCGCCGGGTGGCCTTGTTGAAGACAGGAAAGTGCATGACGATGAATAAGTAGTTATCGTATTCGTCGATCTTCGGCCTCTCGATGGCGCTGAGACAGTCTTCCAGGTCCAGTGGGTGGAAGAAAGGGAACTGCTGATGTAGCTGCTCTATGTCGTTTGCTGTGGCCTTGGCGACGTTGGTCCACGTGATTGCGTTGTACGTGAGAGCTCGAGAGCTCATTCTCACCCCCTTTCCACCCATTCGGGCCGACACACTCGAGAGTCCTGTCCGTCACTGGGGCACGGAAAGCCATTATACATACTGAAGGGTGCTTTAGCAAGGTTCATGGGACGCAAAGTATGGAGCAACGGCGTCGAGGCGCCGCTGGACCGGCCCTTCGATACGACCTTCGGTCTATCCTTCGTCGGGCTCAGGAGGTGGCTCAGGGTGCGTCCAGCGGCGAAGCCAGTGGCCAGCAGCTCGTACGGATCTCTGGCGCCCCCTTCTTGCACACGCTTGTGGAACGTGAACTGTGTGGAGACGGCCTTCCGGGGCCGGAGCGGTGGGGGCGACTCGTCCGCGCTCCAAAGGTGGGGCGGAGCATGTTGTCGAAATGTCTAGGTACTTGACAAACTGTCGAGATGGATGTATACTGAGTGAGGTCTTGGGTTGCTGATGGTCGGTGTGGATCATGTCGTCTACGAATCCGTTTCTGTTGATTAGGTTGTGTCGTTGTCGAATCGCGAGGCGCCCGCGGATCACACGTAGGCCAGCGCGTTTCAGCGCGCTCCCGTGTGAGAACACCGCGGGCTTTCTGTTTCCTGGGCGGAGCGGATGACTGACAGCGTGGATGCAGAGTTGAAGAAGAAGCTCTATGAATCGTTGAAGCCCGTGATGATGGCCATCGTGGACCTTCTTGGTCCTGGCAGTGAGGTGGTCTTGCACGACATGGCCTATCCTGATGCCTCCATCGTGGCCATCGAGGGCGATGTGACCGATCGTCGAGTCGGTGGGCCGTTGACCGACTCTGGTCTGGCCTGCTTGCGGTCTCCGGAGAGCGGGCGGGTCTACTCGTACACCACGGTGGTTGATGGGGGCAGAGTCATCAAGTCCTCCTCCGTGTTCCTGACCGACGACCAGGGAGAGATTCTCGGGGGGATGTGCATCAACCTCGATATCACGCCGTATCTGACTTTCGATCGACACTTGCAGGGATTGATCAAGCCAACAGAAGACGAGGCGGAGCCGCAGACCTTCGGTAGCGACGTAGGAGACGTTCTGGACACGATGCTCGACGACGCTATCGCCGCGGCGGGCATACCTATCTCCCTGATGCAGAGGGCTGATCGGCTGAAGGTGATTCGTGCTCTGGAAGAGCGTGGCGCTTTCTTGCTCAAGAAGGCTGTACCCCTCATGGCCGAGCGGCTGGGTGTCTCGCGGCACACGATATACAGCGACCTGGCTGAGATAGAAGAGTCCAAAGACGAGAAGTAGGAGGCCATCACAGACCAGACTGTTTGGCTGAATGGTTTTCGGCGGGCGATACACGCAGGCACTGACCGCCGGTCCGTGCCGGCGGGAAAACACTCGCCGCTAGGTTCTATCGTGTTGGTCGAAGCCTCGAGTTGGGATGCTAAGAGGGCTGGCTGCGGCGCACGGGCCAGTCGTCTCAATGGAGATTGCGAAAGGCGAAAGGGACTGACCATGGAGAAGAAGCTACGAGAGGTAGTCCTGGAGTCTGGCATCAAGGTGAAGCCGATCTATGGCCCGGACGACGTGGCCGACCTGGACCACGAGCAAGATATCGGCGAGCCGGGGGCCTATCCCTATACTCGGGGTATTCACAAGTACATGTATCGGTACCGCCCGTGGACGATGCGGCAATACGCTGGCTTTGGCACTCCACAGGAGAGCAATCAGCGCTTCAGGTACCTCATCGACCACGGACAGAATGCCCTCAACGTCGCCTTCGACCTGCCTTCTCAGATGGGCCTGGATTCTGACCACCCTCTGGCCTGGGGTGAAGTGGGCCGCGTGGGTATGGCGGTGGACAGCCTGAGCGACATGGAGGAGGCGTTTGTAGACATCCCCCTGGATAAAACCAGCACCAGCCTGACCATCAACGGTGTCGCGGCGATCATGATGGCCATGTACTTCGTCGTCGCCGAGAAGCAGGGGGTCCCCCTCAAGGAACTGCGCGGCACTGCGCAGAACGACATCCTCAAAGAGTACATAGGGCGTGGGACCTGGATCTTTCCCGTTGAACCCTCTATCCGTTTGATAGGCGATACCATCGAGTTCTGCGCTGAGCATGTCCCACACTACTATCCTGTGAGTGTGTGCGGGTACCACATCCGCGAATCCGGGGCCGATCCCGTTCAAGAGATCGCCTACGCGTATGCTATCGCCTCTGCGTATGTTGAGCACGTGAGGGAAAGAGGCGTGGACGTAGACGATTTCGTGGCCCGACTTTCCTTCAATTTCGACATCTGGGGTAACCTATTCGAACAGGTAGCCAAGTTTCGTGCCGCACGCCGCCTGTGGGCGAAGATCGTGCGCGACAGGTTTGGAGCCACCGACCCGAAGGCGATGCAGATGAAGATGATCGCTGGCGGTGGCGGCGGCGGGTTGACTATCGAACAACCTGAGAACAACATCGTTCGTGGGGCGTACTACGCGCTCATCTCCGCGCTGAGCGGCACTCAGACCATGGCCCTCTGCACTTACGACGAGGCCTATACGATTCCGACCGAGAAAGCGGCGCTCATCGGCCTCCGCACCATGCAGATCCTGGCCGACGAGATGGGGCTGTGCGACACGGTGGACCCTCTGGCCGGCTCCTACTACGTGGAGCGCCTCACCACCGATCTGGAGCAGAGGATCGTGGAGGAGATGGACAGGGTCGAGCAACTGGGCGGGATCGTCAAGGCCATCAGCGAAGGTCTGATCCAGCAAAGGGTATCTCGCCAGGCCTATCGCTTCGAACGAGGCATCCAGAGCGGCGAGATCGTCAAGGTTGGGGTGAACAAGTACCGCATCGAGGAGGAGGAGCGCGACGTCGAGCTTCACGAGTATAGACCTGAGCAGGCTGAGGAGAAGATCCGTCGACTGAACCTGTTGAGGTCCGAGCGCGACGAGCAGGCGGTGAGCGAGAGCCTGGAGAGGCTGCGCCAGGCCGCCACGGGCCAGGAGAACCTGATGCCGTACATCATGGACGCTGTGCGGGCCTACGCCACGGTCGGCGAGCTGACACAGGTACTCAAGGACGTCTTCGGCGAGTTCAAGGAGCCGGTAGTCTTGTAGATTCTCCTCTGCGGCCAGGCTGCTCAGGGTTGTTCCTGGAAAGAACTCCCAAGGGCGGCCTGTGTGGCGAGAGGAGGAGGTGACCCTCTACGCGCCATCCACTGTTCGTCAGTTCTTCACCGGGATGGTGAGACACTGGTCGTGGGTGGGGCATCATGTGAGGAATTGGGGGATCAGGGAGCATGCGCATCGGTATAGACGTGGGAGGGACGTTCACAGACATCGTATTGATCGACGACCTCAGCGGCCAGATTCACTACACCAAGGTTCTGACTACTCACGGCGACCTGGCCAGAGGTGTGATCAGCGGCATCGACAAGATCCTGGACATGGCGGTCGAGTCCTTCGATCATGTGGACTACATGGTACACGGCACCACTATCGGCACCAACGCTCTCATCGAGCGCAAGGGTGCGCGGACCGGCCTGCTGACCAGCGAGGGGATGAGAGATGTCCTCGAGATCGGACGTATCGAGCGCCCTGCTGCGGGTCTGTACGACATCTTTGTGGATACGCCACTGCCGCTCGTGCCCCGGTACCTGAGACTCGATGTCAAGGAGCGGGTGGGAGCGGAGGGTGAAGTGGTCGTGCCGTTGGACGAGGATTCGGCCAGGAAGGCCGTGGGTGTGCTCAAGGACGAGGCCGTGGAATCGATAGCTGTCTCTTTCCTCTTCAGCTTCCGCAATCCGTCTCACGAAGAGAGGGTGAGGGAGATCTGCCAGGAGGTGTTCCCCGACGCTGCCGTTTCCATCTCCTCGGAGATCGCACCTGAGTTCCGTGAGTTCGAGCGTACTTCCACGACGGTCATCAACGCCTATCTGGCTCCCGTCGTGGAGAGGTACCTGGACAACCTGGAAGGGCAGTTGCTGGACCGATATGGCGACGTGGACTTGCGAGTGATGCAGGCCAGCGGCGGTTGTATGACCACCGACATGGCAAAACACCGCGCGGTCAACATCGTCAATTCCGGACCTGCTGGGGGCGCGCTGGCGGCGGCTTACGTCGGGCGGCTGTCGGGCGACGAGCAGGTCATCAGCGTGGACATGGGGGGCACCAGCTTCGACGTGGGAGTGATAGATCACGGAGAGCCACGGGTGGCCCCAGAGAGCCAGTTCGAAGGTTTTCCGGTCAAGATCCCCATTCTCGACGTCGAGGCCATCGGCGCCGGAGGCGGGAGCCTGGCCTGGGTGGACCAGGGCGGAGCGCTCAACGTGGGACCGGAGAGCGCCGGCTCCGCTCCGGGCCCGGCCTGCTATGGCCTGGGAGGGGAGCGGCCCACCGTCACCGACGCCAATCTGGTGCTGGGCAGGCTCAACCCGGACTACTTCCTCGGCGGGGAGATGAAGCTGCACCTCGATCTGGCCGAGAAGGCGATTCTGAAGCACGTGGCAGAGCCTCTCGGGGTCTCCCTCGAAGAGGCGGCCAGCGGGATCATCCGGGTGGTCAACGCCAACATGGAGCGCGCTATCAGTGTGAACTCCACAGAGAAGGGCTTCGATGTGCGAGAGTTCGCACTGCTGCCCTTTGGAGGCGCGGGGCCGCTGCATGCGGTGGAGTTGGCGCGGGACCTGGATATGAAGAGAGTAGTCGTGCCACCCTATGCCGGTACTCTCTCTGCGGTGGGCCTCCTGGTGGCCAATACGCGCTACGACTACGCCTCGACAGTGGCCAAGAATGAGGAGAAACTCGAACCTGCGGAGCTTCTCAGGGTTTTCCAGGACCTGGAGGGCAGGGGGAGGGCGCAACTGCGCGCCCAGAAGGTGCAGGACGATCAGATCGAAATCGTCTGGACCGCCGATCTCCGGTACGAGGGCCAATCCTACGAGATCAGTACGCCTGTGGTTCGCAAGGATTCGATCACGAGGGCGGACATCCAGGAGATCGTGGATCGTTTTCACGACCTACACTACCGAGTCTACGCCTATGGGTCGGTTGACGAGAAGGTGGAGTTCATCAATCTCCGGGTCGCGGCGATCGGCAAGGTTCCTGAGGTGTCGCTGTCCCACGACGGAGCCGGCGGCGGAGATACGGAGACAGCCCGCAAGGGCGAGCGCTCAGTCTACTACACCGGAGAGGGTTACGTGGATACAGCGATCTATGATCGAGCACTACTGCGCGCGGGCCACGTCGTCCACGGGCCAGCGTTGATAGAGGAGATAGCCTCGACAACCGTCCTCACACCGGGGTTGAGCGGTTCGGTGGACGAGTACGGGAACATCATCGTCCCTCTCTCATAGAAGAGAGCCTGATCCGCGGATTGAAGGAGGTAAACAGTGCCCTACAAGGCTGATTCCATCACGATGCAGGTCATTCGCTATGCCATGGAGCAGGCGGCTGACGAAATGGGGCGCACGCTGGTGCGCACGGCACGCTCCACCGTCATCAAAGAGATCGAGGATATGACCTGCTCCATCTTCGACCGACATGGTAACACCATCGCCCAGGCCCATCACGCACCTATGCTCCTGACCGGCTTCGAGCTGGGGATGCGAGCTCTGGTTGAGAAGTACAAGCCCGAAGACCTGGACAAGGGCGACCTGATCATGTTCAACGATCCCTACTCTGGCGGCCAGCACGTGATGGACATGGTGACCTTCGCGCCAGCCTACTACAAAGGCGAGCTGGTGGGGTTCACCGGCAGCATCGCCCATCACTCGGACATGGGCGGAGCCGTGCCTGGGAGAACTGCGGGCGGACTGACCGAGATCTACCTCGAGGGCTTGCGCTTCCCCATGGTCAAGCTCTACAAGAAGGGCGAGGAGGACCCTGAGCTCTTCGGCATCCTGGAGAACAACATCCGGGTGCCGGACAAGACCTTGGGGGACATCCGGGCTCAGGCTTCGGCCGACTTTGTGGGCGCGCAGAGGCTCTGGGACATCTTCGACAAGTATGGTGTGGACGTCGTCAGCAAGTGCCAGGAGATGCTCCTGGACTACTCGGAGAGCCGCATCCGTGCGGGCCTGAGGAATATGCCGGACGGCACCTTCAGCGGAGTGGATTGGGTGGACGACGACGGCTTTTCCGACGAGCCCATCAAGCTGCAAGTGAACATCCACAAGCGCGGCGACGAGGTGGTCGTCGATTTCGACGGCACCGCCAAGCAGGTCAAGGGCAACATCAACTGCCCCATCGCCACCGTACACGCGGCAGTCTACTACGCCCTGATCGCCGTCATCGATCCGCACGTACCTCCCAACTCCGGCTGCTACCGGCCTTTCACGGTGGAGGCGGAGAAAGGGCTGATCGTCAATCCGGTGATGCCTGCGGCCATGGGCGCCAGGACCAACACCTCCCAGAAGATCGCGGAGGCCATGATGCTTGCCCTATCGAAGGCGGTGCCCGATAGGGTACAGGCGGGCTGCCACGGCCAGATCACCAACTGCGGATTCAGCGGCTACCATCCTAGGACGGGGAAGCGTTTCGTATTCATCGATATCCAGGGTGGAGGCGCAGGCGCGCGACCGACGAAGGACGGCCGAGACGGCCAGGATTCGCACCTGGCGCGTTTCAAGAATACGCCCATCGAGGCCGTCGAGCTGGAGTACCCGGTGCGCATTCGGAAGTACGAGTTCATCCCGGATTCTGGTGGAGCCGGCAAGTATCGCGGTGGCCTGACTGTGCGCCGCGACATCGAGGTGCTCACGGATGACGTCTCGCTGGCTCGCTACGGAGACCGACAACGCTTTGGCCCCTTCGGGCTCTTCGGTGGCAAGGAAGGCAGCAAGGGCAAGTTCTTCCTCAATCCGGACACTCCCAAAGAGAAGCATCTGAAGTCCAAGGGCCTGGACATCTTGAACAAGGGGGACGTGGTGAGTCTGCGCCTGCCTGGGGCGGGGGGCTATGGCGATCCTCTGGAAAGGGATCCCGAACTGCTCCTGCAGGACGTGAGGGACGGGAAGGTCACGCTGGAGAGCGCCCGCGAGGACTATGGTGTGGTCATCGATCTGAAGACTCTGAGGATCGACGAGGCCGCGACCAAGAGGCTCAAGAAAGGCTGAGAACCGATGGCCAACTCCATCGTCGACAACCTCGACTACGACGAAGGCACCGGGACGATTTCCTTCAAGGGTGTGCGCTACATGCTGATCCGGCCCGACACCGTCGTGGATTTCCAGAAGGCGGTGGAGGAGGCGTTGGGCGGAGAGATTGCCGAGGGCATGATGGCGGGTGGCTACACCGGCGGCTCACGCTCATCGAAGAGGTACAAGGAGGTCTTCGGCTATTCGGACGATGAGATAGTGTCCTTCATGTGCCACATGGGCCGCGAGATTGGCTGGGGCGACTTCGAGGTCGAGAGGTTTGACAAGGAGGGCAGAGAGTTTGTCGTCGTCGTCAGGAACTCCGCTTTCGCCGAGGCCTACGGCAGCGCGGGGGAAGGCGTGTGCCACATGATCCGCGGGGTGATGGCGGGCATGGCTGCCGGCATCTTCGGGACCGACGTGAGTTCGGAAGAGACGCACTGCTGTGCCAAAGGGGATGACCTGTGCCGCTTCGTGATCCGCGGCTGATGGTTTGGATAGCTTGCGATGGAAAGGTGTAGCCGGACGGACCGCGAGGTCATGACATTTGTAGGAAGGAAACGTCGCTTGGAGCAATCGAAACAGGAAGTGCTACTCGGCAATGAGGCCATCGCGCGGGGCATTGTGGAGAGCGGATGCCACGTGGTGACCTCCTACCCTGGTACACCCAGTTCTGAGATCCTCCCCGGTGTGGTGCGCTTCAAGAAGGAGCTGGGTCTGGACACCTACGTGGAGTGGAGCATCAACGAGAAGATAGCCTACGAGGTGGCCTTGGCAGCGAGCTACACCGGGAAACGGGCGGCCGTGATCATGAAGCAGGTCGGGCTCAACGTGGCTGCCGACCCACTGATGAGCTCTGCCTATACCGGCGTCAAGGGCGGGTTCGTTGTCATCTCCTGCGATGATCCCGGCCCTCACTCTTCGCAGACAGAGCAGGATACACGCTTCCTGGCCATGGTGGCCAAGGTGCCTGTCCTCGACCCGTCGAGCCCTCGCGAGGCCAAGGAGATGGTCAAGGCGGCCTTTGAGTTGTCGGAGAGACACCATCTGCCGGTCATTCTCCGTCCGGCCATCCGAGTCTCCCACGCCAGACAGAACGTCGAGTTTCTACCACTGCCGGAGCTGGCTCGACCCGCCGATTTCGAGAAGGACCCTGCTCGCTGGGCGGCCACGCCTGGCTTTCGTCTCATGCTGCACAAGGAGCTCAACCGAAAGCTGGAGGATATACAGCAGGCGTTCGAGACGTCGGAACACAACAGTATCACCCCAGGAGAGGATGCAAGGCTCGGCTTCATCGCCGGTGGGACCAGCTTCTCGGTGTTGAAGGACACGCTCAGGCAATTGGGGCTGGAGGGGAGGTTCCCTATCCTCAAGATGGGCACTCCCTATCCTCTTCCCCAGAAGCTGGTGGCCGACTTCGTCGCTGACTGTGAGCAAGTGGTGGTCCTGGAGGAACCGGACGTTGTAGTCGAGTTGCAGATCCTGGACAAGAGGAAGGTGCTGGGCCGCTACAACCACGTGGTGCCCGCGGCTGGCGAACTGAGCCCGGAGGTGATACGTCAGATCATCGTGGAGCAGGCGGCGAAGCTCGGCGTGGAAGTGTCTCACGAAATCGACACTGGTGAGCTGGAG
>DAOUEW010000417.1:0-11514 GCA_034430275.1 Anaerolineae bacterium | reverse complement strand
GATCTACGCCCACACCATGGAGGGCAGAATCCACGAGGCCCAGGAGCGCCAGCGAGACGTACAGCGCCTGGTGCGCATCGTCGTGCGTTGCGGATCCACACAGGCCGTGAAGGAAGGCCTGCGTATGATGGGCATCGAGGTGGGGAATTCTCGCCACCCCATCATGCCTGGCGGCGCGTTCCGTCGAGAGGACGCCGAGGAGCTCCGCCTGCAATTGGAGGAACTGGGCAAGATCCCCCCACGCAGCGTGGAGTACGATCTTGGCCAGGGCAAGAAGGTCAAGACCTCCCTGCCCGCCACGCCGCAGACCCCGACGTCAGTCACCGACTTCACTATGCTGGTGGGAGAAGGTTATGCGGGTCCACCAGATTTCGAGATCGCCCACGTGGACCTGCTCCTCGGGCTCAAGGACGGACCCGTGGGCACAGCCCTCGAGGAGGCTCTGAGCAGACCTGAACCGGAGGACCCGTCGGGCAAGAACCTGACGGAGTTGAAGATCATCTTCGAGCGGCCGCGCACTCTCCTGGTGCCCACCGTCACCGTGCGCACCAAGAAGCAGGCACGCCACATCTATGACAACGCCGTCGAAGGGATCGTGATGGCTATCCAGTCCAGTCTGAAAGATGGGTTTCTTCCTGAAGGGGCCCTGGATGACCTGGTGATGATCGTCAACGCCTTCGTCCATCCCTCGGCCGCGAACCGTAGAAGGATCACTATCAACAACTACAAGGCGATGCGATCTGCTCTGCGCAAGGCCATCGAAGGACGACCCACTGTAGAGGAACTGCTCCACGAGAAGGAAGCGGCACGTCACCCACTGCGCTACGCACCGTGATTGGATTTGCAGAGTCGTCCACGATATCTCCGTGACGTACTCGAGTTTGGCTAGTCTGGAGATCAGCATTCGCAGTCAGCTAGGAGGAGAAGATGAGGAAGACGGCTGCCTTGCTCGTGGTGCTCGCGGCGCTGACCGCCCTGACCCTGGCGGGATGCGGTCCCGGTGCTGAGCCCCCACCAGCCGCTGAAGAACCGGCTGCCCCACCGGAGGAGCCAACGCTTGCGCCCGCTACCGCTACTGCCGCCCCACCCAGCCCGGAAGCGGCCGCGCCGATGGCTACTCCAGTAGCACCCGAGGAAGAGGAGACACCGCCCACCCCTACTCCAGCGCCTCCGCTCGGGATCTCGAGCAGCGCCTTCGAGCCAGACGGAGAGATCCCCGTGCAGTACTCTTGCCAGGGGGCAAACCTATCACCACCGCTCGAGTGGGCAGGAGTGCCAGATGGGACACAGAGCCTTGCACTAACAGTTGACGACGCCGATTCTGATCCGCCTGGCTTTGTACATTGGGTCGTCTACGGTATTCCTCCCAGCTCCACCGGGTTGCCCGAGGGATTGGCGGCGGAGGCCACACTGCCCGATGGCACACTCCAGGGTACGAACAGCTTCGCGCTCTACGTCGATGAGGGAGAGACTTTCCCCGGCGGCGCTCCCATCAACCTGGTCGGCTATGACGGTCCGTGTCCCGGTGACACACACCGCTACGTCTTCACGCTCTATGCCCTCGATGCCGTCCTAGACTTGCAGGCGGAGGCGACCATGGCTGACCTGCTGCTGGCCTTGGAGGGACGAGTCCTTGGCGAGGCGGAACTGATTGGACTGTACACGCCACAGTAGTGACGGCTGACGGACGTACGAACAGTGCATGGACTCTGAGTTGGGCATCAGAGACCCTGGCAAACGAGCCGCACCTAGCACATGGCGTCGAACGCCCGAAGTAGGCCGGCCAGCATCGGGAACTAGACAGTCCGAACCTGGGCGTCCTCAGGGTGTCTTCAACCCGCCCGGGCCTAACCTTCCTTATGGGCCCTTCCGCTCGCGAGAATCCTTCAGCACGTGACCGACAGATAGCACGCGGCTTGCTGTCCCATGGCTGCGGTGTGGTTCCGCCTGGCCACAATTTGACAGAATCCCGGTTTTCTGGTATCATTATCTTAGAATTAGCACTCTCGATGTTAGAGTGCTAATTCCGTGCATACGGTCCATCAGTTGAAATGGGGACCCGTAAATGGAGCCATTGACTGCGAGACAAGAACGAATACTGGACTTCGTGGTCCGGGAATACGTAGACAAGGCCAGCCCGGTCGGTTCGAAGACCATCGTGGAGCTGTGCGACCTGGGAGTAAGTTCGGCGACGGTTAGGGCCGAAATGGCCGCGCTGGAGACGTTGGGCTATCTGACCCAGCCTCACACTTCGGCCGGTCGGCTTCCTACCGCCAGGGGCTACCGCTACTTCGTGGAGAACTTGATGAAGGAGACGGCTTTGCCCCTCAGTGAGCGCCGCATGATCGAGCACCAGTTCCATCAGGTGAACAGGGACCTCGAGCAATGGATCAAGCTGGCAGGCGCCATTCTCACCAGCAAGGCCGACACCGCCTCTCTGGTCACCGCGCCCAAGGCGCGCCGATCGCGCTTCAAGCGCATGGAGTTGGTGCGTCTTAGCGACTCCAACGTACTACTCTTGATCATGCTGAGCGATGGCACTATCAGGCGTCGCATCATCGACCTGGCCACCACCAGCGTCCCGGCGACACTCCAGGCCCTGGCGGGCGAGTTGGACGCCCTACTGCTCGATCTCACCGGTGAGCAGGTGCGCGCCAGTTTCTCCCGTCTCAAAGGTGCTCAGGCGACAGTCGGCGAGCAAGTCGCCGAGCTGATGGATGACGTCGACCGGCGAAGCGACCTGGAGTTGCACCGCTACGGCTTCGCCAACATCCTCAGGCAGCCGGAGTTCACGGCGACCGAGAAGCTGGAGCAGGTAGTGGCCATCCTGGAGGAGCCTGGTCACCTTGAGGCCATCCTGGCTGAGATCGCCCTCGCCCACAGCGGAGTCCAAGTCATCATCGGAGGCGAGGAGCGGTGGCCGCGCATGGGCGAGTTCAGCCTCATTCTGGCGCGCTACGGCGTGGCCTGGCGCACCACTGGGGTGGTAGGTCTGATGGGTCCCATGCGTATGCCGTACAGCCGAAACGTGCCCATGGTAAGCTACGTAGCCGAACTGATGAGTAGGCTGGTGCAAGAACGGCACGTGTAGCGGCTGGTTCCCTGGCTCAGACCGATCAGGAGGTTGGAATCCAATTGGACGAGATAGTGCAAGAGAAACCCGTGGAAGAACGGGCTGAGGGAGAGATAGACGAACTCGGGCGCGTAGAGGCTCAAGCAGCAGAGTACCTGGACCAGCTGCAGCGCACTCAGGCCGAGTTCGCCAACTACAAGAAGCGCCTCGAGCGCGAACGAGAGGAATTCATAAGCCTGGCCAACGCCGCGCTGATAAGCAAGCTGTTGCCCATTCTCGACGATCTGGAACGGGCGCTGCAAACAGTTCCAGATAATCTGCGGAGCCTGACATGGGTGGAAGGTATTGCACTCATCGAGCGCCGACTGCGTTTGACTCTGGAGCAGGAAGGACTCAGCGAGATCAATGCGGTGGGCGAGCAGTTCGACCCAGAACTGCATCACGCGGTGGTGCGCGAAGAGACGACAGAGCAAAGCGACAACACGATCATCGCCGAGATGCAGAAGGGCTACAAACTGCACGACAGATTGCTGCGACCTTCAACGGTGAGAGTGGCAGCCGTGCCAAGTGACAAGAAGAGCCTGAATAGGAGGGAGGACCACTAAGAACATGGGCAAGATCATAGGTATTGATCTAGGAACGACGAACTCTGCTGTGGCGGTCATGGAGGTGGGAGAGCCAACTATCATCCCGAGCTCGGAGGGTGGGCGACTGACCCCCTCCGTAGTGGCCGTGTCCAAGCAGGGTGAGCGTTTGGTGGGTACGGTGGCCAAGAGACAGGCGGTCACCAACCCTGACAACACCATCTTTTCCATCAAGCGCCTCATGGGACGCAAGTACAACACCCCTGAGGTGAAGCGAGATACCGAGCTCCTGCCGTACAAGATCACCGAGGCCGCCAACGGAGACGCCAAGGTCGTGATGGGGGACAAGGAGTTCTCCCCACCTGAGATATCGGCCTTCATCTTGCAGAAGCTGAAGGCTGACGCTGAGGCGTATCTGGGCGAGAAAGTGACTCAGGCGGTGATCACCGTTCCCGCCTATTTCAACGACTCGCAGCGTCAGGCCACCAAGGACGCAGGCCGCATAGCGGGCCTGGAAGTGCTACGTATCATCAACGAACCTACGGCATCCTCGCTGGCCTACGGCATGACCAAGGAGAAGGATGAGAAGATCGCCGTCTATGACCTGGGAGGTGGTACCTTCGACATCTCCATCTTGGAGATAGAGGCAGGGGAGCCTCCCGTCTATGAGGTGCTGTCCACCAACGGCGATACACACCTGGGTGGCGATGACTTCGACCAGAAGGTAATCGACTATGTGGCTGACGAGTTCAAGAAAGAGCAGGGCATCAACATCCGAGAGGACCGCATGGCCCTCCAGAGGCTCAAAGAGGCTGCTGAGAAGGCCAAAGTAGAGCTATCCACGGTGATGCAGGCGGAGATCAACCTCCCCTTCATCACCGCCGATGCCAGCGGCCCCAAGCATCTAACCATGACCCTGACCAGGTCCAAACTAGAGCAGTTGGTGGGCGATCTCGTCGAGCAGACGATCCCCCCCTGCCGGCAGGCCCTGGAAGACGCCAAGCTGAGCACCTCCGACATCGACGAGGTCATCCTCGTCGGGGGTCAGACCCGTATGCCTGCGGTGCAGGAAGCGGTGAAGAGCTTCTTCGGAAGAGAGCCTCACAAGGGGGTCAACCCCGATGAGGTCGTGGCCCTGGGCGCGGCCATCCAGGCCGGCGTGTTGGGTGGTGAGGTTAAGGATGTACTCCTCCTCGACGTGACGCCCCTGACGCTGGGTATCGAGACCTTGGGCGGGGTGGCCACCGCGTTGGTGCCGCGCAACACAACCATTCCCTACCATACCTCCCAGATCTTCTCCACCGCTGGCGACGGGCAGACCAGCGTGGAGGTCCACGTCGTGCAGGGCGAACGCCCCATGGCCCTGGACAACAAGACTCTGGGGAAATTCCAGCTCGACGGAATACCACCCGCGCCGAGGGGAGTGCCTCAGATCGAGGTATCCTTCGACCTGGACGCCAACGGCATCCTCAACGTCTCTGCTCAGGACAAAGCCACCGGGCGTGAGCAGCACATCACCATCACCGCGTCCAGCGGTCTGAGCGAGGATGAGATCAAGCGTATGGTCGGCGAGGCCAAATCACATGAGGCCGACGACCGCAAGCGCAAGGAGGAGATCGAGGCCCGCAACTACGGGGACCAGGCCGCCTACACCGCGGACAAGACGCTGCGTGATCTGGGCGACAAGGTGCCCGCCGACGTGCGCAGCGACGTGGAAGCCAAGGCGGCGGCGGTTCGCGAGGCCCTCCAGGGCCAGGACGTGGAGCTCATCCGACGCAAGACGCAGGAGCTGACCGAGGCTATGCAGAGGATAGGGGCTGCGATGTACGAACAGCCCGAGGCCACCACACCACCGCCGGGAGGCGGCGCCGCACCTGGAGGCCCCGAGGACGAGGGCACCGTGGAAGGCGAATTCCGAGAGGTCTAGATTGACCACAAAGGGGCAGGTGCTCCGAGCGCCTGCCCCTTTTCTTGCATCGGGCGCCATCATCAGGTAGACTATCCCTTATGTCCAGCGGATAGCCCTACGACGTGGAGTCAATGACAGCAAAGAGAGACTACTACGAAGTACTGAGCGTCAGCCGCTCCAGCAACGACGCCGAAATCAAGCGGGCCTACCTCCGGTTGGCCCGCGAGTACCACCCGGATCTGAACAAGGATCCGGATGCTGAGTCGCGCTTCAAGGAGATCAACGAGGCCTACGAGGTACTCGGAGACCGCAGAAAGCGCGCGGAGTACGATCGCTGGGGTCACGCGGGACTCGGAGCGGGCTTCGGCACCGACTTCAGCGGTTTCGCCGGCTTCGGGGACATCTTCGAGGACTTCTTCGGCTTTGGGGGCATGCGCACGGCCGCCAGGAGAGCACCGCAGAAGGGCGCTGACCTGCGGTACGACCTCACCCTGACTTTCGAGGAAGCTGCCTTCGGTTGCGAGAAAGAGATAGAGATCGCCAGACTGGATACCTGTCCCAACTGTCAGGGCACAGGCTCGGATCCTGGGACGGCCCCTATTCGTTGCCCTCAATGTAATGGCACCGGAGAGGTGCGTCGGGTACGCCAGTCGGTCTTCGGCTCCTTCGTCAACGTCACCACTTGCGGACGCTGTGGAGGAGAGGGAGAGGTCATTACCACCCCCTGTGGCGAATGCCGAGGCCAGAAGCAGGTCCGCGTGACCAAGCGACTCTCCATCGAGGTACCCCCGGGAGTGGACGATGGCACGCAGATCCGTCTCTCAGACGAAGGGCAGGCCGGCCTGCGCGGCGGCGTGTCCGGGAACCTCTACGTCGTTATCTCCGTCCGTAGGCACTCCTACTTCAAACGACAGAATGGCGACGTCTTCCTGGAGCTGCCCATCAACGTCGCTCAAGCTGCCCTGGGAGACGAAATCGAGGTACCTACGCTGGACGGCAGCGAGAAACTGGCTATCCCGTCGGGCACACAGACTGGCGAGAGCTTCCGCCTGAGGGGCAAGGGGATACCCTATCTCCGAGGTGGAGGGCGCGGAGACCAACTGGTGACCGTGTACGTGGTCACGCCGAAGAAGCTGACGCCCGAGCAGCAGGAGTTGTTCGAGGAGCTGGCCAAGACTCTGGGCAAGGAGGTTATTCCTCAGGGCGAGAAAGGCTTTTTCGACCGCTTGAAGGACGCCCTGAGATAAGCGCGTTCGTCTTCTACCCTGCGGTCGTGTGTTTCACTCCCATGGCCGCGCCTTTTTCCAGCGCTCCGTTCCCGTTGGTGCTGACCTTGAACATCCGCAGACCTAGCTACCCTGTCTCCAGTCCTGCAACACCGACGTGGCTGGTGCTCCCACGCTTTCGACTAGCCAGGACTTGAGCGTTAGCAGGGGGTCGAGCCGTGAAGTGGCTGGAAGTTTGTGTCCCTGTCGAGTCAGAGGAAGCTGCCAGGGCCGTCTGCGAACTGTTCGACGCCTGCGGTCATGGAGGCGCAGTCCAGGAGCAGATCTTCCAGGACACCCGTCAGGCGCCCCTCGACGGGCCTGCTCCGGTCACTATCAAGACCTACCTGCCTGTGGGCAACAACCACCAACATAGACTCCAGACACTTGAACGTGGGCTCTCCAAGCTCGCGCAGTCCCATTCTATCCCGCCCGCCCGCATCAGGGAGTTGGCAGAGGAGGACTGGGCCACCGTCTGGAAGTCTTCCTTCCGACCCCAACACATAGGGCGACGCATCGTGCTCAAGCTCCCCGAGCAGGACTATTCCCCTGCCGAAGGCGAGGTAGTGATAGACCTGGAGCCAGGCATGGCCTTTGGCACGGGTCTTCACGCCACCACCCGCATGTGTCTGGTGTGCCTCGAGCAGTTGGTGAGCCCAGGTGATTGCCTGCTGGACATGGGAACGGGCTCCGGCGTCCTCGCCATCGCTGCCGTCAGGCTAGGAGCAGGCAGCGTCCTCGCCCTGGACAACGACCCCACGGCGGTTGCGGTGGCCAGAGAGAACGTCGTTCGCAACTCTGTAAGACACGCTGCGAATGTGGAAGAGGGTTCACTGGACTACCTGCGCGACCACCAGGTGCCTCCCCTGGACGGCATCGTCGCCAACATCATCGCCGACGTCATCGTGGACATGATGGAGTCGGGCCTCGCCGCCGCCCTCAAACCAGGGGGGTGGCTCGTGGCCAGCGGGATCATTCCACCCGCAGAGGCCAGAGTCAGAGCGGCGTTGCATAAGTGCGGAATGCAGACAGCCGACCGCTATCAGGAAGACGACTGGGTTACCCTGTGCGGCACGAAGCCCCGCACAGATGGGCAGTAGGGATCCATGAAAGAGGACCGCTGACCATGCACCGTTTCTTCGTACCTGCGGCCTGGCTAGAGAAGGCCGACTTGACCATCACCGGCCCGCTGGTACACCGACTCAGAAACGTGTTGCGCCTTGGGCGTGGCGACCACGTGATCCTGCTGGACAACTCGGGCTGGGAACACGAGGTAGAGATCGCGGACGTTACCAGCCAACGTATAGAGGCTCACGTGGTGCACAAGTCTTTGGCCATCGCTGAGCCGCGGACGAAGATCACCCTCTATCAAGCCCTGCTCAAACTGAACAAGTTCGAGTGGGTGCTCCAGAAGAGCACCGAGGTAGGCCTGGTGGGCTTTGTGCCGGTGATCACCGAGAGGTGCATCATCGGCAGCCTGGAAGACGTCAGCAAGACCAAGATCGAGCGGTGGTACCGCATCCTCATGGAAGCCGCCGAACAATCGGGACGGGGCCGCCTGCCCACCCTGCGCCCCACGGCCATGTTCCCCAACGCCTGTGAGGATGCGGCACGGGGCGGACTGACCTTGATCCCCTGGGAGGAGGAAAAGGAGCGAAGCCTGCGCTCGGTCCTCCAGGGTGCGGAGCGGCCGCCCTTCTCCATCAATCTCTTCATCGGGCCTGAGGGAGGATTCACGGAGGAGGAGATGGTCCAGGCCCAGCGGTACGGAGCCATCCCCATCACGCTGGGTCCGCGCATTCTGCGTGCCGAGACGGCAGGCTTGGTCGCCGCCGCTGCTATCCTGCACGAATTAGGGGACCTGGAGTAGTCTCTGCCCTCCGGCAAGGCCCGTCCCCCCGTACCAACCCCCAAGCCATGCTGCCCCGCGTGCCTTGTCACTTCATGCTGGGGATGTGGCGAGCCGCGATGACCAGGCCCATGCCGACGCCGACGGCAATTGTGGGTACCGGATTCCCCGTGAACCAAAGTGCGACAGGGGCAGTCAGTGCGGTCGCTGCCGCAGCTCGATACTGCTGGCGGAATAGGAGATACCAGACCAGGAAGGCAGGCACCAGAAGGAAAAACGAGAGAGGGCTCAGGTAGAGTAGGATGAAGGAGGCACATCCCAGACCCATCCCACCCTGGAAGCGCGTGTAGAGGGGCCAGCAGTGTCCCGCCACTGCGGCAGTGGCCGCCACCGGAACAGCCCAGGGAGCTGGACCCACGATCTCGGCCATCTTCACAGCCAGAAGGGCCTTGGCCGCATCGCCCAGCACGCCCAGAACGGCAGGTCCCAGCCCGGCCACTCGCCGGACATTCCTGCCGCCCGTGTGCCCGCTTCCTAGCGTCCGGAGGTCTTCCCCCTTGCAGAACCTGACCACCACCACTCCAGAGGGAAACGACCCCAGGAGGTAGCCTGCGACAGCCAGCACGATGATCGTAAGTGCAGCCATTGGTGTGTACCACGTGAACTCAGTTAGCGGCGGAAGGGGAGTTGGCCGCCCGCCACTCAACTTGCCCTGGAGTCGCCGTGCCTCGGCGCCGCTGCTCCTGAGCCCTTGTGCGCCTCGCCCGACATCCTGGAGATCAGGTGGGTGATCACCACCCCCAGGTCATAGATGTCCAGGGTGCCATCCATGTTCGGGTCCTTCAAGTCGAGGGTGCCCTGCGTCTCGTGAAGGCGGTAAGAGAGCTTCAGGAACTTGGAGAGGACGAGTTTGGGGATCTCGGTCACGCGCTCCGGCCCATACCACTCGAAAACGTCCCGGTTGCCCTTGCTGGAATTGCAGGTCTTGCAGGCACAGACGCAGTTGTCGGATGAATCCAGCAGGCAGGCGATCCTGGGGTCCACCCCGGCCCTGGAGATGGGTACGATGTGGTCCGTGCTGAGGCCTGTCGTCGAGCCGCAGTAGACACAGAGTCTGCCCTGGTCCAGTTCCTTCTCGTAGTCACGGACGGAGGAAGACCAGGTCATCTCGCCGGAAGCAAGCTTCTTGTAGCGAGACACGGCGAAGCCATAGTTGCCCTCGAAGCCAGCCGCCCTGGCGATGAGCACGGCGTAGTGCCAGTAGATGAATCGGCGCACAGTGTCTACGTACCTCGGCGGCTTCATGCGCGCTGATCCCCCTTCTTCCCGCCCTGCGACTCGAGGCCGACCTTCTCACTCCGGGCCAAGACTTGGCACACCGGAAGGTGGCGGCTACCTTGCGGTCAATCCTGGCCCTGCACCCACGGCTTTCGAAGCATGGATTCCGCAAGGCAACGCGCTATCCACCCGTGGGTAACGGACAGCCGGGATCGAGCTTGTAGAACCCGTGGGCGCCCCTCGTGGTGCGGATCAGCAAACTCTCACGGATTCCCCGCTTGATCAGATCCCTGATCTCGGCGTTGGAGAGATCGATGACCTCCGTGTTTCGCAGGCCGCGCAACGCGTTGTAGATCTGCACGAAGCGGACCGGTTCGTCGAACTGCCGCATCGTGTCGCGGAAGATGCGCCACTCCCTGGGACCGATCCCACCCTCGGCTTCCTCCTCCTCCGAGACCGGCTCTGATACGAACTGACTGAGCGCATAGGGATCTTCGTCCGGCAAGAAGACCTCGTGCACCGTGCCGCTGGTGAAGATCTGCACCAGACCCCGCTTCTCGGCCTCCCTCACGAAATCCTTGAACTTCGTGAAGGGCTTGCCGTCGGAGCCCCGGTGCGCCTTCTCGTCGAAGCTGCCCAGGACCTCCATCATCAACAGCTTGAGAGTAGCCATGGTGGAGACATTGTCCCTCTGCCTGGCCAAATGAATGGCCTCCACCAGCGCATCGTAGATATCTGTCGGCGCCTTCTTTTCCTCCTCGTCCATCAGATGCTCGTACAAGACGAAATCGTCGGCGCTCTGAGCGAGGTGAGAGGATGCGGCTCCGCCCACGCCGATGACCCCTACAAACTTCCCATACTGACGGATGGTGTTGACCACCGGGATGAAATCGCGGTCCCCTGTGATCAGAACGTAGCAGCCGATATTGGGGTATCCGTATAAGGTCTTGATGGCGTCGATGCACATGTGGATGTCCACACTATTCTTGATCGCGCCAGCACTGTGGGCCCTGTCACGCTCGTAGTAGTAGGTGGGCACGTACATGGGCTCGATGCCGTGGGCGTACAGTGCAGTCGTCACCCTCGGGTACCTGTACCAGTCAGCGTACGCCCTGGCGATGGTGATACGGCCGTATTCGGCGCACTTGTCCATCACGTACTCGAAGTTGGGATCGGTGTCGTATCTGTTGTGCACTGAGATGTAGATGTTCTCGAAATCTATGAAAACGGCGACGTCCGCCTGAGTCTCCACCATCACACTCTCCCTTCAAGTATCGCCAGCGTCAGTCTGTGCTGTCGTCTGCGTCTATGATCCGTGACCTGCCACGTCGCTCACTATCCTTGATGAGTTTGTCTCGTTCAGCGACCCCGAACACGTCACGGCTGCTCTCTACGAGGACTGGAGCGACCTTGCCCTGAACGTTCTGCCAGGGCCACGGGCGGTCAGTCCAACTTCATGAAATGTCTTACGGATTCCAGGTACTCCAGGGGGGAAAGCCGGACCGGATGAATGCGCCGGGCTATGGTGTACCCCTTCCACAGCTTATGCACCAACC
>DAOUEW010000416.1:0-2833 GCA_034430275.1 Anaerolineae bacterium | reverse complement strand
TATCTGCCCGGGTATGGTGGCTGAACCATGGTCCACCCTATCGTCGCTCAGATCTCCCTGAGCACCGAACAGAAACCCGCGGTCGAGACGCGGGGCCGCGACGTTCTGGTCACCGCCGGGGCGGGCACGGGCAAGACCCGCACGCTGGTGGCCCGTTACTTGGCGCTCCTGGCGGAGAATCTGCCGCTGCGCTCCGTTGTGGCCATCACCTTCACCAGGAAGGCGGCCCGGGAGATGCGCAATCGCGTCCGGAGCGAGGTGCGCAAGTACCTGGAGCGGGACGAACTGTCGGCAGAGGGGCGACAACGCTGGCAGGGGTTATACAGCGAGCTGGACGCCGCACGTATCGGCACCATCCACAGCCTGTGCACCGAGATCCTGCGCGGCCACCCCGCCGAGGCCAGGGTGGACCCTCTATTCGAGGTGCTGGAGGAGGGGCAGACCAACATCCTCCGCGGCCGGGCGGTGGACGAGGCCATGGCCTGGGCCGCCGACGATGAGGAGGCCGTGAGCCTCTTCACCCTGCTGGGCGAGCTGGAGCTGAGACGTACCCTCGATTCGCTCCTCCAGAGCCGGTTGGACGTGGAGTTGGCCCTGGACCAGCTACCTCAGGACGTGCTGGGCCACTGGCGGCAGGCTCTGTCGGAGCTACAAGAGCAGGTGCTCCAGGCATTGTTGGGAAGCTCTGAGTGGAAGAAGGCCCTTCATACGCTTCGGGACAACGTGGCGAGCAACCTTGATGACAAGATGGAGCTATAGCGCCGGGCCGCTCTGGAGGCCATAGAAGGCGCCACGGGTCCGCTGGCGGACCGGCTGGCCTCCCTGGGCCGTCTGGCCGAGATCGACTTGAGGGGAGGCAGCGCCAAGGCCTGGCCCCACGGAAAAGAACAGCTCGACGAGGTCAAGACAGCACTCGGCTCGCTGCGTGACCTCTGGAAGGGCGAGTCCGGGCCACTGGAGCTGGCTCTCTCGCCCCTGGACAAGCAACTGGCCCAGGTCTATCCCGCCCTGAGGGCGCTGTTCTCCTTCGCCTGCTTGCGTTACGAGGTCTTCAAGCGGGAGCGCAACACGCTGGACTTCGACGACCTGGAGTCCGGTGCCCTGCGACTCTTGCGGGAGCACAGGAGCGTGCTGGAGCGGTGGCAGGGAGAGGTCCAGGCCATCCTGGTGGACGAGTTCCAGGACACCAACGGGCGGCAGAGGGACCTGGTCAACCTCTTGAACGGTGGAATGGGCCGGCTGTTCGTGGTGGGCGACGCCAAGCAGTCCATCTACCGCTTCCGGGGGGCCGACGTGACCGTCTTCCGTGCCGAGCGGGAGCGTATCAAGGGCGAGGGAGGCGCGGTCCTGGAGATCGACGTCTGTTACCGTGCCCACGAGGACCTGGTGAGAGGCCTGAACGACCTGCTGCGACCGGTGCTGGGGGAGGAGACGGACGAGTCTCGTCCCTGGGCGGAGCCTTTCGCGCCTCTCCGGCACCACCGCGAGGAGGCCGGCCCCGGCTTCGAGACCCCTCACGTGGAGCTGCACCTCAACGTGGGCAGCAAGGCTGACGGGGCGCTGGACCGGGCTGCCGATGCCCTGGCGGCACGGCTGCGTGAACTGGTGGAACGGGGCGGCGTTCAGGTCGAGGTCGATGGGGAGTTGAAACCTCTGGACTACGGTCACATCGCCATTCTGTGCCGCGCTTCCAGGTCCTTTGGCGCTTACGAGGATGCCCTGGAGCGCGCCGGCGTGCCCTTCCTCACCGTGGCGGGCAGAGGTTTCTACGCTCGCCCGGAGGTCCGGGACCTGCTCAACGCGCTCCAGGCCCTGGCCGACCCCACGGACGATCTGGCCCTGGCCGGGCTGTTGCGGTCGCCGGCATTGGCTCTTTCGGACGCCGCTCTCTATCACCTCTGCGAGGAACGCAGCGCCATGGGGCCTGCTGTCTCTTTGTGGGACGTTTTGCGGGACCAAGAGAGAGGCCTGCCTGGCGAAGGTGGTCTCCGTGCCCGGCGGGCGGCGGCCATCGTGGACGAACTTCGCGGCCAGGTGGGACGGACCTCTGTGGCAGACGTGATCAAGGCCTTCCTCGACGCCACCGATTATCGGGCGGCGCTGATACGGTCCGGACAGGCGCGAGGGGCCCGCAACGTGGCCAAGCTGCTGAGCGACGCCTTTGCCAGCGGGATCGTGGGGGTGGGCGAGTTCATCGAGTACGTGAAGGGCCTGCGGGACGCAGGAACCAGGGAGGGAGAGGCGCGCGCCACGGCAGAGGGCGTGGTCCAGATCTTGAGCGTCCACGCGGCCAAGGGGCTGGAGTTCCCTGTGGTGGTCATTGGGGATGTGACCCACCGTGGAGGTGGGGGAGGCTCCGTCCTCGTCGATCGGGAGCTGGGGGTGCTGCTGCCTGTGAAAGACGAGGAGAACGGGCTGCCGGCCGTCTACGTGCTGGGGAAGCACCGCTCCACCGATCAGGAGGACGCCGAAGGGGACCGGCTGCTGTACGTGGCGGCGACCAGGGCGCGGGAGAAGCTGATCCTCAGTGGATGTACAAGGGCGAAACAGGATGGCTCTCTTTCCAAGCCTGGTGGATGGTTGGGAAAGCTGAGTGGTCCCGAGGGCCTCTCCCTGGAGGGCGCAGACTTCTCCTACGACGAAGAAGGCTCGGCCGCACATCGCCTGGAGATGAAATTGGGTGAGACACCGGTCTCGTGTACAATCTACGAGCCTGGGTGTATCTGGGAGTTTGCTCCACGAGAGACACCGGCGGAAGAGGAGCAGCCGGTGTCTTTGCCTCCGCCCTTGCTGGAGCCGGTGGCAGCCGGGCAGGAGCGAGTGGACCAGCGGA
>DAOUEW010000415.1:0-1624 GCA_034430275.1 Anaerolineae bacterium | reverse complement strand
GTCACGCCTATGGGGGTGTTCGCCCCTGGCTCCCAGACGAGGACGGTGCCCATGATTACTTCGAGAGTGGCCTCGTGACTGACCGTGGCGTTGATGATGTACCAGCGAACGGTGAGGGGAATCCCCACGGCCAGCGAACAGTGGACGACAAATGCTGCAAGGAGCAGGAGCCAGGCTACCCTTTGAGGGTCTCTCCTCATCTGAAGCGCACCTCGAAGTGCTCGAATTCGCCGCTGTGCTCCTCCCACCGGAAGTCCACTCTGTCTACCTGGGCTCCCGAGGGTCCAACCTTTATCTGTTCCAAGAGCTGGGCCAGGGCGTCTCGCGTGCCCTCCGCTACGGCCTCCACGGTGTCGTCGGGGAGGTTACGAACGTACCCGGTGAGACCCAGGAGAAGGGCCTGCCGGCGCGTGAAATCTCGGAAGAAGACCCCTTGCACTCTTCCGAACACTATGGCAGACAGACGCGCAAGCGCGGGCACTCTTTCCCCCTATCTGAGCAGCCAGACGAAGCGCTGCTTTCTCTCGTCCAGGCGGTGGAGGCCAGCTTCAAAAGCAAGATCTACCGCTTCCTGAAGTTCTTCCGCACTGGGTGAACGGTCGATCTCCGCGTATTCACGGGCCTTGTAGGTAGGCCGGTATTGTGACATGACGTTGAGATAAGTGTCGGGCGAGACCTCCTGGGAGAGGAATCTGACTATCTCTCCTGTCCCGGCCAGGCCATGGGGGAGAACCAGATGACGAACCAGCAGCCCTCGCTGGGCTATCCCCCGCTCGTCCATCGTCAGATCTCCCACCTGCCGGTGCATCTCCTTCACCGCCGCCTGGTTCACCTGGGGATACTGCTTGACTTTGGAGTACTTGCGACCTGTCTCCTCGTCCGCGTATTTCATGTCGGGCATATAGATGTCAACGATACGGTCTAGCAGGCGCAAGGCGTCAAGACTGTCGTAGCCGCCAGTGTTGTGGACCAGCGGCACGGTCAGTCCCTTCTCGGCGGCGAGAAGCAGCGCCTCCAGGATCTGCGGCACGACGTGAGTGGGGCTGACGAAGTTGACGTTGTGACAGCCGCGCCCCTGGAGATGGAGCATCATCGCGGCCAGCTCCTCGGGGTCGACCTCTCTGCCCTCTCCCATCTGGCTGATCTCATAGTTCTGGCAATACTGGCAGGCCAGATTGCAGTTGGTGAAGAAGATGGTCCCCGAGCCGTGGTCACCCACGAGGGGGTCCTCCTCGCCAAAGTGCGCATTGAAGCTGGAGACCACCGCCCTGTGTCCTGTACGACAGGCAGCGCCCTTAGAGCTTTCCAACCGGTCAACACGGCATTCCCTCCCACACAGACGGCACTCCTCGAGCATGGAGCGGGCTTCCTCGACGCGACGCTCGAGCTCACCTGTGCGCAGCAGTTCGAGATACGCTGCTTCAAATCCTGGCATGAGGCGCACTCCAACTGGGCTATTATAGCAGACTCCCCGGGCCTTGGCGATAACGAAGGGTTTGGACCGAGACGCATCACGACCAGTCGACGTACACTTTCTGCATCCGGCCCTGGCGATCCCAGTAGAGGAGGTGACCGTGCTCCCGGCCATGCTCGTAGAGCAGCCGGGTGATCTCTACGTCACGTT
>DAOUEW010000414.1:0-8380 GCA_034430275.1 Anaerolineae bacterium | reverse complement strand
GCGTGCCTGGCAGCGGTGCTGGTTTGTAATCTGTACGTGGTCGCTCGACAAGGACACACGAAGATCAAGTCTGACTATCGCTCGGTGGCGGAGTACGTGGAGGAGGACGGTCGCGGGGACCTGTTCGTGTTTCTGATCCCGCAGGGCAGGCCGGTGTTCAAGTACTACTATGGACATGAGTTCATCTCGGCGGATGCGCCGTACACGAATAGAGGGATGGGGCCGAGAGGTGTGGAGCGTGAGATGGCGGAGGCCACTGCGGGACACGGAGCAGTGTGGTTCATCGTCACCGAGGCTGACCTGTGGGACGAGCGGGGGTTGGTGAAGCAGTGGTTCGACGGCTACGGGACGCTACTCGAGCAGCGAAGCTTCGCCAGGGTGGACGTCCACCTGTACTCGCTCGAAGGGGAGGGGGAAGGGCGGCAGGAGGTAAGCTGAATGAGATGCGCGCTCTGCGGCGAGCCGGCCTGGTATAGATGCGCTCGAACCGGGGTCTTGGTCTGTCCGCGCCACGCCCGAGTCGAGGTGGTGGCGGCGAAGCACGAGGGGCGGAGGAAACCGTTCGTCATACGCGAGGCCGACCCGGAAGATCGAGGGAGATTGGAGGAGCTGGCTCTCCACTTCTGGGGCGAGACCGAGGTGGAGTGCTTCGATCATCTGTACGACATGCTCCAACTGCCCGCCCTCGTGGCTGAGGTGGAGAGCGAGTTGGCCGGTTTTCTCTCCTACGCCGTCGAGGGTGAGCGGATGCACCTGGTAATGCTCAACGTGTTGCCCGAGCATCAGGGCGGGGGCCTGGGCCAATCGCTTGTGGAGGCGGCTGTTGAATCGGCCCGCAGGAGGGGCCTCAGCCGTGTGGTCGTGGCCACCTCCAACGACGATCTTCCGGCCCTGGGTCTCTATTAGCGCTGTGGCTTCGCGATCACCGAGGTTGTGCCAGGCCGGATCCTGGAGTACCACGGTGGCGAAGAGGAAGGCTTCGCCGGCATCCCGATCCGGGACGAGATTCGTCTGGAGCTTTCGCTCGAGTAGCCGGTATCTTGAGGAGCACGGCTACGGCTGCGAATGGCGGGGAAGTCGCCGTTGTGCTAGAATCGGGTCCACGTGCCCCCGTAGCTCAGGCGGATAGAGCAGCGGCCTCCGAAGCCGTGTGCGCGCGTTCGAGTCGCGCCGGGGGTACTCGCAATTCAGGGGAGGGGAACGAGCTTCACGGCCGTTCCTCTTTTCGTTGGCGGCTGAGTCTCACTCTTGAGATGGGGTGGTATTGACCGCCCCCTCTGCGCCTCATCGCAGTGTGGCTGACTGACAGTCGGCTCCTGTGTCATCGGCATCTTGAAGTGACCACCGAGGTCGTAGCGCTGCCCCCAGCCGCGAAGACCAGTCGCCGAAGACCCTGGTGCTTGACAGAGATCGGGAACAGTAGTATAATAGTGCAAATATCGGATATCTGATATCGAAAGAAGGCGCAAGGTGCGGGGTCCCTGGCTATGACACCCGGGCTGGATTCATCCTCATCCGTGATCCACTTTGGCCATGTGCAAGAGACCGTCGTGGATAGGATTCGGGAGATGATCGTCAGCGGTCAGCTCAAGCCCGGCGACCGCCTGCGGCAGGATGAGCTGGCCGAGACTTTTGGCGTCAGTACGATGCCGATCCGTGAAGCCTTGCGCCAGTTGCAGGCAGAGGGCCTGGTCACGTTTCAACCTCGGCGCGGCGCAGCAGTCGCCAGCCTCTCCGTCTCTGACTATGAAGAGATCTACCGTATTCGAGAGGAACTCGAGATACTCGCGTGTGGCTGGGCAGCGGAGGATTTCGAACGTATCCCCACTGATGAGCTCAGGAGGCTTCAAGCGGAGATAGAGGAGGCCGAAGCGCACCCGGAAGATCTCTATCCACGTTTGCAGCTGGTGCGCGACTTCTTCTTCACTATCTTCGAGGCCAGCGAAAAGGAGCACCTGTTGCGCATACTTTCGAGTCTCTGGGATCTATCCCAGCAGTACCGACGTTACTTCTCCTCAATCCCTGAGATTGTCCCGCAGCGCCTGGAAAACTATCGCAGCGTGCTTCGGGCTTGCGAGGCGAGGGACCCAGAAGGACTCATCATGGCTGTACGCAATATCCACGATTTCGGGAGGTCCACGCGCGTCGAACTGGTGCGCGCGCAGGACGGTAGAACGCCACCGGCCTAGTCTACGCATACGCCGGATCTGGTTATCTGCATGTCCACGTGGCCAGGCACGGTCCGGTGTCTGGGCCTCCGCGCAGTAGAGGCGGAGTGCGAGTCAGGCACTGAGGAGTCTATGACCACAGCGGCTCTCGATGGGGTGGTGGTGCTCGACCTCACCCAGTTCGAGGCAGGAACGGTCTGTACAGAAACACTGGCCTGGCTCGGCGCCGATGTCATCAAACTGGAGAGGCCGGGTACAGGTGAGCAGGGGCGCGCCGCCGCGGCCGACTGGCCGGAGGCGGACTCCTATCATTTCATCCTCCTCAACGCCAATAAGAAGTCAGTCACGGCGAATATCAAACACCCGGAAGGGCAGGCCCTGGTGCGTCGATTGCTCGAGCGGGCGGACGTGTTCGTCGAGAACTTCCGTCCAGGGGCCATTGAGCGGCTCGGCTTCGGCTACGAAGCTGTGCGCAGCATCAATCCACGGATCATCTACGCTCAGATCAAGGGCTTCGGCTCCGACGGGCCATACGCAGACTTCCCGGCCTTCGATCCCGTGGGCCAGGCGACTGGCGGCGCGGCGAGCATCACGGGCGAGGCGGACGGCCCTCCGATGCGGACAGGACCAAATCTGGCGGACAGTGGCACCGGGTTTCACACAGCTATCGGTATCCTGGCCGCTCTTTACCAGCGCACGATGACGGGTGTGGGGCAGCGAATTGAGGTGGCGATGCAGGACGTCGTGATCAACTACTGCCGCCCCACGTACGGGAGGCAGCTCACGGACGGACGGCCCGCAGGGCGGGGTGGAAATGAGATGCCCATGGCACCTGTCTCTCCGTGCGGCGCGTACCCCTGTCATCCAGGGGGCCCCAACGACTACGTCTTCATCTACACCTCGCGCTGGCCCGGGAGCTCTCAGTGGGAGCAGTTGCTGGAGGTCATCGGTCGCAGGGACGTGGCAGACGACCCGCGTTTCGCCACACCTGAGTCGCGGTACGAGCACCGTGAAGAGGTCGACTCCATGATCGGCGAGTGGACCCGGCAGAAGACCAAGCGAGAGGCGATGGAGGCACTGGGGCGCGCGGATGTACCCGCTGGTGCCGTCCTCAGCACTGTTGAGTTGGCCGCCGACCCCTATCTGAGGGAGCGTGGCATGTTTGTCACCGTCGATCATCCGGTGCGAGGATCCATGCTCATGCCCGGTTTTCCCATAAAGATGTCGGCCTCCTCGGTGCCGATCTTGTCGGCACCATTGCTGGGCCAACACAACGACGAGGTGTACGGGGACATGCTGGGGATCCCGGCCGATGAACTCAAACGTTTGCGCGAGACTGGAGTCATCTGACTCTTGAGGTGAGGCCCCATAGTGAGGGTCCCGTCGTGCTCAGGCGGCGACGTGCCACGGCAGTCAGTCGATTATGGGCACTGTGTACCAGGAGAGGCAGGAGTATTGAGTTCCAGAGCACCCGTCTTCTCTCGCGGTTTCATCCTTCTCTGTGGGGCGACGATCTTGTGGAGCTCTGCGCACTACCTTGTGCTGACCGCCATCCCGGTGTTCTTGACGCGGATGGGTCTTGCTGCTGGGTTCGTAGGCGCGTTTGTGGGTGCGTTCGCTATACTCGCGCTGACGGTGCGTTTCCCTGTGGGCATAGCGGTAGATAGATTGGGATCGCGAGCCTTCGGCGCCGCTGGCGCTGGGCTGCTAGCCGTAGCATGTCTGCTCTATGCTTTGGTGCCCTCTGTTCCGGCAAGGTTGCCTTTCGCCACGGCGGTGCCTCTCCTGCTGCCCATCGCGGGTATCGCCCACGGTGTGGGGTTCGGCACCTACGGGACTTCGGCGAGTTCCTTCGTGGCCTATGCGGCGCCCGTGGCGCGGCGAGGTGAAGCGGTGGGCTACTATGGTGTTTTGCTGAATGTGGCCAAGGCGGCAGCAGCTGGTGTGAGCCTGTTGATCGTTGCTGCCTGGGGCTTCTCTGTCCTCCTGGGGATGGCAGCGGTCATGGCGGGGCTGGCGGCCATTCTCTGGTCGACCCTTGCGGACGCTCCGAGACCGGCCAGGGCGAGCAGCTCAACATCTCAGCGGTTCCGGTTCGAGAGTAAGGTGCTCGTACCCTCCTTGGTGGGTGCCGCTATGGCTGCGGGAGCTGGCGTGGCTCTGGCCTTCGTTCCCCTGGTGGGCCTGGAGCGTGGTGTGGCTAACCCGGGGATCTACTTCACAGCGGTGGCCTTTGCCTCCATTCTCTTTCGTATTGTTGCTGGGAGGGTGGCTGACAGCTACGGCCGTTCGGTCTCTATTGTCCCAGGGATGTTGTTCGTATCGGCTGGCCTCATGTTGGTCGCTCACGCCTCTTCGACGGAGATGTTGGCCCTGGCAGGGGCTGTGTGCGGAATCGGGCTGGCGAGTGCGGACCCGGCGCTTCAGGCTCTGGTCATGGATGTTGCCGAGCCGGATCGCCGAGGCTCGGCGATGGCTACCTACTACGCGCTGGTTGACCTGGGAGTCAGCGCAGGATCGGCTGCCGCGGGTCAACTGGTGCCTGTCTGGGGATACGGAGGAGCGTTCACGGCAGGGAGTTGCGCTCCGCTCGTGGGACTTGGGGGCTTCGTAGGGTATACGAGCCTTGGGCGTTTTCGTAGGAGTAGGCGGAAGGCAGGAGCGGATGGTCCAAGCTGAGCCAGCGCAAGCCATGTGTCGCTCCGCCGGGAGCGCAGAGGAAGGCAAACAGATCCCCAAGACGCCTGAAGAGTTGTTGTCCGAGCGCACCAAGCGTGTTAAGGATGCCTACGAAATGAGGGTGCCGGATCGCGTGCCCATCGATCTGAACTTCGGATACATGTTGGCACGCCTCGGCGGCATCACCTACGAGAAGCTGGAGCGGGACCACGATAGGGCTCAGGAGCTCCTAGAAAAGGCCGCGCTGTACTTCGAGCCCGACATAGCGCGAGGAGCGACATTCTCGTCACTGCCCAGCGTGCTGCTGGGCGACAGGCAGACGAAGTGGCCCGGATATGGGCTCGGCCCCAACGGGACCTGGCAGTTTGTCGAAGGCGAGTACATGAAGGCCGAGGAATACGATGCCTTCTTGCACGATCCCACCGACTTCACCCTGCGCACCTTCTTGCCGCGGGCCTACGCTGCGCTGGAGGGCCTTGCGGAACTGCCGCGTGTGGCGATCATGCTAATGGGCTATCCGGCGCTCACCAATGTCAGAGTGCTGGACGAGCCTGGCGTCATGGCCTCATTGGAGGCACTCTTGGAGACGAGCAAGGAGATCGTGAGGATCAGGGCTGCTAGGAAGGTCGCCGCGCAGAGGATGGAGGCCTTGGGGTTTCCGATGTCGCTGAGAAGTGGGGCTTACCTCACCGCTCCCTTCGACTTTTTGTCCGATACCTTGAGGGGTATGCGGGGCATCATGCTGGACATGTATCGGTGTCCGGAGAAGCTCTTGGCCGCGCAGGAGAAGGTGCTGCCGATACTCGTGGACCACACTGTGGCTGCTACAAAGAGGAGTGGAAGTCCCTATTGCTTCATCGCTCTCCATCGCGGCTCCGATGGGTTCATGTCGCTGGAGCAGTTTGAGACCTTCTACTGGCCGGGTCTGAAGGCCATGCTGCTCGGCCTGATCGACGGCGGCGTCACTCCGCATGTGTTCTACGAGGGTTGCTATGATCAGCGCCTTCAATACCTGCGAGAGCTGCCCAAGGGAAAGACCATTGGCCGGTTCGACAGGAGCAACCTGTTCAAGGTGAAAGAGGTGCTGGGCGATACGATGTGTATCATGGCCGGGTTCCCAGTGTCGCTGCTCCAAAGCGGAACTCCAGAGCAGGTTCGCGCTCTGACCAAGGAACTCATCGACGTCGTAGGCAAAGGCGGCGGCTTTGTCATGGGAGCGAGTTCATCCATGTCCGAGGCAGACCCGGAGTTGGTCAAGGTATGGGTAGATGCCACTAAAGAACATGGCATCTATTGATCAGGCATGAAGAGAGGATGCGCCGGTTGGAGGATAGGGGCTCGCTCACCGCTTCCGTGAGCGACATGTAGAATGACTGCGGGAAGGCGGAAATGGCGAACGAGAGAATAGAGAGACTGAGAGAGCGCCTCTTCGTGGACCAGTATCCCCTCAGCACTGAGAAGATCAGGCTGATGACGGAGTCGTTGCAACAGACTCAAGGCGAGCCACAGATCCTGCGAAGAGCCAAGGCCCTCGCTAATGTCCTGGACAACATCACCATCTTCATCGAGGATGACGAGCTCATCGTTGGGAATGCCGCCAGCAAACCCATGGGGGTGGAGTTGGATTGCGACGTCGCCATATGGCCCCAGGACGAGATAGACGCTCTGAGGGAAGAGGGGTTCGTCGCTTCAGAGGAAGACGAAGCAGAACTGAGGGAGCTCAACGACTACTGGAGGCATAACAACCTCGTCGCCAGGTCGGGCGACTTGTACGACGACGAGAGGCTGTGGCCCTTCATGCAGTCCGGCGTAGTGCTTCCTCCCTGGAAGAACAGGGAGGAGGGGAGCGGGGGAGGATACGCGCAGGGGGGCATGGGTCTCGGCCCCGGGTTCGTTCTCTGTGGGTACGACTTTGCCAAGGTACTGAGCTCCGGTCTCGACAGCATCATCGAAGAAGCTCAAGCTGAGCTGGACCGCACGAGGTTTGCCGAGGCAGATTCGGCAGGCAAAGCCTACTTTCTCAGGTCGGTGATTCTAGCACACGAGGCCGTCATTCGTTTCGCCAACAGGTTCGCGGATCTGGCTGCGGAAATGGCGACCACAGAAGGGGATCCGAACCGCAAGGCAGAGCTGGAACGCATCGCTGCAACGTGCCGCTGGGTACCTGCCAGACCAGCCAGGAGCTTCTACGAAGCCATGCAGTCTTTCTGGTTCTTGTTCCTGGTCACCAACCCGCAGACCACCGCCGCTGCCGGTCGGTTCGACCAGTACATCTACCCCTTCTACAAGAGGGACAAGGAAGAGGGAATAGTCACAGACGACCAAGTACTGGAGTTGCTGCAGTGTCTCCGCATCAAGGATATGCAGTTGAACAGGACTTCCGGTCGGCTCCTCCGCCAGAAGAACGCAGGGTTGGCCAAGTGGCACAACTGGACCATCGGCGGTGTGACTCCCGAGGGAGAAGATGCCACCAACGAACTGACCTACCTGATTCTGCAGGCGGCCATGGAGTGCCCCACTCCTCACCACACAATTACGCTGAGGGTTCATGAGGGGACGCCTGAGGCCCTGATGCTCAAAGCTCTAGAAGTGGTGAAAACGGGGATAGGAATGCCGGCCTTCGTGGGGGACAAGTCCTACATTGAGTTCCTGCTGAGCCACGGCGTGCCCCTCAGAACAGCGCGAGACTACATCATGACCGGATGTCTGGACGTGAACATAGTGGGCAAGTCTAGGATTGGACCGTACGGGATGTTCATCGTTCCGCTGGTTTTCGACATCTTCATGCACAACGGAATGGACCCCAATACCGACCTCAAGGTGGGCCTGGAGACGGGAGACCCGGAGAGCTTCACTTCTTTTGAGGAGTTCGTGAGCGCGTTCAAGAGGCAACTGGCCTACTTCATGGGATTGGCGGCTGACAAGAACAATGTGGAGTTAGCCGTCGCCAGAGACCTCTTCCCAGACCCGGTGCGCTCCTCCCTCATGGACGATGCTATCACCGACGGAAAGGACATGCTGGATCGCACGATGCCTTTTGAGAACGGAGCCGTGCTGAACTTGATTGGCATGATCAACGTCGCGGACTCGCTGGCGGCGGTGAAAAAGCTAGTCTTCGATGAGAAGAGAGTCAGCATGTCGCAGCTCAAGGCGGCACTCGCGGCGAACTGGCAAGGCAATGGTTACCAGGAGCTGCGCAAGGAGTTCCTGGCGGCGCCCAAGTACGGGAACGACGACGCCTACGTGGATTCCATCGCCAGAGAGCTGTACCAGTTCTGGGCCGACACTGCGGTCACGTTGGACACTCGTCTGGGGGGCAAGCACATGCCGGCTGCCATCTCCATCACCTCGCAGGCGCCAGGGGGCGCGCTCACTGGGGCAACACCCGATGGCCGGTATGCCGGTGAGTGTCTGGCCGATGGAACCATGTCGGCTATGCGGGGCAGGGACACTCATGGGCCTACAGCGCTGATCAAGAGCGCAACCAAGATCAATCAGGTACCCTACCAATCTACTTTGATGAACATAAAGTT
>DAOUEW010000413.1:0-4541 GCA_034430275.1 Anaerolineae bacterium | reverse complement strand
GGGACCTGGTCGTCGAGACCTACGAGGCGTTGGTGGAAGAGCGAGGTGAGGGCGAGAACATCTGGGGGTCGATGATCAAGCAGACCCTGAAGCGGCGCAAGCCGGGCTTCAGCGAATCCTACTACGGCTTCCGCTCGTTTGGACAGCTGCTCGAGGAGGCCGGTGCGAACGGCATCCTTCGTCTGGAGCGAGACGAGAAGTCCGGCGGCTTCATCATCAAGAGCGCTCAGCCGTCGTAGTCGCTGCTATCGCCATTGGGGAATCCTCCCCATTGGCAGTCCCATGATGTGAGAACGATTCAGGAGACAGAACACGATTCCCGATGAGATAGGGTATGTGCCCCCCGATCCTACAGGGCGGTCAATCAGCTCCGCGTGCCCGGGCGTAGAAGGATGCGGCGACGTTGGCGATGCATGTTGCTCCGGCGATGGCCCAGGGGGTGATACCTTTGTCGAGGAGAACGGCAGCCTGGAAGCCGGCGGCCAAGTAGTACGACGCGACATAGGGGATCAGTATCTCGGGCCTCACGGGATCACGGTACTCGACCCGGAAGACGTGGTCGACTGTCGCCGCACCTATTGCCCACGCAGCGTAGCCGAGGTTGGCCCAGGTGGAGAGGTCGGCTGATCCGTGGATGATGTCCGTCAAGCCAAGCGCCAGAGCGGGCAGTCCCAATAGCTGGGTCCCGTAGCCGAACCATTTGGCGGCGTTGGGCGCGTGCACTCGGGAGAGGAACAGACCCATTCCCATGAGGTTCGCGCTGGTGGCCAACCAGAAGTCGGGATCTCGCAGGAAGCGGTACCCGTTCTCATTGGATCCTTCCTGGGACCACGCGTGGAAGCCGAAGGCCAGCATAAAAATCAGCAGAAGGACCGCCTGTCTTTTCCTCATGGGGCCAGGATCGGGTGTAGAGAGGCCGGAGTCAAGTCAACGTGAGGGATGAGGGCGGCTATTCGGGCGTACGAGTCGAGTTCCTGGTGGCCAAACCCTAAGAATCAAGATCCGACCCCGGAGATTCCCCCGACTGGTGTCGGGGGATGGCCTCTGAGGTGGTAAGGTTGGCGGTGCTTGCCGGGATGGGGCGATCCCCGGGTTGCCGGACTTGCTGCGCGAGAGGAAGTAGAGACGGTGTGCGCCCGGATTCCTGCGCTCGGCGATTCGAGAATGAAGGACTGGCGCCTTCGCCCCTCTCGCGACCGTTGCTCTGGTCTACAAGTCAGAGAACAGGCCATCAATGTCGAATGGACCAACCGTCGAGTGGCCAAGCTGTTCGTCCTCATACGAGTCCTCTTGGATCTGGCTGTCGAGATACACGGACTGCTGGATCTCCAAGAGGTGCGCCATCTCATCTGCTCTTTCGATGTCGCCGTAGTTGATGGTGTTGAACGCGGCGAAGAGGCGCTCGCACTCTTCGATTTCCTCTTCGTAGTCCCCATAGTCATCGACAGGCATCTCAGCAACACTGGCGGCATACTCGTAGAACGCCTCCAGGACCGGATCCAGTTTCTCTTGCGTCTTGGGATTGCCAATCGTGAGTGGCTCGAAACGCTGGACCCAGTTGACGAGTGCAACCAGCTCTTCGACCAAGCCGGGGTAGACCTCGGGATCTGATCGAAGCTCCTCCTCTATCTCGGACAGCCGAGACAGGAACAGACTGCTGAACTGGAATGCCGGTGCTCCCACTCCATCGAGTGAATAGAGGCTATGAAGTGCCTGGATTTGCTGCGCGCTCAACGGGCGCTCGCTGCCAAGATACGCGCTGAGGGCATCGAGGACGACTGTGAACAACCTGTCGACTCGCTCGGCCAGCTCTTCGTCGTTCCGGCTCTCGATGAACACACTGCGGAGGATTTCGACCACCTGTGTGAGATCCTTGCCGCGAATCGTGCTGGCTAACCTATCGGCCGCCTCCTCCCAGCTACCAGGACACCTCATGAATGGCATCCTGCGGGCACCGGCTTCACCTCCCTCAGTGGAGAAAGCCAGTCTCAGCCCCCGCACGCTTGCTGTGCGAAGGAACTGCACTTGGGTTTCGGCATCCTGAGAGACCTTGTCGATCACCACATCCCGATAGCTGGGGTGAATCCAATCCAAGGAGCTGGCAAATCCGGTCTTGAGAAAAGTCCCCGTGAGATCGTCGACTGCATTGGTGAACGAACGCTCTGTGATGTCTCCGTGACGACGCTGGTATGTCTCCATCAACCGGTCCCGATTGCAGAACCCCGTGCACTCGAGCATGTCGATTAGAATGGAACGATGCGGTTCCGGAAGTCCATCAAAGGCGCGACGCATCCGTGTTGTAGGAGACATGATGGCCTCTTCGATCTGATAGTCCAGAGCATCCTGATCGAGAGAGCCAGCCTCGAGTTCGGAACGTATCTCCGGCAGAGCTTCCTGGACGAAGCGTCGGATACGTTCGGGAGTGAAGAACCTGCTCTTCACTATCTTCCTTGCGTGCTCCCTCACGAGTGTCTTCTGGTCATCAGGCAGCTCAGCGCGCTTCGCGTGTCTGTAGAGGATCAGAGCCTTCTCTTCCACTGAGAGAGCTTCTGCGTCGACAACTACCTCCGCCGGTAACGGGAACTTCTGGGCGCGTCCTGCGAGATCCATTGATGAGAGCGCACGAGCCAGGATGTGCTTGCGCGTGGTCCAGATGAGCCAGTGAGCAGCATCAAGACGGCCCAGGATACTAGGCAGGTCATGCTCCCACTGCCTACCCAGCATGATGTTGAACTCGGTCCTCCCTAGGGCATCGTCCGCGACGAAGACTTGATGCGCCGTTCGATCCAGAGCCCCGAAGAAGTCATCAGGGTTCCTGCACTCAATGGCGGTCCAGCCCTCGAGGACCTTCGTTAGCGCTACCATCCGAGCGATCGCAGTCTTCCCCATCTCCGGCGGGCCGTCGAGAACGACGAAGCTGTGCTTGGAGAGCAGGGCATGCGCTTCTCCATACGCCCGCGTGGCCACAAACACGCGACTGAGATCTTTGGCCTCTTGCACTGCAGCTGCGCTGCGCTCAAGGACTGCTGCACTCACCGCTTCGCGTATCAGCTTCTGGAGATCACTGAGTCCGAGGATCTCGGGGTGTGCCTTTCGGAGGTTTGGCGCGCCGTCGAGAAGATCGCAGATGTCTGTTGCCCCAAGTGAGTGGGTTTCCGCATCTGGGACTACATCACGCAGAAGACCGCGCAGTTCGAGTCTGCGCGATGCCGTTAGGGGGACGTTGGTCAGGAGGACATAGCTCCCGGGCGTCTGCCATTCATGTCTAGCGATTCGCCGTCTGATCTCCTCGACCTCGGTTCTGACCGCTCGGTGTAGCGGGCCGAATGGCTGAGCCCCAGCCGCATTGGCGCCGCCCACATACTTGACCTGGAACACGAACGGTCCGTGCGAGAGACTATCTCGCGCAGGGAAGTGGAGATCACTAGGGCAATATGCGTCTCGCCCGCGATCCGAATGACCGCTCCAGTTCTCGATGCCAATGCCGATCTCGACTTTCAGCAGGGCTTGCACAAGCCTCTCGAATCCGTGCCAGCCGAGATCGTCGATGTGGTACTTCAGAGGCATCTACAACCTCCCAGAACACACTAGCTGAGCTACAGCTGTGTGAGTATATCGTCATTCTGCATGGTCCATCGGGAGCGTAGCGTCGAGTGACATGGCATGGCCCGCGCTGTGGAGATCGTAAGCATCGGGCCTTGTGCTTCTGTGCTTCCAAAGACGCGAGTGACTTCCGCAAACCTGAGCGCTGTCCCTTCCGCGAGGGAAGCACCTCATCGGGGCGTCTGAGTCCTCCCCGGAATCGAGGCCACCGAGTGACGGCCTCGCTTCTCGAGCTCCACTCATGTTCAGCTGAGAATCCTGCTGCTCTTCGAGCTGCTGCCTCCTCCGGGAAGCTTGCCTCCTTCCCGTAGGACGGGAAGGAGGGGCGAGAATGGGGACGACTGGTGCACCATTCTCGTGTGGGTGACCAAAGATAGTCTTGACGGTTAGCCAATGTCTTCCCAGATTCAAGGGGCCATCGTGAGATGGCCCCTTGAATCTGCTGCGAAGCTGAACGTGGCTACTGTTCAGCCAGTTTCTTGTATGTCTCGTACCTCTCAGCATATTCGTCCTCGAGCTTCGCGTGGAGTTTCTTGGCTTCCTCAGGGAAGGACTGATGGAGGCTGGAGTAGCGCACCTCCCCCATCAGGAATTCGTGGAAGTCGCCGGTCGGCTCTTTGGCGTCGAGCTGGAACGGGTTCTCGCCGGCCGCGATCCGGCGTGGGTCGAAGCGGTAGAGCGGCCAGTAGCCAGCCTCGACGGCGAGCTTCTCCTCTTCCTGTGACTTGCCCATGCCCTTCTTCAATCCCTGGTTGATGCACGGTGCGTAGGCGATGATCACGCTCGGGCCGGGGTAGCTTTCCGCCTCTAAGAACGCTTTCAGGCACTGGTTCTTGTTCGCGCCCATCGCCACCGAGGCGACGTATACGTAGCCGTAGATCATCAGCATCCGTCCGAGGTCCTTCTTCTTCGTCTTCTTGCCGGAGGCGGCAAACTTA
>DAOUEW010000412.1:0-2263 GCA_034430275.1 Anaerolineae bacterium | reverse complement strand
ATCAGGCCCGGTGACATGGGGAGTATGCCAGATGGCATCCTCAGTGAGGACTCGCGCGGTTGGATTCTCTATATCACCGCCCAGACCGTGTCAGGAACTCGGTGACTGCCCCCAGGAACACAGCGGCGCACTCCTCGTGAGGGACGTGTCCACAGCCGGCGAGCGTGACCAGCTCCGCCTCTGGTAATTCGGACGCGAGACGCTCGCTGCTCCGCGCGGGCACGAAACGGTCATTCTCCCCTGTGATCACCAGCACCGGCGCCGAAACCTCGTTCAGCCGGTCCTCCAGGCTCAAGGGATGGCTAGCGAGCACCAACTCCCACAGCGCGCGATCCCAGTTCTCCGCCTGGAGCGGTTTCTTGTAGCCAGACACCAGCTCGACGGTGATCTTGTCCGGATCATCCCAGGCCATGCGAATAGCGGCTTCGCCCCACAGGGTTATGGTACGCACTAGAAAAGGCCCCAGCCGAGCCATCTGGGGTGAACGCAGTAGAGGTCGTATCCAGTCCGGGGTACTGCTGGGTTCGTAGACAGCGGCGTCCTCGAGTACGAGAGCTTCTACCCGCTCCGGATGCCGCAGAGTGGTGAGCAAGGCGATGGTCCCTCCTGCCGAATGGCCCACCAGCACCGCCTTCTCCACGCCCAGTTCATCCATCAGGCGTACCGTGAGGTCGGCCTGGGCCTCCAGGCTGGAGGGGTTCTCGTCTTTCCACTCGCCGGGCATGGGGCGCTCGGTGAGGCCAAACGCGGGCCGGTCGAAGGCGATCACGGTGCCCGCTTCTCCCAACGGATCCATCACCTTGCGCCAGGAGAAGACACTCGCCGCGAAGCCGTGCAGCAGCACCAGCGTAGGGTCGCCCTGGCCCACGACCTTGTAGTGCACCTTCAAGCCGTCCACGTCCAGGAAGAGGCTATCCGGCTCTGCGAGCTCCTCCACGGGCACTGTGTCCCGCGGCTGGGGTAGTGACAGCAAGAGCACGCCAAACAGCAGGCAACACGCCAGAAGAGCCAGCAGGATGAGAGCCAGACGTGGCAACCGTGTCATCCCTCTGATGCACCTGTGCCAAGCCCAGTGTGGAGCGGCCCGCGCCTCCACACAGTCCCACGAGTCTGCGCTTCACCCTGCCCTGCCATGAGGAGCGGCAGGCCCGGCTCCGTTTTCACCGCTGATACCAGTTGGTGATGGGCAGCCGCCGATCCTTGCCAAAGGCTCGGGGCGTGATCTTGATCCCCGGCGGGGCTTGCCGCCGCTTGTACTCCGCCCGGTCCACCATCCGGATCACCCGCCGCACCGTCTCCTCGTCGAAGCCCAGAGCCACGATCTCGTCCACGCCACGATCCTCTTCCACGTAGGCGTGGAGAATGGGGTCCAGCACGGCGTATGGCCCCAAACTGTCCTCATCCCGCTGGTCCGGTCTCAGCTCAGCCGAGGGCGGTTTCTCCAGCACCCGGTGGGGAATGACCTCACCCAATCGGTTGCGATAGCGCGCCAGGTCGTAGACCAACCCCTTGGGCACGTCCTTGATCACCGCGAACCCACCGGCCATGTCGCCGTACAGAGTGCAATATCCGGTGGCGAGCTCGCTCTTGTTGCCCGTGGTCAAGACCAGCCAGCCGACCTTGTTCGAGAGGGCCATGAGTACGTTGCCCCGGATGCGCGCCTGGATGTTCTCCTCGGTCACGTCCGGCTCCGTGCCCGCGAACTCCTCCTCCAGCATGTCCAGATAGGCCTGGAAGGTCCCGTCGATGGGCACCATTCTAAGGGCCATGCCCAGGTTGGCCGTCAGCTCCTGGGCATCCTCCAGACTCTCCTCCGAGGAGTAGCGAGAGGGCATAGCCACCCCGGTGACGTTCTCCGGGCCCAGGGCATCGACCGCGATGGTCGCCGTGATGGTGGAGTCTATGCCTCCAGAGAGCCCGATCACTACCTGCTGGAAGCCGTTCTTGCGCACGTAGTCCCTGGTGCCCAGCACGAGGGCCTGGTAGACCTCCTCCTCGTCATGTAGCCTGGGCTCGATCCGGCATTCGAAGGATGGTTTGGGACCACCACTTGCAGCGCCCTCCAGATCGACGCACTCTACCGTGTGCAGATCACCCAGTCGCTCCTTGCGCCTCCTGGGGTCGTGGAGACGCTGCCGGAAGATCCTCTGGGGACTCAGATCGGCCACCAGCAGGTCCTCCTTGAACTGGACAGCACGAGCCACCAACTGCCCGCGCTCGTCGAAGACCGCACTGCCCCCATCGAAGATCAGCTCATCCTGCC
>DAOUEW010000411.1:0-2258 GCA_034430275.1 Anaerolineae bacterium | reverse complement strand
TAGCGCATACGGCATCCACAAGCCAAGTCGGGGGCGATGGCCTGGCGCTTTCAGTTCCTCACTCCCTGACTTTTGTGCCTGGTTTGACTAGAATATGGAAACCGCATCAGCTCCACGCACTAGCCAGGGACGGAGCAGGCAAGGCAGCGGCAGCGTATGAGCAAGACACCACCGGAGACGGTTGGCAGAGAACCTGCATTTGGCCACGCGTCCCCAGAAACGACGACAGGCCCGATCGTGAGAGAAGTGGAGTGCAAGTCCATTCTCACCAGAAGCGGTATCCCGTCTGTTGACTACGCCATCAACCCCTACGTGGGCTGCGAGCACGGCTGCGTCTACTGCTACGCCACGTTCATGAAACGGTTCACCGGCCACGAGGAGGAGTGGGGCACGTTCGTCGATGTCAGGGTCAACGCTCCCAGGGTGCTCGCCAGACAGCTCAAGCGCATCAGACCCGCCGACGTCAACCTGGGCACGGTCACAGACGCCTACCAGCCCCTCGAGCGAGACTACGGTGTCACGCGCACCTGCCTGGAGGTGCTTCTGAACTACGATATCCCCATTTGCATCCTGACCAAGTCAGCTCTGGTCTTGCGCGACCTCGACCTTCTGAAGAGGCTCAAGGCAGTGGAGGTGGCCTTCACCATCACCACGCTGGACGACGGAGTACGGAGCATCTTTGAGCCTAGGGCCTCGCCCATCCAGGAACGTCTGGAGGCACTCCATCTGCTGGGCGAGGCTGGCATCTCCACCTGGGCCTTCTGCGGCCCACTGCTGCCGCTTCTCTCCGATGGGGAGGAGCAGATGGACGCCCTGTTCAGAGAACTGGAACAGGCTGGGATAGGGTACGTGCTGGTGGACAGCCTGAACCTGCGGGGGGCAGCGTGGGGACGCGTGAAGAAGGTACTTCGTGCGCACTACCCCGACCTGGTGGATAGGTATCGAGCGCTGCACACCAACCGCAAGCCCTATCACGCGGCGCTGATGGAGAGATCGCGCCGTTTGGCAGCCAGGCACGGCCTGCGATGGAGAGGCGTGGACATGGAGCGAGCCAACGACCGCGACGTGTGAACCGCCAGGAGCTGCGCGGAGATGGCAGATCATCGCTAGTGTGAAGAGACATCGGCGCGCTAGCCCGGGACCCACGACTCGTCTTGATGAAGATCCCGGAGGAGGAGAAGACAAGATGACGACTAGCAGGGAAAGAGCTGGTACGTGGCCCTATCCACGACACGCCCGTTTCGAGAAAGCGCTGCGAGCGGCAGCTGCGACTTGGTTCCAGGCCCAGGAGTTCCCCGTCAACGAGCGTACGCCCTACATCCTAGCTGCGTGGAAAGACTGGACGAAGAACATCATTCTTCCGGAAGTGGCACAGTACATCCGCGATGAGCGGGAAGCCCACAAGAGCCAGGGAAAGCCCTTCCCGCTCCATAGGTTCATCCATCACGGGCTCAGCAGCCAGGCGATGATGTTCAACCTGATGGGGCCGCTGGTGCTGCGTGACGACCTTGTCGCAATAGAGGGTGTGCTCGCTAAGTCCGGTATTCCCTGGCCTGAGGGCGCGGTGACTGCATCGTTCGAATACGATGACCGGGAGGTTTTCAAGGAGGACACCGGCCAGCCAACATCCCTGGACTTCGTGATCGAAGGGGACGACATGCCTCGTATTTTCATGGAAAGCAAGCTGGTGGAGCGGGGGTTTGGCGGGTGCTCAGTCTTCGAAAAAGGTGACTGCGATGCCCGGAATCCCGCCAGAGACTTCTCCCTCTGTTATCTCCACCACCTCGGCCGTACCTACTGGGAGTTGCTCGAGAAACACGGGTTCCTGTGCGGTCCGATGTTCAAAGACAGCACCTGCACGCTCTCCAATCAGTACCAGTTCTTCCGAGAGGTCCTCTTCGCTCTTGAGAAGGGCGGCTACTTTGTGCTCGTCACGGACGAGCGGAATCCCGCGTTTCATGCACATGGACCTGAAGGCGAGAGGGGCTTGGTGCCGCTTCTCCTTTCGTTCGTTCCCCAGTCCCTTCGGGACCGCTTAGCCGACATCTCAATGCAGCAACTGATCAATGCCATCAAAGACACCGGCCGGCATTCGTGGATCCAGCAGTTTGAGCAGAAGTACGGCCTGACCGAAGCTACTCGATGAATAGGGAAACTATGCAATGGCTGGCCGAATCTGGCAGACCCTGGACCCGCTACCGCACCCTGGTGGACCTGCTCGATCGGTCAGAGGGGGACAGCGAAGTCCAGCAAGCCCG
>DAOUEW010000410.1:0-47997 GCA_034430275.1 Anaerolineae bacterium | reverse complement strand
TCATGGTCAAGCGCACCGTCGCGCCAGAGACCGGTTGTCCTGCGTCTTGCAGCGCCAATTCCAGCCTGGTGTCTTGCATGGGCACCGGCGGGTAGGGGTGGATCGCCAGGGTCGCCGTCAACGTGCCCACAGTTTGGGTCAGTTGCGTGGGCACGGGCGTCCCCCCACAGCCGGACAGGGCCAGACAGCCAGCCAGGCACAACAAGGGACAGAGACAACAAGTGCGTTGCACTTTGGCTGCGTAGTGCCAATCCCTCAATCTTCTTGTTTTCGCAGCACGAACCAGATACTTATCCAGATCGGTACTACTGTCACAAGGCTCACCAGAAGAACAAACGGTATGGTCAGATGATCTGGATTCTGCTTTAGATGTACATATTCTATTAGATTCGTGAGTGTCACGATTATTGCTGCTCTGACAATCAGATCTATAGTCGGGCTCATACTAGCCTGCTTTCTTCCTCAGGCTACCTCTTCGTAGACGTGGACGTCCAGGTCTTCCAGCGTCACGTGAGGTTGAAATTCGGTGAGAACCTTGTTCTCGGCCAGCGACGAGCCGCGGTGGGCTTCCAGATCATCCCACGCCTCCCAGATACTCTGAAAGATGAGGTGGGTGCGGTCCGGCACGTCCAGGGAGTAAAAAGCCCGCGAGGTGGTGTAGCCGGGCTCACTAGGCAGCAAAGTGCGCAAATAGCCCAGCACTCGTTCGAGAGAGTTGCCTATTTGCAGTTCGCTCATCTGGTCGGGCCGGATGTTAAAACTGACTTGATAGATGTATGCCATAGTCCCTCCCTCTACCGCGGTGTCCAGTTCACGATCAAGTAGACCAACCACCAGAGTAGGACGCCGGGGATTGCGAGTAGGACCACTAGTGGCAAGCCGCCGCCGGCCTCTTCGATCTCTCCGCCGAAGCTATCTATGTAGCCGTCAGCTCGGATGACCTCATGCCCAGCCTCATCTGCATCCTCCCGATGGCCACTGCTGCCCGGCAAGACTCCGGAGCGATGTGGCAGCGCAACAGTCACGGCGAAGAGAATGAGGATAGCTGCACCGCCCACAATCCACAGTATCTCTTGCCCGACTTGCAGGACATTTTCCGTCACTCTTGGCCTCCTTCCTGGCCGGGCCAGGATTCCGGCTCCCTATCCTCCAACATGCTGTATTTCGCTTCTTCGATGTCGCGGAATTGCCCTCCTCTCCAGCCCCAGACGAAGAACGCCACCCCGGTAAGCGCGACAAAAAGCATCCATCCTACTACGACCCATAGCCCCAAAGGCATCATGGTCCACCTCCCTGCTGGCTGCCAAGGCTTTCAACGTAGGCAGTGATGTCCCAGATGTCGGGCTCGGAAAGCACCCATTGGAACGGGTACATCGTGCTGCCAGGTACTCCCTCCCATATCCGCCACAAGATATATGCCTCTCCCATGTTGGCCCGGTCGAGAGCGGGGCCCTTGGCTGGGCTGCCCAGACCGTTCTGGCCATGGCACATAGCACAGTAGCTGTCGTATAAATCGATGCCATGCGTGGCCGAGATGACGTGACCTTCTCCGATCCAGTTGTCACTGCTCAGCGTGACGAAGTTGGCCGCCACCTGGGCGTCTCCGTAGGATACCCACGTCGAGTCGCCTCCCAATATGAACGCATCGCCCACGTACTTGATGGCGTTCCAGCGTGTGCTCTCGGGCAGGAACTCGCCCCAGGTCGGCATGGCCGAGTTTGGGACACCAAACGTCACCCTGGTGAATAACTCTCCTTCCGACATCCCTTTCAGGTTCGGATCGGTCAAGTTGGCTGGCTGCACGTCCAGGTATTGGCCGTCCACGCCACCACCCAGACCGTCCAGGCCATGGCAGTGGGCGCAAGTCGTCAGATACACACGCTTACCCTCCTCGAAGGAAGCGTCTTGGGGTATGATCTGGCCCAGGTAGACCTCTGGGTAGGCAACCTGCAGTTCTGTCATCACAGGGCGCTCTTGGGTCTGGGTGAAGTTGACCCGGATATACTGGACCAGTCTCCACCGATCTTCCTCCGAGTACTGGAGCTTCCAGGGCGGCATGGCGCTCCAGGGCAAGCCCTCACTGATCCGCCAGAAGTAGTCGCCGTCGGTGTAGCTGGGGTTTTGAAGTGTGCCGTAACTGCCATCGCCAAAGTCTGGCGGCGAGGGCTGCAGTCCCTCCGCATACGGACCATGGCCGCGCCCGGCATCGCCATGGCAGATCATGCACTCGCGACTGAAGATGCGCTTACCGTCATCCAGCGTGTCTACAGTCAACGGTACGGGATCGGTTTGGCTTGCGTATTCCGCAGGCGGGTCTCCCTCGGCCGGGTCGCGCATCACCGGCCGGGCAAAGATCTGCTGGACGTAGCGGATCACCTCCCAACGCTCGTCCTCGGTGAGGCTGGCCTTCCAGGTAGGCATGAGAGTTCCCTGCACTCCTTCCGAGACGTGCCAGAACCACTGGTCGTCCGGCATGCTGCGGAAAGGCTCCTGCTTGAAGTCCGCAGGGGTCACGACCATCGTGCCGGCATAGCTGCCGAGACCATCTCCGGCGCAGCCGTGGCAGGTCAGGCAGTAGTCGGTGTACAGTTCCTTCCCCTGCTGCAAGGCCGCTGACTCCCAGGTTGCCCAGCCTTGGTCTTCCGGGGTCAGCGTGATCGTCGGATACGGTATAGGATCCGTCAGACCGGCATATGACTCGGGGGGAAGTATCATCCGTTCCTGCGCTACTCGATCACCCAGGGCAAACAGGTAAACCGCGATCGCGCTCAAATCCCCATCGGAGAGAAACTCGAAGCTGGGCATGATGGAGAGAGGTGAGAATTGGCGCGGATCCTTCAGATGCCCGATCTCCCACGCCTCAGAACGTTTGCGCCCTAGGTAGGAGAGATCAGGGCCGGTGCGCTCGGAGCCCAGGATCACGGGGTTGTCAAAGACATAATCGCCCCCCTGCGAAACCGGCCCCATCCCTGTGTCCTCGGCGCGCACATATTGGGTGTGGCAATAGTTGCAGCCGTTGGAATAGAACAACTGCCGACCTCGCTCCTGTTCCGGTGTATAAGGGTGTGCAATAGTGGTCTGTGGCGGATTCCACACCACAGCCGGAAGGAACACTGCAACGGCGAAAACGGCGAAGAAGACGACCACGCCTCCGATGATTATTATCGACGGGGTCATTCTCATGGCCGCACCTCCTCTCCCCTAGCCGGCGTTTGAGAACCTGGCCTCTGTTCTAGAATAGCAGGTCCACCTGTAGGATGGCGTCGCCACACCGTGGCAAAGGCATTGACAGCGAACAACACGAAGCTCAGCACCAGCAGAATTCCACCGGAGGCCCGCAGCGCCATGTAGGGTCGCAATCCTGGTAACACGCTCCACACCGGCAATCCCTGATGGAGCCAGTTTGTGCCCTGCACCAGTCCGGACAGAATGAAGCCCGAGAAAAAGAAGAGGAAGCCGATGCAATACAGGCTGTACTGCACGTTGGCCAGAGTGCGGCTGTAGATACGGCAGTCGTAGACGCGCGGGACCACGTAGTACATTCCGCCTATCACCACCGAGGCACCGAAGAACAGCAGGGCCAGGTGGGCATGACCAGGCACGTACTGTGTGAAGTGCGTCAGCAGGTTGATACCACGAAGCGCCTCGTGCGAACCCTGATAGGAGACCAGCACGTAAGCCAACCACCCCGTGACCACGAAACGAAGAGGGATGCTGGCCATGAAGCGGTTCCAATTGCCGCGCATCGTCAGCAGGATATTCATCATGAAGGCCACTACGGGCAGCACCATGCCGATGCTCTCGGCCACCGCGATCGTCTTCAGCCAGTAGGGCACAGGAGCCCATAACAGGTGGTGGGCACCCACGCCAGTATAGAAGAAGATGATGCCCCAGAAGCCGATCAGCGATAGTAAGTGGCTGTACAGCGGCGTGCGCGTCTCTCTGGGCACTACGTAGTAGATGACCGGCAGCAACCCGGTCGTGAACCACAGTCCCAGCACGTTATGACCATAGAACCAGTTGAAGATCGTGTCGTTGATGCCGGTGAGCGCGCCCGTGGGCGGGTTCCACATCACGTTGCCGATGAAATACAACAGTGGCATCCAGATGAGGGTACCGCTGATGTACCAGATAGAAACGTATAGCTTCGACTCCACGCGATGGGCGATAGTCATGTAGAGGTTGATCAAGTTGAGGATCAAGACCAACATCACAGCCACGTCAACCGCCCACACGAACTCCGCGTATTCCCTGCTCTGCGTGTGCGCGTTAAGCAGCCCGACGATCCCTATGAACACCGCCACGTTCCAAAGGATCATGGTGATGTTGCCAAGCCTCTCACTCCACAGTCTCCGGGCCGTCAGCCTGGGGACGATGTAGAGCCACAGGCCCATCATCCCGCCAGACAGGAAAGCGAAGAGCACCGTATTGGTGTGCGCCTGGCGCAGACGGCTGAAGACCAGCCACGGCACGCCTCGAAACAGATCTGGGAACACAAATTCAAGGGCCAGGATTAGCCCCATGAAGACGCCAAACACGATCCAGGCGGTAGCCGACAGCATGAAATTGACGCTGGCGCTGTTCTCCTTCTTGAACATGTGTCACCTCCTCACGGGAACACGGACTGCGCAGAGATACGGTGCCGGCGATCCAGGATCACCGTTGCGGTAACCTTGGGGAACCGTGCTGGCATGGCACTGAAGGTCCTGCCTCGCGGACAGTGAACCAGCGGAGTTGCCAGGGCCGACGGACTTCCACCTGTCGGTCACCTCCGAGCGCCCTTCCAGAGAGCATATTGGCGGTCCGGTCGAAACCAGTGGACACTGGTGATGTCGGGAAGACGCGGCTGACGCGGCGCAATTCCCATGCACGCGCCAACCTCCGCACTTGGTGCCACCGCCTTGAAGTATCTGAGTAGACGGCGCGACCTTGCCCCTGCATCCCTACATACTGGTTGTATCGCGATTCTACAGCTCTGTCAAGATCACGACGACCTCAAACCGCAGGACCTCGGGAACTGGTCTGCAGCACGCGTACAGCGCACCCGCATCAAGGACCACGACATCAACTCTGCACCCTGCGGTAGAACAGATGCTTGGCTACTTCGGATGCGATCGCATAGGCCAGGGTAATGCCTCCCAGGACAAGCAGGGTGGGGAGGGGAATCGGTACGAACCCCAGAAGACCAGCCACAGGAGTGTAGGGGAGGACGAGGGTAGCTGCCCCGACGGCTACCGTCCCCATGAGGAGGTACTTACCAGGCCGGCTCCTCCAGAAAAGCTTGCGCGTCCGAATGACCAACATGATCAGCAATTCTGTGACCACGGACTCCAGAAACCACCCGGTACGGAACTGATCTGTCGTTGCCCGGAGGACGAGCAAGAGCGTGCCAAAGGTGAGATAGTCAAACACCGAGCTCACCAGGCCGAAAGTGACCATGAAGTTCCGAATGAACTTCACGTTCCAGCGCTGGGGGCTATCCACCAGTTCTCGGTCCACGTTGTCGGTCCCGATAGCCATGGCAGGGAAATCCGTCACGAAGTTCGTCAGCAAGATCTGCTTCGGCAAGAGGGGAAGGAAGGGTACAAACAGCGAGGCACCTGCCATGCTGAACATGTTGCCGAAGTTGGCACTCGTGGTGATGAAGACGTACTTGAGGGTGTTGGCGAAGGTCCTCCGGCCCTGTACGATGCCCTCGTGCAGTACGGCCAGGTCTTGCTTGAGGAGCACGAAGTCCGCCGCCTCCCTCGCGACATCCACCGCTCCTTCCACCGAGATGCCAACATCGGCCGCGTGAAGGGCCGGAGCATCGTTGATGCCGTCGCCCATGTAGCCAACCACATGTCCCGTCTTCCCCAGGGCCAGAATGATTCGCTCCTTCTGGTTGGGATCGACTTCGGCAAAGATGTTGACACGCTCAACAGCCTGCCACAGTGCCTCGTCGCCCATATCTTGCAGTTCACTTCCTGTGACCACGCCCTTGAGTTCCAGTTCCACCGACTCCGCGGTGTGCAGGACAGCCAGCCTGTTGTCACCAGAAATGATCTTCAGATCCACACCTAGAGCAGCCAGATCACTGATCGTCTGCCCCACACCCGGCTTCGGGCGATCGAAGAACAGCAGGAAGCCTACGAAGGTCAGATCATGCTCGTCATTGCGAGTGTAGGCCGGTTGCGGCGAAACCGCTTTCGTCGCCATCCCCAGGACTCGGAAGCCCTGTCCGCTCCACTCTACATAGCGCTCCTGCACCTTCGCGAGATAGGCCTCGTCCAGTGGCACCCTCTCGCACCCCTCACGCAGGTGCGAGCACACAGCAAGCACGTTGTCCAGTGCTCCCTTCGTGATGAGTAAGCGTTCTTCCCTCTCCATGACCACCACAGTCAGCCGCTTGCGCACGAAATCGTAGGGCACCTCATCTAGCTTGCTGACCCCGCCCATCTCAGCCTCACCATGGGCGAGAATGGCCTCGTCCAGAGGGTTGGCCAGCCCAGTCTCAAAATAAGCATTGAGGTAGGCGCAGCGGAAGACCTCCTCCGAAGGCTGCCCTTGGACGTCGAACGCGTTATCCAATTGCACGACACCTTCGGTCAGCGTCCCTGTCTTGTCGGTGCAGAGCACGTCCATGCTGCCGAAGTTCTCTATCGCTTCCAGGCGACGCACAATCACGCCGTGACTGGCCATGCTTTGAGCACCTTTCGACAAATTGATGCTGATAATCGCTGGCAGAAGCTGTGGCGTCAGTCCCACCGCCAGGGCGACGGAGAAGAGCAGCGAATCGATGACTGGCCTGTGGAAGAAGACATTCACAGCGAACACGACCAGCACCAGCACCATCATGACCTGGCTGAGCAGATACCCAAAGCGGCGGATGCCCCGTTCAAACTCCGTCTCAGGGGGGCGTAGGCTGAGTCGTCCAGCGATCTCACCAAAGGCGGTACCCGCACCGGTCCGCATGATCAGCACCTTAGCAGCGCCGCTTCGCACATTGGTGCCCATGAAGACGCAGTTCGTGCGCCCAGCCAACCCAGCCCTAGCAGGGGCGGCGCCTACTCTCTTCTCCACCGGGAACGTCTCTCCCGTCAACACCGCCTGGTTTACGTAAAAGTCCGTGGCCTCCAGCAAGACGCCATCGGCCGGCACCAGGCTGCCTGCCGACAGCAGCACCACGTCGCCAGGCACCACCTCCTCGGCAGGAATGTCCTCTGGGCGGCCGTCGCGGAGGACCCTGGCCTTGACGGTGACCCGTGCACGCAGCTTCTCGGTGGCGCCATTGGCCCTGTATTCCTGCACGAAGCTCAACAGGGCGCTGCCCAGGACGATAGTGAGAATGATCAGCGCATCTGCCCAGTCCCGTACTATGGCCGACACGCCGGTGGCGAAGAGCAGAATGAGAACAATGGGGCTCCTGAACTGGCTCAAGAACAGGCGGAGTGCTGAGGCCCTCTCCCGTGCCTCTAAGACGTTGAGTCCGTACTGGCTCAGCCGGCTGCTCGCATCCGCCGCGCTGAGCCCCTCAGGCGAGGTCTCCAGTGCGTCGAGGAGCTTGTGCGAGGACTGGCTCCAATACTCACGTAGATCCAGCGAAGTGTCGCGCATCTGCGTCCCGTGGACCCATACCTCAGACTACGTCACTGATGCCGCAAGTACTTAAGCGGAGGTCGCTTCACGTGTTTGGTCGTCCCGCCGACAGGCACGACGCTGATCGAGCCATCGATCTCCAGAACAGCCATCTCAACGTCACTCAGATCGCCCACACCGTGTTCACGCAAGGCTGCCTCCAGGGTTTCCTCGTCCAACCGCTCGCGTTTCAAGTGATCGGTGAGCACCTCCCCGTGCAGCACCAGGAGTGTCGGTGACCCTTCGACGACACGCCGAAGCACAGGCCAGCGCAGACGCAGTCGGGCCACCACGGCGTTGAGCACCAGCAACACGATAGCTGCCAGCAGCCCACCAGCCAGGGAAGTATCCGGGCCGACCATGGCATTCTGCACAGCATTGGCGAGCAGAAGCAGCACCACCAGATCGAACACCGTCATTTGCCCGATCTCACGCTTCCCAGCAAGCCGTAGTCCGAAAAGGATCACCACGTAGACGCCGGCCGTGCGCAACACGATGTCCCAAAGTGGTATCGCAGGAATGATCATATCTGCCACTTCTCGTCCTTCCCTCCTGTCGTACGGTCAAAGCCCGCACGACGTGATCTGGTGCGTTCCACGCTTCTAAGCACCGGACCACGGTGCGGAGTCCGCGTGAGCCAAGCTCGCAACGAGAGGAGTGTCCACGGACTCTGACAGGGAGGCCTTCGGGCACACCGGCCAGGCCATCCGCCCGCTGGCGGTCCTCTCACAAGGCAGGCTTGCCCGTCGCCAGACGATGTCAGCGATGCAGGTGGTAGGGCACGTCGATGATCACCCGGTCCTTGGCCATGTGCCCCCTGCGATATACCAGAACCCTCTTGAGCAATTGGGCGCTTTGATTGTGCAGCAGACCGTGCCACCAGGAAGCGGTTACAAACTCGGGCAGCACCACGACGGCCAGTCCACGGTTGGGTTCGCGCCCATCCACTTCTGCCAGGTAGTCTAGTAGCGGGCCAATCGTCGACCGGAAGGGAGAATCCAGCACCACCAACGACACGTCGTGTCCCCAAACCGCCCACTTCTCACGAACCGCCGCGGTGACCTCTGGCTCTACGTCCACCACCACCGCTGTCACATCCTTGGAGAGCGACCGGGCAAAACGCACGGCAGGCAACGTCCCTCTGTGTATCCCTGACACTGGGACCACCACCTTGTGCCGGCGGCGGGAAGCCAGACCGACCCACTTCTCCGGCTTCAGCCCCTCCAACGACAACTGCTCTGCCACAGCAGCGTAGTGCCTCCTGATGGTGTGGAAGACCCATACGCAGATAGGGACCAGCAGAATGACGATCCAGGCGCCGTGAACCAACTTGCTGGCTACGATCACGATCAGCACCACGCCGGTCGCCATCGCACCCATGCCGTTTACAGCGGACTTCAACCGCCACCCTTGCCCCTTCTCCCTGTACCAGTGCCGCACCATACCCGACTGGGATAGCGTGAAGGCCAGGAAGACACCCACCGCGTACAGCGGGATCAGCCGGTGCGTCTGGCCTCCGAATAGGACCACCAGCGCGGAAGCCAGCAAGGCCAGGCCCAAGATGCCGTTGTTGAACACCAACCGGTCCCCCAGGTTGGCCAGTTGCCGTGGCAGGTATCTATCACGCGCCAGGATGGAAGACAAGCGCGGAAAGTCTGCGAAGGACGTGTTCGCTGCAAGGATGAGGATGGCAGCCGTGCCAGCTTGCAGGGCAAGATAGAGAGGACCTGTGCCGAAGACCTGCTTGCCCACCTGAGACACGACCGTCTCGTGTTCGAGGGGGGCTACACCCAGCAATCGCGTCAGCACAGTGATGCCCAGGAACATGGTCGCCAACAGGACTACCATAGCGATGAGGGTCTTGCCGGCATTGTCAGCCTCGGGCTTCTGGAAGGCCCTGATGCCGTTACTGATGGCCTCGATACCAGTCAGAGCCGTACAGCCCGCTGCAAACGCTCGCAGCACGAGGAATAGGGTCAGGCCCTGTACACCGACCTCCACACCTGATATCGCTGGCGCCGAGACAGGCGCGAGGCTTCCAGTCACAAGCCTGGCGAGACCCACCACGATCAGGCCAAGGAAGATGGTCACGAACCCATAGGTGGGGATGGAGAAGAGGGTCCCAGACTCGCGCACTCCCCGCAGGTTGGCCCAGGCGATGAAGGCGATGGCTAGCAAGCATAGCTCGACGCGGCAAGCGTACAGCGAGGGGACCGCGGAGGTGATGGCCGCCACGCCAGCCGTGATGCTCACGGCCACCGTCAATACGTAGTCGATGAGGAGAGCCGCGGCAGCTATCAGCCCTGGCCACACGCCGAGGTTGTCATGGGCCACGATATAGGCGCCACCGCCGGATGGGTACCCGTGTATGGTCTGGTAGTACGAGCTGCCCACAATGGCCAGCAACCCAGCGATAGCCAGGGCGATGGGTAGCGAGAGTTGGAGAGCCCCCGTGCCGGCCAGTACCAGCACGAGCAATATCTCCTCGGTGGCGTAGGCCACCGACGACAGCGCGTCGGAGGAGAAGACAGCCAACGCCTGCACCTTGGCCAGGCGATGATACGCCTCATGGGCAGTGGGAAGCGGATCTCCCAAGAGCACTCTACGAACGTTGAATGCCATGTGATCCAGTTCTCACCTAAGAGGATCCCTGCACCAGTTGCACGACCTGCGTCGGCGTGGCCAGTCTGACCCCCTTCTCTTCGAAGCGCCCCAGGATACGCTCAGCCACGCGTGACTTCGTCCGTCTCATCTTTCGAGCGTCGTCCACGTAGAAGCGCAGCTCGACGAGGACGTCGTACTCCTCGATCTCCCGAATCACTACCTCCGGCGCCCTCGGCTGGGGCGAGATGTCCGGGTCCTCAGTCGCGATGGCCTCGATCTCCTGCACCGCTCTCCGCACGTTCTCCAAATCTGGTTCCACAGCTACTCGTACCCGCACCCGAAGATTCGGGCTCTCGCTGTGACTGAAGTTGACCACCACATCGTTGATCAACTTGGAGTTGGGCACGGTGAGCAGGACCCCATCCACAGAGCGGATACGAGTGCTACGCACGCCAATCTCCGCCACATCCCCCCAGTCGCCGTATTCTCCCATCACCGCCTGCGGAAGCTGAATCCGATCCCCCACACTGAAAGGATGGTCCACGATGATCAGGAACCCGGCGATCGTGTCCTGCAAGAACGCCTGGGCCGCCAAGGCGAAGGCGAGGGAACTGACGCCCAGCGTGGCCACCAGAGCGCTGATGTCGAGACCGAAGTGATCGAGGATCATGACCAGCGCTATCGAGAGAAGCACAAGCTGGACGACTCGCCGTAAGAACACCACCAACTGGGTGTCGATGGTGTCTTCGACGGTCAGGTTCTTGGTGTACCAGGCTACTATCACCCCGACAAGTCGATAGAGGAGCACGTAGCCCACGAAGACGAACCCGACGAAAAGGAACCCCTCGAGGGCGTGCGCCCACGCGTCGTCAAGAAAGGTCAGCTCTGCGACGGCGGCCCGCACGCCCACAAGCACGATGAGGACGAACACCGGTGTTCGCACAGCCTCGATGATGAGGTCATCCAGAGCAGTCTTGGTTCTCCCAGTGAGGCGCAAAACGACGCGGTCGAGGAACAGCGTCGCCAGCCGCGCGGCGAACGCCACGACGATCACCAGCAAACCAGCCGTCGCGAGTTCTCGGAACACCTGATCGGACAACGGCCACGGCAACGAGCCCATCGAACCTCCTCTGCTTGGAGCCTGTGGAATGCTGGACCGGACGGTCAGCCATCCGTGGTCTGCGGCGAAGCATCCTCAAGGTCCTCTCGCCGACCTCGTGGTATCGTAGACTTCCACCCCGATATCACCTGCTAGAACGTGAAACTGTAGATCACGGCGTTCGCCACCGGCCGGAACTCCCACTCTCGGTCAGCGGGATAGGAGCAAGAGATGACGTAGATGTCACCCTGTGGCCCCTGGAAGTACCCGCTCATCTCCTGGATTTCCGGCGTAGGCCCCTCCTTCAGAACGCGGACACCTAGCACCTCATTCAAGGGGATGTCGCTGGCGAGGTCCACGCCGCCTTCCTGAGCGGCCACCCACTCCTTCAAGGGCTGGCCCCCTGCATTGAGAACAACGTCCGTCTGGACCAGCATGCCTTGCCTCATGATCTCCAGCAGATCACGCACCCCTGAAAGGTCCACACTACTGAAGGACAACCCCCTATCGTTTTTGTTGAAGCGATACCAGTTTCGGGGATAGCCGACCCCATAACCGTACTCTGGATTCAGGTAGTAGGCGAAGTCAGGGGTGATCCACTTCCAACTGTCGAGGAGAGCTTCCCACGCCGCCTGGCACGAGCCAGCAGCGGCGCTAGCATAGCTGAAAGTGAGGATCAGCAGTCGGCCCTCATGTACAGCCAGCACCAACTCCTTGACAACGCCTTCCTCTTCGGTGGGCGGAACGCGGCTTGCCTCTGCACCGTCCAGTTCGAACTCCTGTGCGTTGGGAAACACCTGAGGCAATTGCGCCACAACGTCGCGCACGGGAATCCCGTAGATATCGACCGACGCAGTGACCTCCAGCAGACATCCTTCAGCTCGCATGCTCTCTCGGTTGTGCGTGCCCGGATCCAGGTTGCTGAAACTGGCGAGCAATGGCCGGCTGCCGAAGCCCGTGTACCACTCAGGAGGGTATTGCAGCCAGTAGCCGAAAGCGGCGTTCACATAGTGACCCGGCTGGCCAAGGGGGAGATCCGAGATGCTAACCGCTTCACGCCCTGGCCAGGGCGTGAAGGTGGGCTCGACACGTATGACTACACCTGTCGATGACACCGCAGGGGTTCCTTCTTCGATGGACGCCGTTGCAGCGCCTCCAGGTGTGGGTGTCGTCTGCGGGCCGACGACCGGCGTGAAGGTCGCCACAGTACCCAGAGTAGCTGTAGGCGACTCCACCGAAGTCACTGGCGCCACCGGTGCAGAGCAGGCACCAGCGAGTACAGCCACAAGAACAGTCATGGACAGCCATGTGCACTTCATTGTCGTCCTCCTGGGGAATTCCTCGATCGGCCAAACCTAGCCTATGCTCCACCGGGGAACACAACCAGGGTTGCTCATGATGGCGGGGCACAATCCTGTTTCCATGCTAGCACAGTTCCACGCCTACTTCAAGCCCACTGCTGCCCCGGCGATCTTCCAGGGTGCTATCGGAACATCGTGGGTCCATCTGGCGTCAATTAAGTGGAGAAACCTGTCAAGCTGGTTGGAAGGGAGCATGTTTTTGATCAGGGCCATACTCTGCGTCGTCGGCTTTGCTATCGTACTCTCGATCAGCGGCTGCGCCACAACGCAGGACGTACCCTTGGATGAACTCCTTTCCAGCCCAGAGCGATACGACGGCAGATGGATCTGCACCGAGGGCATCCAAGCAACGGGCTTCGAAGTGAGCGCCCTCGGCGCACAGGTGCGGCGAGAGGGGAGCGCGGTCTACCTCGCTGGTCCCTTGATCTGGCTCGAAGGCGCCGAGATCGTGTCCAGCACCGACTGCTTGGATAGTACAGCGGCCCCCTCGGCCCGATTCTGCAAGGCGACCGTCTGTGGGCTTTTCCAGTCCGGAGGCAGCTACGGCCACTTGGGTGGCTATGATCACCAGTTGGGAGCGGGAGACAGGTAGACTGGCTCTGCCAGGGTGGCTTTCCGAGTAGTCTCTACCACCAGCCCAGGTACTGTGAACTAGGGGCCAGGAATGGACAATCCTCCACATCCGAGGTACTATCCGGTGACACCACGCCCCCGATGAGGCGCGTAGGCGCTGACGCCACAAGACGGCACAGGCGCATACTTCGTGCTACTGTCTTCCCAACTCCGTCTGTGGTGGCAGCGGAGTGCTTCCAGGCCCAGGAGGGCACTGGAGGATTCTGGACAACGACTTCGGCGAACCCAACACGGGTCGCGGCCGCACATCTGCTCACACGTCACACGGCACGGCGGCACCATGACAAGACTTAGGTGGATAGTGTCCGCAGTCTTGCTCACACCCTTCTTGGTCGCCCGCTGCGGATCCGCTCTCACCGTCCCGCACCCCACCCCGTTCTGCTTCCTCGGGGCCACGGTAGTTCCGTCAGAAACCCCTCCAGGCACGTTGCGCTACAGCAATCCCACTCTGGGGTTCTGCGTTGACTATCCCAGGGACGCCGAGATCACTCAGCGGGAACACGGACCGTGCACCGATGATCCGAGCCGATTGTGCGACTCAGTCCTCTTTCAAATGACCGACACATATAGCAATCGCTATGGCCTCACAGTCTTCCGATACTGGCCGGCTGTAGGCAAGACCATCACAGACACAGCAGAGTACAACCTGCGCAGTCTGGCATCGTCATCACGCGATCAAGTCGAGACCAGATGCTGCCTCACGGTCGGTGGTGAGCCGGCCATGGAGGTGATCTATCCGGCATCGCCACTCGATAGCTTCCGGAATCGACAAGTGCTGGTCGTGCACGATGGTGGGGAGTACTGGCTCGTATTCTGGTGGGGCGTGCCGTTCCAACCCGACGGAGTGACCGATCTCCCAGCCCTCAGCGTAGCGCAAGCTATCTTCGACACGTTCCTCCAGACTTTCGCTTTCGTCCCCATTGCACAGACCCCGATCCCGCCGCCCCCCGTGCCCACCGCTGTTCCGACACCAACACGCACCCCTACCCCGCCCACCGGGCTGGGAGGCAACCAAGGTCACGAGATCGGAGAGTAGGGTCCACGCTGGCCTCTTGCTCCAGGCGATCTCGACCCATTCCTCCCCTTGTGCTACAATCATGCACAGGACCACCCTGGCGCTGCCTCGCAGGGCGCCCAGTCAGTTGTCGAGCGACCCCAGCACTCAGCGGGCCGCTCACTATAGGGAGGACGACCAGTGTCCGCAAGACCCAGCAAGAAGACGAAAGTTGTCTGCACCGTGGGCCCAGGCAGCATGAACCCGGAGACCATCAAGCGTATGTACGCCGCCGGGATGGACGTCGTCCGCATCAACACGGCGCACGGGGACTTCGACCAGTACGACCAGATCGTCGAGATGGCTCGCGCAGTGGGCGAGATTCCGATCATGCTCGATCTCAAGGGTCCCGAGGTGAGGGTCAGGACCAGCACCCCCCGCGAAGTGGAGACGGGCGACGTGATAGTGGCTGGCTTCGAGGACGAGGAGTTCGCCTTCTCCTACGACTTCTACGATGAGGTGGACGTAGGCGACAAGATCACCATAGACGACGGCACCATCATCAGCATTGTGGAGAGAAAGGAGGACGGGAAGCTCCATCTGCGCGTCCTCGATGAGGGGGTGATCCAGAAGAACAAGGGCGTCAACATCCCAGGGAAAAGGCTTCGTGTGCCGCGGCTTTCGGAGAAGGATCTGGAGGCCATAGAGTACGCCGAGCGCAAGAACGTAGAGTTCCTGGCCCTCTCCTTCACCAGAGACGCCGGTGACGTAGCCAACCTCAGGAGGAGAGTCGGCACAGGCAAGCAGGCCATCATCGCGAAGATTGAGAACCAGGAGGGCGTCTGGAACGCTGCCGACATCCTCGAGGAGTCCGATGCACTGATGGTGGCCAGGGGAGACTTGGGCGTGGAGATCGAGTACCAGAAGGTACCCCTCATCCAGAAAGAACTGATCAGGCTATGCAACCAGCGAGGTAAGGTCGTGATCATCGCCACGCAGATGCTGGAATCCATGGTGGACAGCCCGACTCCAACCCGGGCGGAGACCAGCGACGTGGCCAACGCCATACTGGACGGCAGCGACGCCGTGATGCTTTCCGGCGAGACCGCCGTCGGGAAGTATCCAGTGAAGGCCGTGGAGATGATGACCAAGATTGCTCTGGAGGCCGAGCGCGTGCTAAAGGGGCAGATCACCAGCAATGGCTTCTACAACGTCTCCGAGACCGTGAGCAGATCGATCGACGTCATAGCCAACTCCATGCCCCTGGACAAGATCGTGACCCTGACCAGATCAGGCTACACGGCCAGGATGATCGCCAGGTTCAGGCCCAAGCAACCCATCATCGCAGTGGCCAGCGACGAGATGGTCAAGAGACAGCTCGAGCTGGTGTTCGGAGTGACTCCGGTCTACGCGCGGTACCAGGAGACCGATGATATCATTCTCAACGCATGCCAGGTGCTCGTGGACAAGGGACTCCTGGAGGAGAGCGACCACGTGCTCTTCACCGCTGGAGTACGAACGGAAATCGCACACGAAAGCAACCTGATCGAGATTCACAAGGTAGCCGACCTGTTGAAGGTCGCCAACAGGCAGTGATTCCTGCCCTACGAAGGGGGCATCTCCGTGGAAGTGACCATAGATCCGCAAGGCACCGTCGACATCCTCCGTCAGTTGGTCAGTATCGAGTCCGTCAACCCCAGTCTGGTGCCTGGAGGCTCGGGCGAGGCACAGATCGCCTCTTTCGTCGCTCGAGTGCTGGGTGACGCGGGTGTCGAGACCGGACTTCAGGAAGTCGCCCCTGGCCGTCCCAACGTCATCGGACGACTGCCTGGTAGTGGAGGTGGAAGGTCCCTGATACTCAACGCACATCTGGACACCGTCTCGGTGGAGGGCATGGAAGATCCCTTCTCTGCCCGCATCATCGATGGCAAGCTCTCCGGACGCGGCGCCTGGGATACCAAAGGTGGCCTCGCGGCGGGCATCTCAGCACTCCTCGCGCTCCGAGCTGCTCACGCATCGCTGCGAGGAGATGTGCTCCTGGTGGGCGCGGCTGACGAGGAACATGCCAGCCTCGGGACGCAGGCCCTGGTGCAGGACGTTCACGCCGATGGGTGCGTGATCCTGGAACCGACGGGCCTCGACCTGTGGGTTGCTCATGGAGGCTTCGCCTGGGTGGAGATTGAGACGCAGGGGATCGCGGCCCACGGAAGTCTTCCAGCCAAAGGAGTGGACGCCATCGCTCAGATGGGCAAGGTCCTGACCGGGCTCGAAGGTCTGCGGCAGCGCCTACGTGACGAGAAGTCCTTCACGTCCTCTCTCGGCGGGGACACCATGCACCCCTCCCTCCACGCTTCTCTCATCGAGGGTGGCCGCGAGTGGAGCAGTTACCCCGATCGCTGCCTCCTGAGGTTCGAGCGGCGTCTGATCCCTAGTGAGACACAGCAGGACCTGGAGAGCGAACTTCAGAGGCTGCTATCGAGTCTGTCCACCGAAGATCCGAAGCTGAGGGCCGATTGGCGGCTGTCCATGGTACGTCCTCCCTGGCAGGCAAAGGATGACCCACTTTTCGCAGCGCTGGAATCGGCCTGCGAAGCGGAGCTCGGCCAGGCTCCAGGGCGCGCCACCGGCCTGATGTGGACCGACGCAGCCCTCATGCAGCAGGTGGGCATCCCATCTGTGATCCTGGGACCCAGGGGCGAAGGCAAGCACGGATTGGTGGAATGGGTGGACGTAGACAGCGTGATCTCTTGTGCACGGATACTGGTGGACACGGCACTGGACTTCTGCAATCGACCCAGTTGACCGACTGTATCAAGGGCTTCACGTTGCGCCAGCTCCGTCCACGCTAGGCAGCCTGCCCGTACAGAACGCCTTCGTTGACGTAGCGCAACAACTCACTGGCACTCAGCCGCGTGATGCCTAATCTGCGCAGCCTGCGACCCCGACGACGATAGTCGGTCCCCTGAACAATGCACGCCAGCCGGACAATCCCGTCGATCCCCTTCACAGAGACCCCATGGCGGCGCCCTAGACCCACTATGGGCACCAGACACATGGGCACGTCCTCCACCAGATAGCGGTGGTTCAATGAGCGAGGAGCCTTCACGTCTCGGTAGCCCGGGTTGTTGAGGATGACCTCGCGCAGGCTGTCTCCCCGGCTATCGTACGCCGCTCGCAGCCATTCCATGGCGGTCTGTGTGTGAACACCTAGAGCTCTGGCCACAGCCACCCGTTCGCCATCCAGGGCCCCCAGCAAACGACCCACCGCTGGGGTCACGCCGTCCACGTAGAAAGAAAACTCGCCCTTGGGCGACTCGATGCGCCCCGCATTGATGAGCGCCAGAGCCGGGTGCAGCACCGACCACACGTTGCCCAGCCCTGTATGAAGGACGCTGCCCCCATCTATGAATTGGGGAAACGCGGTCTGCAGGACACCCAAGACTTGCTCTGTCCGGTTGGCGGGCAATGCTGCCAGCGGCACCGCGTCCTTGATGCGGAAGATCTGTGCCTCCGCCGGCCCCGTCGAACGACTCCTGTAGATGAAGGATTGCGTCTCTGCAATGGTGACATCGGCCGGGCAAGATCTCTCCCTCAGTACGTTGTCCACCTCGATGGCCCCGCCGGTGCGGCCCGGGTTGAGCACCACTATCTGTCCGTCGCGTAAGTAGCGACAGACCCGCCGTGCGAGGTCCCTATGGGCAGTCGACGGCACGACGACCATGACCACCTGAGCCTCCGCCAGTGCCTCCCCCAAGTCCGAGGTGACCGACCGCAGTGCGGCAAAACCGTGTGGCCCGCCCTTGTAGCTTCTGAGCTCGATGCCACCTCGCTCCTTGATGTGACTCACATTCTCCGGTGTCCGATTGTAGAGAGTGACGGGAAAGCCCATCAGAGACAGATGCGCAGCCATGGCCTTGCCACCGTGACTTGCCCCAATGACTGCGAATCTCGTATCGCCGCTCATGCAGTTATTCCTCCCTCTCAGTCAGTCCCAACACCAGTCCGGTCCACTGGCGCCAATCCCAATTCCATCGCCCTCTAGAGAAGTTACCTAGGCCATCCGCACGTGTCAACTCGGGAGCAGAGTGAGATCAAGCAGTTGGCTGTACAACCAGTCGGTCACCGAGCGCTGTTCGATACGAGCACGCAGCTCCCCAGCCCGATCCTTCCGCTCCTCCGCTCCCATAGCCAGGGCCTGATGCATAGCCTCCGCCATGTCGACCAGATCATACGGAGAGACCACCAATGCCGCCTCTCCAAGCTCTTCGCTGGCGCCAGCGCCCTCAGACAGGACAAGAACCCCGTCCTGCTCGTTCACCACCGGGCCCTCCTTGGCCACCAGGTTCATCCCATCCACAATGGGGTTAACCAAGAGCACATCGTACAGCTGCATAGCGGCCACCGCGCGCGGATAGTTCTCCCCCACGTACAGCTTCACGGGTTGCCACTCAGCATCCCCATACTTGAGGTTTATCCTCTGCACCAGCACCACTGTCTCCTCGAGGTATTGCTGGTACTCTTCGATACCGAGACGCGACGGAACGAGGAAGGCTACGAAGCGCACCCTACCCACGTATTCGGGGTGACCCTCGAGCAGCAGATCGAAGGCCTGGAACCCTCGGATGATGTTCTTGCTGGGTTCGGCTCTATCCACTCGGACGATGGTCCGTTCTCCCAATCGTGGCAGCAGATGCTTGCGATGTCTGGCGGTGCCACGCGTTCTCTTCACCCTGTTCAAAGCGGCAATGTCTATAGAAATAGGATAGGTTCGCACTCGCAAGAGGTTGCCGTTTACCCGCACGGTCTGCGAATGGTAGTCCACCTCTGCGCCCGGCAGCAGACTCTGGCAGGTTCGCAGGAAGTTCCGCGCCCAACGTTTGGTATGGAAGCCGAGGATCGTGTTACAGCACAGACTGCTGAGGATGCTTTCCCTGATGGCAGGTGGTAGGATCATCCAGTATTCAGGCCCCGGCCAAGGGATGTGTACGAACTGGGAGACCAGACTGCGTTCCGGCAAGCTCGACGCGAGATCACCCGGGCATAGATAGAGATGATAGTCCTGTAGCATAACGATCACTGGCTTGCCGAGGCTCTGAGCCTCCTCTACGATCACGTCAGCAAAGGCCTGGTTCACCTCCGCATACTTGTCCCAGGCAGACCACGTCTCGATGGTGAACGTCGGGTTGTGCACCACATCCCACATGTGATGTTGAAGAAACCACAGCAGAGGATTGCTGATCTCCGAGTAGTACTGGCGATACGTTTCTTCCTCGGTCATCACGAACCGCAGGCCGAACGTATACTCCCCTGTGGCGACGGGCAGAACCCGTCCCGAGGTCTCCTCAGCCATCTCGCGGTCCACGTCCGACATTGGACTACAGATCCACAAGGGATTCACGTATCGACTGATCGCGCTGACAGCACTGACCACCCCTCCTGTCCCACGCCGCCGACGTACCTTGCCAGAAGAAGTGCGCTCGAAAGTGATCGGCCCTCGATTCGAGGCCACCACCAGCCGTCTGTCGGCGAACAGCCGCTGGGCCATGCTCCGCAGCCGAGCACGTCGCTGTCGAACAGTCATACGGGACTCGTCAGGCACGGTCATCTGCTACACCTCAAGGGGCGAACGGGTCGTGTCCCGTCACCGCCACCGCCCGATCGCCTCGCCGGCCGTGTGTCATGCCGAACTCCACTCTCTCGCCCTCATACAACACCTTGAAACCTGTATACTCTATGTCGGAGTAGTGAACGAATGCCTCCCCTGCGCCATCGCCGCGCTGGATGAAACCATACCCCTTCGCCCGATTGAACCACTTCACTACCCCCGAGAACCTCTGTCCGTTCCCCTCTCCTTGCTGACAGGATGGACACCTCTCAGGCTCCGAGACCTCGCGCTGAGCCGCCATTCGTCGCTGTTCTTCGACCCGGAAAACGAACTCACTGCCACACTCTTCGCACTCGACTACTCTATCGGCACATGCCATGCTCTCCACTCCCTGTCTCAAATCAGCACCACAGGACCTATGCGCCGACGACGTCGCCACCCTGGCTCAGCGTCTGGCCGGGGTGGCGCACAGTCCCGCCAATTCCTAGGATGTTGCTCCCGTGATCACCGCCACCCACCACGTTCACTAGTAGAGATCCGGGTCGTACTGAGGAATGCCCTCCACACCTCCTCGCGCTAGCTTGAGGTAGACCTTGGACTCCCGACACTTGAACTCCTCAACCCACTGAGGCTCCACGACTACCTTTCGGCCGCCCCACCAGTTCCTCGTGTCCACCAGCACGTACTTGATAAACCAGTCCTCGTCGCACAGGAGGAAGTCCTCCACATGACCTATCTCGCCATCTTTGGCCTGGATATGGTAACCTATGATCTCACTCATACTCCTCAGGCGTGCGCCTCCCGTATCCCTGTTCGTACGTTGGGACGTCCCTGCTCGCTCGCCCTCGCCTGCTTCGTCATCCATGTGCAAGAGTGCAAGAGGCGGCATCGAACATGTGCCAAACGGCACCCGCCATGGCCACACGGGAACCCATGGGTGATATGCACTCTGCTCCTCCCTCCGCAGTGACGACACGGTTCTCTGCGTGCTGGCCTCGGGGCATTCGTGCAGTTGCGCCCGGCTCAAGGCAACCGGCAGCACCTCTTCTTCCTCGTCAGGCACGCGCAGCTCTTTCGGAGAGACCAGCACTCTCCGGTCAAAGGGCCAACGACCCACGCTGACCACGACGAAGCACACAGACCAATCTTCGTCCTCGAAGTAGACGTCATGCACCGTGCCAACATCGCCGTCGCAGGCTCTGACGTCGAATCCGCATAGCTGTCTGGCCGTGCTCGACATACCTCAATCTCCAATGCAGATGGGGTGCTTCAGCATGTGAATATGGTCTATTCTTTGGATCTCATCGACTCTAGCCATCCGTCGATCTCGCGGGCTGCCACGTCCCGTCCTCCCAGTCCGAAGGCAAGAGCAACCGCCAGCGCAAGCGCAGCCAGCAGCAGCCCAAAAGCCAGTTGGATGATCTCGTTGGCCAGGCCCATCTCCGATAGGCCAATCGCGCCGGCGAGCACCAGGATGGACACCCGTGCCGCGAGAGCCATCAGGCCAGCCTGAGCTGCACCACTGGCCATGATGACCTTGGCAGCCAGATTGGCCAGATAGAGACCGATCCCGAAAATGACCAGCCCCAAGACCACTTGACCCAGGAAGACGGTCAGCTCAGATACGAGCGTCGCCAGTATCTGAAAACCCAGTAGCTGCGATGCCTCGATACTGGCCAGGAGCATAACCCCAACCAGCACGAGATAGCCGACGATCTCCGACGGCGTCCACTGAACCTCGCTGGACTCCCTGCCCAGACCCAGACGGGCAAGAATGGCATTGAACCCAAGCCCTGTCAATACGTTGGTGACCAGCCCGGCCACCAGGCGCCCCACGATGTAGGCGACCACCAGGATCAGCACGGCGGCAAAGACGCTCGGTAGCGACAACAGGATCGCGTTCAGCATGTTGCTGGCGGGCCCGGTGATCGCGTCGAGAGCCACAGCGTCGAGGGCAGCGACCAGCACAGGGATCAGGACAAGCACATAGACCACCAGCCCAATCACGTCAGACAGACGCTGCTCCCCCAGAACCTGGTCAAGACCTACCCGCGCACTGACGCGATCAACGCCAACAGAGACCAGTAGACTGGCCACTATGCGCTGCACGATCCGGGCGGCAAGCCAACCGACGGCCAGAATGAGTCCCGCCGCGAACACATTGGGCAGGAAGCCAAGTACCGCATCGATCATCCCCTGTACCGGCTCCAGCAATCCCTCTACGGCCAGAGCGCCCAGTACCGCAGGAAGGAAAAGCAACAGGACGAGCCAATACACAGCCTCACTCAACGTCTTGGAGAGCGGCACGCGCTCTGCGTCCTCGGTACCCGCCAAAGTGTCGAAACGCTCTTCCACTTTGGCTATCCGGAGTGCCCGGGAAGTGGCGTATCTCAGTATGCTGGCCACAATCCAGGCCACCAGCAAGAGCAGTCCACCTCCAATGAGACGAGGGGCGTACTGGAATACCTGGATCAGTAACTGGTTGAGCGGCTCGGTGATGAGCGTGAGGCCCAGCACTTGAAAGAAGGCCACCAAGACGAAGATCATGAGCAGCCAGAACACACCCCTGGCTATCCATCTCTCCACCTCTATCCCCTCGGCCGCCTCGTCACCGCTTACCCATGCGGCCAGACGGTTGTCCATGGTCGTTCGCCCAAGCACCCTGCGCACCACGGCAGATACGACGAGGGCAACCAGCCACCCGACGAGGAGTACGAGCACAGCCCCAACCAGCGTGGGGATGGAGTTCAGCACCAACTGCAATAGGTTAAGTAACACTTCCTGCATTCCTTTACCTCCTTTGTTTCTCTTCGTGTAGACTCATGTGTCCATACAGGTTCCTGCTCAAGCACCCCCATACTTGCGCGTCCCAGATAACGAATGCGAAGCCCGAATCCCTGCAAGCGCCACGCAGTGCACCGGAATGAATCGAAACAGCCTGTCGCTTGCCTCATGACTCTACGCTGCACATGGAGGAATCGAATAGGACTCCCTATCTCTCTCGAATCGTGGCTCCAATCTCACTTCGCTATTGACTGGCGCGACCGACCAACCACAAACCCCTGCCTCCAGACTCCGAGGGGACTGTCACCTAGTCACACCTGAGATACGGCGTCGATGCGAAAGCCGCTTCGGGAAGTGCTCAGGTATGCCATGTAGCGACACAGTACACAACATGACTCGCACACTGCCTATCTGTCTGAGGAGATCAGAGCGTAACCCTCAGCCACCCGCTAGCTTCGCTTGATACCCAACAGGCGCCTGACGCGTTTCTCATCTGCGGGGCTAACCGACACGTCTTCACGCAACTCCCGCTTCGACCGCTTGCTCTTCCTGCGCCGCAAGTGGGTCGCTCGCGCCTTCCTTCTCCTCAGTTTGCCCCGGCCAGTGGTTTTGAAGCCCTTTGATGTCGTTTTGTGAGTCTTCATCTTGGGCACAGTATCGTCAGTTACTCCTACTAGGTCATGCTGCGCTCTACGGCGCCAGGTTCGACTAGCGTCGCGGACGACCGCCCCCGTTGGGCCGCCGGCGGTTCTTCTTGCGCCTGGCCTTGCGGATCGCTCTATTCTTCGCCATCCGCCGCTTTTCGCTCTTGGACACAAACCACCGTTTTCTGCGCAGCGACTTGAGAATCCCCGACCTAGACACGGCCTTGCGCCATCGCTTCAACAACTCTTCCTGCGACTCACCTGGTCTCAGACTTACCGACAAATCACACACCTCCCGTCTTCAACTCATCTTCACTCGTTGCCTCATCCCTGCACAGAACAGCAAAACTCGGCCCATCCTGCACGGCATCGTTGCCGAGCGGAGCAGCCGAGTCCACAGCGCACCAGAGCCTTGGTTCAGGCTCGCTCTCACACGCTCTGGCTAGAGCATCTCAGGCTTCCTCCACAGCCACCGTGGATCTGAAGAACGCCTCTCAGCTACCTCCAACACATCATCCTAAACCGACCTGGCCCCAGATAGGATCGTCGCCGCATCCAAGCCAGCCACACTATCACCGGGCACGACCGCTGCCGTTTCCACGGAATCACGCGCCCTTCTCCCTTCCGTTCCCAGGCCCCATCGCCGTCCTCGTTGCCTCCGCACCGAGCCTTCACCGCCACGTCGATGTAGTGTGCATGGCGTATAAGCTACAGTTATCTGCCACTATTATATGCAACACTCTGCTGGCTGTCAAGTGGGCCACCACCTACGGCTGGCACCAAGCGAGCGCGACACCTATCCTGACTATTGTCGCCGCACCGGGAGTCGCACGGTCCTCTCTGAGCAACCTATCGGGCCCTGCCTCAACAGCGCCCTGCGCAGACGTGCCTTCAGGTCCGGGCGCCCCCGTGCGAGGCTGGCTTATGATCGGCGCGCCTTCTTGTCCCCCGCGTCCAAACGTTCCTTGTACTCCAGCAGCTTGAGGGCCGCCTCCAGACGCGGATCCCTCGTGCCACCAGTCGTCTCGCCCTGCTCGATGATCTTCGCGGCGCTAGCCAAGAGTTGCTCCAGCGGAGCGCCGCTCCAGCCCCCAGGCAGGTTCCTGAGTCCAAGGCGCTCAGCGGTGATTCGCTCACCCGTCACAAGCTTCCTCAACCAACACACCTCCTTCTCAATCTTCCGGGCACCGTCGGGGCAGCACAGCGATAATGACTCCCGCCCCTACCGCACCTACTCTGCTCTTCCCCAAGTCTGTACAAGGCAGACCACCGGAACAGCCGCCTCCGCACAGGCCATGCGCCATGCAGCCCGCTCCCTCGCGGCCCATGATCAACAAGACCCCCCAAACGATGGCAACCTGTAGATCGTCTCGAATGAGCCGAGCAGATCGAGATACTGCTCCAAGAGCCGGATCATCAGAAACCTCTCCCTTACCGTCTCCCTGCCCCTCCGCCCCATCGTTTGACACAATTCATCATCGGTCAGCAACTGGACGATTCTATCCGCAGCTTGCTCCACCGTGGACACCAGAAACCCATTCGCCCCGTCCACGATCTGATACCTGATCCCGCCCACATCGCCACCGATCACCGGTGTGCCTTTCCACATCGCCTCGGTCACAGTGAGTCCGAAGCCCTCGCGGAGTGACTTCTGCAGGACAACGGCCGACCTGCTCTGGAGAGCATTCACTAGAGCCGTGTCCTGCCGCGCCAGGATAATGATGCGTTCTTCACGGCAGCCGAGCAACGACTGGTAGACTTCCTCACCCTCCGGGTCGTCCGTGGCCACGTCTCCTAGCAGCACCAAGGTGGCGTCCACCCGCTCCCTGGCCAGTTTGAAGGCCTCCACGACACCCTCGGGGTCCTTCCATCGATCAAAACGAGAGACCTGGGTCACGAGCGGCAGGTCCGTGGGGATCCCATAGTAGTCCAGACGCGCTTGCTTCTCTTCTTCGCTGAGCTGCCTGTTCTTGATGGAGAAGGGGTCGATGGCCGGCAAGAAGAACACCTGGGGCACGCTGGTCTCCAGAGCATACTCTTCGAGCGTAAGGATCACCGCATCGTACTTCTCCACAAACGGCGCCAGGTAGTCCCACAGTTCCCGGTTCGGCTCCGTGAGATCGACGTGACATCTCCAGATCCACGGTCCTTTCTTCTGGTAGTGGGTGACGAGGGGAAGAGGCTGGGGATCATGGACCACCACCCTGTCGTGATCCAGGTGGTTTCTGATCGCGTTCTCATACACGACACCCTCGTAGATCTCGCGCTTCAGCTCGCTCAGGTTGATCTCCCCGCCCTGAAGCGCGTTGTGCATCTTCTTGGTCACGCTGAAGAAGTCAGGCGAGCCCTGGATGACCCGCCACTCCGTGTTGATGCCCACAGCATTCATCAGCAGCGTCAGGGAAGAGAGCATCTCGGCCACGCCACCGCCGTAGTAGGTGGAATTGACGTGGGCTACGCGGAGACCTTGAAGAGCCCTGGCCTTGTCCTTCACACGCTCGATCGTCTCAGCCCCGACGAACTGCTCGTAGTCCTCTACCTGCACTATCCCCAGGTCTCTCACCAGCTGTTACCTCTTCTTGCAGCCTCCAAGCCCATCCCTGGTCAAATGGGACAAGCACACAGTGGAGTCTGGACTTCCGTTGGCCGTCACGCCGCGTCTCGAGGCCCACACAAAGACTCGGCGCACCTGCTATCCTCTGACTAACGGGCAGGCGTGACCGAGTCACAAACGCACGACGGTATTCAATTCACCCGACTATCCGAGACACTGCAGCGACCCACCCGCTACCTTTCTGCAAGCGCTCCCCAGCCCTCTCCCTTTCCCGGCCGCAATCACCAGGTCCACTCTCCGACCCAAGCCAGTCGCTGCGTGGCGCTCACACTTCCAGTCCTCGTACTCCACGTCTCTAGATTACCAGCAGTCGAGAGACCGGGCAACTTCAATCGCCACCAGCCCCCCGAGGTGCCAACCTGCGCTCGAGAGCAGCATCTATTCTCTCCATGGCCTCGTCCTCGGCGATGCCCTCGGAGGCAGCCAGTTCCTTCGCCAAAAGCTCCTTGGCCCTCTGGAGCATCCGACGGTCGCCTGTCGTCGCTCGCCCCTGGCTTTCCACCCACCCAAGATCGCGGACTACACGGCCGACTTCGATGAAACTCCCTTCTCGGAGACGTTGGTCGATCACGCCACGCCTCTTGCGATAGTCCTCAGATAGCTTCCTGGGACGCCCTGAGAAGACCTTGGACAGTCCGCTACGGTCCGCCTTGGCCACCGGTTTTCGCAGTCCCAGCTCTTCCGATTTCTCCACAGGCGTCAGCAGGCGTCCCTTGCCCTGAAGCAGCTCTATGACGTAGTACCTCGAGGCAGTTCCATCACGGCCCCGCTTCTCTATGGAGACAAGCGTACCGGCACCGTAGACGGGGTGCAAGACCTTGTCGCCCACCCGTAGTTCTGCCATCTCGCCCTGCCTCTCTAGCTGGTGACCTCAGCACTGTATCGTGTCACTTGGTTCCTTCTCCACTTCCACCTTGCGCCGTCAGCCCGTAGCGAACTCCAGGCACCAACGACGACACCCCGTTCTTCGTCTCTCCCACCACACAACTCAGTTCCATTTCCAGCCCCAAAGCCCTCGAGGCGGAGTGTCCGAGCCAGCATCGCCCTGCCCTCGAGGCAAGTCTACGATCGCAAGCACAGAAGACTTCCTTGTGCGCCTCCCTCAGTCTAGTAGACGTTGAGGGAGCTCCTCTCAGCTACCTCCGATAGATCCTCCTGCCCGGGCAGGATGTACTTGATGGCCGTCTCCAGCCGCTTGTGGCCCATAACCCTGGCCACCAATGGCAAGTCCCCGGTGTCTCTAAGCAGTTGCTGCCCGCAAGTCTGGCGCAGCGTATAAGTAGATACGTTTTTCAGTCCGGCCGCCTCCGCGTAAGTACTGACCAATCTCTGCACCGACCGCACAGACAGAGGCTCGCCCTTCACACTGAGGAACAAGAACTCGCTCGTCGATCCCGCGCGTTCAGCCAGGTAGACCTCGATGGCCTTGCGTACCGAGCTACTCAGAGGTACCTCTCGACCTTTGGAGGCTCCCTCTCCCGGGACGCTCACCGAACCGTTGTCCTCGCCCAACTCGACGTGAGCCAATCTCAGCCTGGTCAGTTCTCCTACACGGATTCCGGTCTGAAGCATAAGTTGGATGATGGCGTAGTCACGCTTCGCAAGACGTGAGGATCGATCTCTGACCGCCTCCAGCAAGCGCTCGACCTCCAGGCGATCCAGTCCCCTCGCTCCCTCCGTCCTCGCCAGCGGCAGCAGCTTGATCCCTAGCGTGGGATCCTGGTCCACGAGCCCGGCCTGAACGGCATACTTGAAGAACTTGCGGACACCCTGCAGCCGACGATTGACGGTCGCGGGCGGGTGCGCCTTGGCCGTCACCAGGTTGAGACAGTAGGCTCGAAGGTCCTCCTCAGTCGTCCGCAGCAGTGGTCCCCTGCCTCCACGATCGAGCCACGAAGCGAAATGCCTCAGATCCGCGACGTAGTTCTTCGCGGTCCGCTCTGCCAGCCCGGACAGTGCCAGGTACTCACCGTATTGGATTGCAGCGCCTTCCAGTACCGTTTCACTCATCGCCAACCTACGATGCCAGCGAGATTGTTCAGACACTCGTACGGGAGGGTATGGCGGATAATATAGCCTTATGCGTAATTATTGTAACCGAGACGCTCGTCATTGTCAAACTTGCCGCCTCGTCAAGCCCGCACCGATCCAGCGAGTCTGTAGCTCCTCATGCCCTCGCACACTGTATGAGCGCAGGCCCACGACATGTCGCGGGCCTACGTATGGATACAGACCGTGGTTCTGTCTCAGCTTCTTCGCTTGCCGTTGGACACCCAGGGGTTGTGCCTCATTCGAGGCCGGCCAGAGAGACGCCCCCACCCTCCGAGCGCTCCCTAGCTACCGAGCAACGTGGCGAGTTGACTGGCCTCTTCTTCCGTGTTCATGTGGAAGGCGTACACAGCGTCGCCTTCCGTGTCTCCGGCCGGCGCCTCGAAGGACACGGTGTGTCCTTCGGCCATCTTGTTGATCCCTGCGACGTAGGGCAGAATAACGAGTCACAGACCCTTCCTGGCCCAACCAGGACCGATCTTCACCCTCTTCACAGAGCCGACCGGGAAGGTGTGAATGGGACGTCCAGATCCGATGGCCGTCATGTTGGCCAGCTCCCACAGCCCGGCCGCACCCATCACCCCCACGTACCAGTGCAGGACAAGCAGCGCTGGCACGAGCAGCAAGTACCGCCAGTCTCTGACCACGACGCTGACCAGTACGGCGGGAACAACGAGCGCCAGAACAAGGAGCTGAGAGGCTAGCCACAGACGATAGGGGAGTACCCCCACCCGCGGCCCGGAGATCGAGACCGCTTCGCCATCCACTTTGATCCTGGTCCAGCTCCCGAACCGCGAACTAGTGCGGTAACCGTATCCTTCGAAGGTCTGTTGTCCCTCGGTCATCGCCTCCCACCCCTGCTGTCATCCTCCAATTCCCTGGGCAGGGACCCCATCGGCACGAGAAGGTCAGGCCCAGACCGGAGGTGTAGCGGTGCGGCCGCTTCAGAGGACATCCAGAAAGGCTGCAGCCAAACGCCCAGCACTCCTACCAGCAGAGTGTCCAAGCTCGATACGTCTTGACCGTCAACCGCTGTTCCGATACTGCGAAATGGCGTCCTCGAGGACGGCCTCTGCAAGCACGGAACAGTGCAGCTTGCTCTCTGGCAAGCCGCCCAGAGCCTCCGACACGTCCTCATTCCGCAACGCCAGTGCTTCGTCGACAGACTTCCCGATGATCAACTCCGTGAGCACACTGGCCGCCGCGATGGCTGTAGGGCAGCCAAAGACCTTGACCTTGGCGCCCACGATCCTCTCGTCCTCGATCTCGAGATAGAGGCGGACCGTGTCTCCATCCGCCGGGTTGCCTGCGTTTCCTATACAAGTTGCATCCTCGATCGATCCCACGTTGCGCGGGTTCGTGAAGTGTTCCACGACCTCGTCACTGTGCATCTACGCGTCTGCTCCTTTCCAGCATTTTGGTCTCCAGCCACACACAGCATCTCTAGAGATTGTGCTCGATCCTCGACATCCTCACAACCCTCGCGAGAACAGGCCCTCACCGCTCACGCGCTCTTCGCCGGTCCTCTCCCGCGGGAGTCGAGCACTGGTGCTGGCCAGGCGACATGGCCGCAGGAGAGCCCATCCAACCCTGGCGGGAGTCCGGGCACGCTGACCTCGAGCCTGGTGACCTCTATCCAGCGCGGCTCGACCTGCGTGGCGTAGACAGTCGCCAGCAGGCAGGACGCTGCCCCGCCCGCCAGAGTTCCACAGCCAATGCTTAGAAACTCCCTGCGAGAGAGTCACGAATTCTCGCGCGACTGGTCGGTGCTTTCCATGAGATCAGACTACCTGATACTATCCCGCTCGCGCTGGAGCAACGTCGATTCTATGGGCGGTGGAAGGGGAGTACAAGCGCTGTCAGAGGGTGGAGAAGCTTCTGCCCTGGTCTCGTCACCGCTGGCGCATCTGGTCCAGGTAGCCCTGGGCCTCGTCTATCAGTCGTTCGTCGTCTGTAGCCAATGCCAGGCACGACTGGAAGTCCTCCAGGGCCTCGTCCTCTCGATCTAGTTCCTGGTAGACGAACCCGCGCTGGCAGTAGGCCTGCGCGTAGTTGGGGTTTAGCCTGATAGCCTCAGAGCAGTCGGCTGCGGCCTCCTCGTACCTGCCCAGAGAGGCGTACGCACGTCCGCGATCGTACCATATCTCGTGGTAGCTGGGGTTGATGTGCAGGGCTGCGGTGTAGTCTGCGATGGCTCCCTCGAAGTCGCTTTGGGCATGCAACGCCAACCCCCTCGTGCGATAGGCCTCCCGGTAACCCGGACTGAGCGACAGCGCCGTGTTGCAGTCGGAGATAGCCCCCGCATACCAGCCCTGCTCATAATAGGCCGCCGCCCGACCTGCGTATGGTCCTGCGGACTGCGGATCCAAACGGATGGCCTCGTTGTAATCCTCGATAGCCTCCTCGTAGCGGCCTAGCGCCGAATAGGTATCCCCCAGTCGGCAGAAGGCCCAGCCGAGGCCCGGGTCTAGCCGAGTGGCCTCCTCGAAGTCGATAATCGCTTCTTCACGCCCGCCAAGTCGCATGTACGCACACGCCCGACCGTAGTATGCCATGGCCCAGTCGGGTGCCAGACGAATCGCCTCAGAGTAGTCTCTAACAGCTTCGTAATACTGACCCCGCTGGTAGTGATCCTCGGCGAAGGCAAAGTAGTCGGCGCCCGTGAGACTGTAGCGGGGAAGATCGTTGCGACCGCCGAGACGGTCCCAAACCTCAACCCAGGCTGGCAGCCCCACCCAGAAGGCCAGCGCTGAGATGACCAACACTCCCAAGGCAGCCAGACTGCGCCGCCACGGAGACACCGGACCAGACAAAGCCATGCCAAGAAACACGAGCAGACAGACCACCCACACGGTAGCCAGTCCGACGGCTCCAAACACCCTCACCAGCACGTCAGGCTGGGAGCCGAGCCCGTAGGTAGCCAGCGCGACTACGATGACCCCGAATGCGCAGATCAAGAGCAGTCGCTCTGCCTTCTCCCGTCGGCTCATCTCTCCTCTCCGTAGCTCGTACCAACCACTGCTGTCATCGCCGTGCCGTTGGCGCTCAGGCCGCTACAACTACAGTGAGCACAAGCCTCGAACCCATTGGCCCCGCCATCAGTGTAGCACATCTGCGCCGTCATGTCAAGGGCGGTTGACGACAGATGGCCCCCATCTGCGCCCCAGCGGTTGCACCTCGGATGTCCGTGTCTCTGTGCAATGGGGACCCGCTCCTACCCTCATTTGCCTTTCCACTGCAGCCATGGCAGAATCACCGAACACTCCATGAAAGGAAGGAAAGAATGAAACATTATCGAATGGCACTCTTTGTGGCGGTCGTCGTGCTGCTATCCTCCTCCATCCTGGCCTGCTCCGGCACGGGCCCCAGCCCGGAGCCCACGGCCACGGCGCCATCGTCAGAGCCGACGCCAGTCCCCACGCCGACCACGATACCACCCACCCCCACAACGGAGGTGAAGGAGCCCAACTACTCCAGTGACGTCCTCGGCATCTCCCTCTGGTACCCCGAGACCTGGATCCAGGAAGAGATGTCGGACGCGGTCGCCTTTGCCAGCTCTGCCTCGCTGTGGGACGACGACTGGGAGACGGGCGCCGCTTTCGCCGTCTTCGTCGCGGAATTCGAAGAAGGACAGTCGATCAAGGAAGCGATCCAGCAACTTCTGGATGAGAGTTACCTGGAAGATGTGGTGACCACCGAACTCGAACCCATCTCCATCGGCGATGACCGCGGAGTGATCACCAGCCTCGAAGCCACACCCATGGATACCTCTTTCGAGTTGAAGGGGTTCATGGCCGGTGCCGAACACAACCGCCTGGCGTACGTATTCATGGGCATCTCCGTCAAAGAGGACTGGCCTGAGTATGGAGAGACTCTGGACGCCATGCTGCGCAGCGTGTGCTTCACCGTGCCAGAGGGCACATACACCAGCGACAACCTTGGTCTAAGGATCTGGTACCCCGAGGACTGGGTTATGGACGAAGACAGCGACCAGATCGTGTTCGCCACCTCGGACGACGTGATCAATACCGGCGATCTGGAGGCCGGTGCAGCCTTCATGATCAGAAGCTCCTCCATGGGAGATGTCCTGCTCGAAGACTGGTTCGAAGAGGAGGCAGCGCTGTTCACGTTTGACTCAGGCGGCCAGATCAACGACGTCGGTCCGCAGAAGATCGGTGAATACGATGGTCTGATCTTCGAGTTGGCGGGCGTTCCCTCCGGAGCCGACAGTGAGATCAAGGGCTTCGTCGCCGCCGTGGAGTACGAGGACTGGGGATACCTGTTCCTGGCCGTCGCCGCCGTGGACGAGTGGGGAGACTATGCCCCCACTCTGGAAGAGATGCTCAGCAGCATTGAGTTCATAGAGTTCATGGAATGATCGCATCCGGGCCGGCCAGCGCGCCAGCGCCCGGCGGGTAGGACATCGAAGCAAGAGAGGGGCACGAAGTCACGTGCCCCTCGTTCTTGTCGCTACTCTTCTCTCCTCGGCGCGAGAAGCAGCTACTGTTTCTCGTAGACTCGACCCTCCTGTTCCGGTGGCCTCACGCGCCCGACTACGCCCGCCACGACAATGATGGTCAGCACGTAGGGTGCCGTTTGCAGGAACTCGGGCGGCAAGGGCACATTGATGAAGGGCAATACCGGCTCGATGATCTGCATCTTGACCTGCAACGCATTGGCGAAACCAAAGAGCAGAGCTGCCGCAAACCCGCCGACGGGGTTCCAGTTGCCGAAGATCATCGCCGCCAGTGCCACAAACCCTAGCCCCCGCGTCATACCATCCTCGAAGGTTCCCACCTGGCCCAGCGAGAAGTAGGCTCCGCCGATGCCAGCGATGAGCCCCCCGATGATCACGCTTATGTAGCGCATGCGGTTGACGTTGACGCCGACCGTGTCCGCCGCGCGCGGGTGTTCGCCGCAGGCACGCATTCGCAACCCCCAAGGAGTGAAGAAGACAACGTAGTTGACAAGCACCAAGAGAACTAGCATGATGTACGTTGTGGGCTGGTGGTTGAAGAGGATCTGTCCCACGATGGGAATATCCGCCAATAGCGGGATGGGCGTGGTGTCGAAGTGACCTGGAGTGCTGAGGCCAGCGGGCTCCAGCAGGCGAAGGTTGAGGAAGCGGGTGGCGCCCACCGCCAGGATGTTGATCACGGTGCCGGCGACGATCTGGTCGACTTTGTACTTGATGGAAAGCACAGCGTGGACTGCTCCCATCAGCCCCCCGATGAGGGTAGCCGCGATCAGCCCCATCCATAGGTTGTTGAACAGGGCCGCAAAAGCCACGCCCGCGAAAGCGCCAAAAAGCATCATGCCCTCGATGGCGATGTTGATGATACCCGACCGCTCGCAGAGGAGACCGCACATGGCTCCCAGGGTCAGGGGAGTGGCTGCGAGCAGAGTAGCCTGGAGCATCCCCGGCAGGTTCAGGCTGGTGCCACTCGTCATCCACACCAGGAAGGCACAGACTGCCAGAGCGGCGAGAGCGAGGGTGAGCCACGTACGTAGGGCCGTGAGACCCGGATACAGGCGTAGCCCAGCCGCAAAGAGGCAGAGCACACCTATCGCGTACAGCGTTGGTTGGGCAGACAAGGAGAAAAGCGTGCCCAGCATCTGATCGGTGAAGGTGGCCTGGTCGCCCGGCTGTGTGCCAGCGGCCCCCAACAGCAGGATGCCGCCGCCCACAACCAGCATCACCACGGTGCCAAGTATGTTCCTCCAGTTGAGGCCACCCTCCTTGGAGACGCTGGCGGTTCGCGCCTGAACTGCCATACCTTCCTCCGCTATGCTCCCCAACCGCGCGAGAATACGGCCATCTCCGCCTCGATCTCTTCTCTGCGCCGTTCGTGGAAGCGGTAGAGAGCCCGGATAATGGCGGGCGCCGCAATGAAGACGATCACCAATGCCTGAACAATCTGAACGATCTCGGTAGGGACGCCAGCCACCGATTGCATGCGAGCCGCACCTGCTCGGAGTACTCCGAAAATGATGGAGGCTGCCACCACCCCCGTAGGATGGCTCTTGCCCAACAACGCCAGAGCGATGGCGTCAAAGCCATAGCCGGCCCGAAAGCCCAGAGCCACATTGTGGCTGATACCCAACCCCTGGCTCACCCCAGCCAGACCCGCCAGACAACCGCTGAGGAACATGGCCAGCACATACGTCTTGGGTACGCTCATGCCGCCGTAGCGAGCTGCATCCGGGTTCGCCCCAACCGTTCGCAACTCATAGCCCCATGTGGTCTTGAACAGAAACCAGCCGGTTGCAGCCGCGGCCGCCAAGGCCAGCGGGAAGCCCCAGTGCACCGTAGCCGGATGATCGAGGAAGCGCGGCAGGTAGGCGCTGGGAGCGATCTCTTGAGTACGGCAGGTCCCCTGGATGTGCTCGAGCGGCCCGCACAACAGCCACTCGCTAAGGCGGAAGGAGATGTAGTTGAGCATGATGGTGGTGATGACCTCATGGGCGCCCGTTCGTGCTCTGAGAAAGCCCGCGATGGCCGACCACAAACCGCCTGCTATCGACCCTACTAGGATCGCCAGTGGCAGGTGGATAATCATGGGTAGGCCTGTGAAGGAGAAGCCCACAATCACCGCCGCGATCCAGCCCACGCCAATCTGCCCCTCAGCGCCGATGTTGAACAAGCCAGCCCGAAAGCCCAGGGCCACCGCCAGCCCCGCAAAGATATAAGGCACCGACTGAACCATGCTGTCGCTCGGACCGCGAACCGCCTTCAGCATCGGCTCCAGCCCCTCACCGCCCACCGAGCGCCCGATTGCCTCCAGAATATCGCCCGGATTGCCGAAAGATCCCTCGTATAGCGCTCCGTAGGCCCGCGCCACGTTGCCCAAGGCGAGCCGCAGAGCCTCCAAGATCTGACCGGCGGCCAGCGCCTGATAAACCGCCTGATCGGTGAACATCAGCACCAGCGCGCCGATAGCCAAGGCTGTGAGAATAGAGAGCAGCGGAATCGCCAGGTCGCGCAACCGCTCGCCCAGCCAAGGACGCATCCAACTCCACCCCCCTCGTGGTAGGGAGAACAGCGCCAGCGCGGCCAAGCCGACGAGTAGCGTGATGGGCCACAGCCCCAAAGCTACCAGCAGCAGCAAGACCAACCACCTACTGAGCAGCAGAGCCACACCTATCAGGATGGCGGCACCCACTAGCCGCAGCCAAAGTGGCAGTCCGGCTATCCTTTGACGGAGATCAGCCGAGTCGCGTTCTTCACCCAACGGCTGCTCCCTCCTTCTCCTCGACCCGAGCCCCGGCCATCATCAAGCCCAACTCCTCGCGCGTCACCTTGTCCGCATCCAAGGTGCCTACGATCCTGCCCTCGTACATCACCGCGATGCGGTCGGACAGGGCCATAATCTCGTCCAACTCCACCGACACCAGAAGCACGGCTACTCCACTATCTCGCTTTTCCACTATCTGGCGGTGGATATACTCAATGGAACCTACGTCCAGTCCCCGTGTCGGTTGCGCGGCGATCATCAGCTTGATCGGTCGGGAGAACTCACGGGCCACAATCAGCTTCTGTTGATTGCCCCCGGACAAGGTTTGGGCGGGGAGGATAATGCTGGGGGTACGTACGTCGAACTCCTTCACCACGCGGTCGGCGTATTCGTAGACCTCCTCGAATTGTATCACCGGACCCTCGGCGTACGGCTCCAGATAGTAGGTGGACAACACAACATTGTCGAAGATGGGAAAGGAAAGAACCAGGCCATCCCGCTGCCGGTCCTCGGGAACGTGAGCCACGCCCAGCTCTGTGATCCGCCGCGGCGGTGCGTTGGTTACATCTTGGCCCAGGATGCGGACCGAGCCTCCGGTGGCCGGATGCAGACCAGTCAACACCTCGACTAGCTCCGTCTGGCCGTTGCCCTGCACCCCAGCCACGCCCAGTATCTCGCCAGTTCGCACGAAGAAGTCTACCCCCCGCACAACCCCATGACCTCGTCCGTCCTCGGCAGTCAGACCATGAACCTCCAGCACCACTTCACCGGGCGATGCCGGCCCTTTCTCCACGACGAGCTCCACCTCCCGCCCCACCATCATCTCGGCCAGTTCCTCTGGCGAGGTATCCACAGGCTTCCTTTCACCGACGAGCTGGCCGTCGCGCAGCACGATCACCCGGTCAGCGATGGTCATGACCTCCTTCAGCTTGTGGGTGATGAACATGATGGACTTGCCCTGGTCCGTCAAGGAGCGCATGATCTCGAACAGCTCTTCGGTCTCCTGCGGCGTGAGAACCGCCGTGGGCTCATCCAGGATGAGGATCTCGGCCTCCCGGTAGAGGGTCTTGATGATCTCCACGCGCTGTTGCACCCCCACAGGGATGTTCTCGACGAGCGCATCGGGGTCCACGGCCAGGCCGTACTGCTCCGACAGCTCTCGGATGCGCTGCACCGCGGCGCCTTGGTCGAGGGCGGTGAGAATCACTCTCAGCGCGGGATAGGAGGCGGCGGAGCAGAGGATCGCCGGCAGGACGAACAACCCCATCTGCCCCAGCGCCCCTCGCCAAAGGCCCAAGGCGATCAGGAGTCCGCAACTTCCTAGCGCAGTGATGGGAAAGTACACCCTGAAGCCAGGCCTGGTCAGCCAGCCGAGCAGCAGAACCAGGCCAAAGAGACCCGCCACTACCCCACCACCGATTGCCGCTCCCAGGAGCCACTGCACCGGCCCGTCAAGGGCAAAGATCCCTCCCACGAAGCAAAGCAACGCAGTTGCGGCGCCCACCAACCCTAGGGTGCGCCAGGACAAGGAGGCCCGCGTCGGCTCTGTGCCCATGACGATGTTCTCGGCCACAGTGAAGACGGGGACCAATTGGAAGTGCTGGTGGACCATGCCAATACCGAGACGAATGGCATCGTTGGGGTCGTCGATCTGGACTCTGGTGCCGCGCACCTCGATCTGGCCTTCATCGGGGGCATAGAGACCATAGAGGATATTCATCAAGGTGCTCTTGCCAGCACCGTTCTCGCCCAAGAACGCCAGGATCTCCCCATGGTTGAGGGCGAAGCTGATGTGGTCGTTGGCCAGGACCCCGGGGAAGCGCTTCGTGGCGTTGTCTACCCTCAATACCGGCGTCATTGTCGCTCCATTCCGTAACAGCGGATTCGCGGTATCAGCGCCAGAGAAGCGAGGCTCTGATCCCGCCAATCGGCTGTTTCCAGAATAGGCGGTGCCGGGTGAGCACCCAGCACCGCCTACGATCACATTGCGTCGGCCGAGGCTATCCTTCCCAACCGGTGTCAATGCTTCCGTCGATGATGCCCGCCCTGATCGTCTCTAGCTCTTGTACGATCTCATCGGGAATCTGACCCTCGAAGTCGTGGAAGGGGGCCATGTCTACGCCGCCGTTCTCCAGCGTGCCCACGTAGACCCCGCCGCCGGCGAAGGTACCATCGAGTACTGACTGCACCACGCCGAACACCGCGTTGTCCAGACGCTTGATGGTAGACGTGATCAGGATGTCCTTCTCGTTAGGCAACGTGTTGTACTGGTCCACGTCGACGCCGACGGCCCACACCCCGCGCTCTTTAGCCGCGGTGATGCCGCCGTTGCCGGTCTTGCCGCCGATACCGTAGATGACATCCGCACCCTCGTCAATCAGCGACTCGCCCTGGATCTTGCCCTCGTCGGGGGCCTCAAAGTCGCCCACGTACGTTCCCTTGATCTGCACATTCGCATCGTGCTGCTCATTGTAGTACGCCACCGCAGCCTCGTGTGCGGCGACGAAGATCTCCACAGTTGGAATCTGCATGCCAGCTACGTAGCCAAGCTGTGGGTCCTCCGGATCCTGAGTATCGGCCCAGTATGACCCCAGGTAGCCGGTGAGGAAGGCCGCCCCGTCGGTGGCAAAGACGATGCCCACTACATTGGGGATGCCGGGGTCATAGGCGTAGTCAACGATGCCGAACTTGATGTCCGGATACTGCTCCGCCATTTTGGCCGTGGCATCGCCCAGCAGATAACCGACGGTGATGATCAGGTCATAATCCTGCTCGGCGAACTCCGTGATGTTCTTCTCGTAGTCCGCCTGAGCCTGGCTCTCGATGAACTGGGAGCATACGCCCAGCTCTTCCTCCGCCATGACCAGGCCTTCCCAGGTGTTCTGGTTGAAGCTGGCGTCGTCAATACCGCCTACGTCGGAGACCATGCCGACTTTGAGCGCGCACTCCTCCTCTGGTTCGCTCGGCTGCGATGGGGCGGCGGGGCCGCAGGCCGCGACCACCATCGAGAGCGCCACCAGAATGGCCATTGAAAACAGGATCCACCTCTTCATTACTTTCCTCCCTTTCGTAGTAATCTGTGAATGCGTTTGGACTACGATTGTTCCCGTGGGTAGACCACCTCCTTCCCTTCGACCATCGTTTCCCAGCTTGACTGGGTTCCGTGTACACTGTCAAACACATCGGAGACTGCGCGCCTTGTCAACGGCGCAACCTCTGCAAAACAACGGTAAGATTCTATCCCATACAGCTACGGATGGCAAGCATGGCCCGGCACACGATCTGCCAGGGTGCTACTCCCCAATGCGCGGACCCACCAGGTCCCAGATCTCCTCGGCGCTCCACGTCCGTGTGCCATCGAGGACCACCGCATCGGGATGCTCGAGTAGCCATTGATCGTGCAGAGCCTCGAGCTGGCGCAGGTATTCCACACTCAGACCGCTCTCCTCGTGCCTGGCGCGCACTTTGACGCGTTCCAGGCACACCTCGGCCGGTGTGCGATAGTAGATAATGCAGTCAGGCTCCACACAGTAGTTGGTGGCCAGGAAATCCCACAGCCCACAGTACACCTGCCACTCCACGTCGGTCATCCCACCGAGATGATGGCTGTTGCTCGCAAACACGTAGCGGTCTGTGAAAATCGATCTCTCGAGGACCACACGCCTATGGCTTGTGAGGGCGAGCACCTCTTGCCAGGTCTTGGCCCGCGTAACGAAGGCGGTGATCTGGAAAGTGAACGCCCAACGTTCCATGTCGCTATAGAAGGCATCGAGCAGATTGGAGGCGAAACCGTCTTGCCAGGCCTCAACCGGCTCCTCGATGAAGTCGAACAGGCCCGACTCCTTCAAGGTCCTGCCCACGGTGCTCTTGCCAGCGCCGATGTTGCCCTCCAGTAGTATCATCCTGCGATCCTCCATCTCTGTCACCTCTTTGTCTGTTGTGTCGGCGCTTGCGGCCAATCTCCCGCGATCTGGCACCGTTTCCTCTTCGCTATGTCAGCTTGCCACGGGGCATCGGCCCCAACTCGCCCTCGGTCAATGCCGCAGGGCGACAAACCAGTCATCCACTCCGCGCCAAACCACGATGGTCCTCCCACACCACGTCTGGGTCAGATCCCAGACAGCGAGTCACTCCGAAAGGAACTCGCTGCGCACCTCTTACGAGAGACCGCTGGTCGTTGCCTATGTGAAGGAAAGAACTATCACCAAGATGGCCACGGCAAAGAGAACCACTGGGACGATCAGACAGCCTTTGGTCGTCCTGTTGTAGACACGATCATAGGCCGCCCTTCTCGGGTTGGTCAGCCAACCGTAGCCTCGCGGAGCTTTGACCCCCATACGATGGCGGACAACTCGCTTCCAAGAAGTCCTTGCAGCCAACCTCTTCTTCAGGGAAGGCTCTCTGTAGCCGATCTTCATTGGGCAACGCCTCCACGTGCCACGCTTGATGCCTTCCAGCGTCTGGGCTGGGCACAAACGAACGGCGCCTCATGGAGCCAGCTCCAGAGGACCCCCTTGCAGGCCACCGACTCACCGTGGTGTCGGCGGCTCCGCACACCAAGAAGTGTCCGTCCGGAGGTAAAGAAGAGGGTGTCGACGCTATTCGGACCACCTTGGAGCATCTGCAGGAGCTCCCAGGCGGGAACCGCCCACAGTTTCACCTCGTTGGCCATGCCGCCGGAGACCAGAGTCTGGCGATGGGGAGCGAAAGCGACGCTGGTCACATGACCGTGGTGAGCCGATATGGTGGCCGGCTTCTCCATCGAGGTTCCTCGTCTCCCTGAGGACACCTGGCACCAATGGTCATCCGGGGTAAGTGTAGAACGGCTAGCCTATTCTATCACGAACTGGCTGACGCCGCTAGAGCAGCCCCCCACCGACTTCTCCTCCAAGAGAGCGCTGCCGTCGCCCCTTACGAGGCCCCTCTGCGGGCCGATCATCACTTGCGTCCCCATCTGTCCAGTCATGAACACTGAGAGACCCCTGCCACGCCAGGTTGCACTAAGAGAGCGACGGTAGTATAATCTTGCCACTTCGCCGACACGAGAGACCAACGTGGTCTTGTGTTATGCGATATATGTGGTGGGTCGGGTGCAGGATGAGCACCCCCATCAGTGGAACGCGGCAGCGCAGAGGCTCGTCCTGCAAGAAGGGCGAGCCTTTGCTCTTGGTGGCCATTCGCCGTCGTTTTGTCGGAGTGCCCAGACAGGCGCATTCCCGGACAGAATATCGCGGCACCAGATAGCGCGCCACGTGCAGCAGAATCGGGCCTTGCTGGTCCCACGCGGGTGACATCTGTTCACGTCGGCAAGGACTAGCACCGGCTGCTTCTCAGGCAGGGCAGCAAGGAGGTGGCCAAGGTGGCAAGCCAGACACCGTACGAACAGGCCATGCGCAGCGAGGCACGGAGGCTCATCGCTCAACACGGCGATCTCGCGGAAGTCCGCTGCCTCTCCGGCCTCCCGAACACCCGGATTGAGTTGCTCTTCGCTGATGGCCACCAGGAGATCATCACCCGGCATTCCGGTGGCACAGACATCTCCATAATGAAGTTCGGCTACTCCGGAACCGGAACGGAGTGCTTCTGGGCCTTCCTGGATGAAGCTGGCTTCAAGGGCGTCAGCCTGGCCCAACTCCAGACCATGAAAGGGCCACAGGTGTTGCGGAAAGGCCATCCCGGAGCGCTGCCCATGCCCCAAGAGGAAGACACAGAGCAGGAGCCTCCCGCCACAACCCACGAGGCGACAGATCTGCCCCTCTGGCGAGACGTGTCTCGCGACCCCTCCCTACTGGACCCTCTCGTCCTGCAACAACTGGCCAAGAGCATCTGCGTCTTGGTCCGCGATGACACGGGGCCCGTCGCGGCCTTGGTCGTACGTGCCTCTCCGGACGAGTTCCGTGGCCCGCTCACCGCAGAGACCGAGATGAGCCTGTACATCCATGCCTTCCAGGCGGCCACCTTCCAGCTCTACGGTGTGTACCCCATTCTCTGGGACGATCCTAAAGAGCCCTTCTTCAAGGAGACCTGGATCGTCGGAGCAGGCACTGTTACGGGGCCATCAGACCCCCTCAGCGAAGGCCAGCTCAGCAGGCTGGAATCCCTGCTGACGCAAGAGTACTGCTACTTCCTGGTCGTGGATCATTCGAACCATGTGATTGCCGCACGCAAGGTGCCCTACACGCCCGCCACCCAGGAGCGCTTCCTGGGACTTCTGCCAGGAGTCAGGGCCGATCGAAGCTTGACCATCTCCAACACACAGCTCATAGCTGGGGTGGCCGAGTACATGAACCGCGTGTCCCTGAACGAAATCAGGCAGGGCGCCAGAAAGCTGCTGGGCCTGGAGACGGCGCCTGTACAAGAGTTGCCCGTGGCTACAGCCCCAGCCCAGCAGCAAGCGGACCACACATACCCCTGGCGCGGCAAGAGCGTGCTCAGAAGAGTGGCTACGGCACTGCTGGGTTTGGCATGGTTCTTCCTCTGCGGATGGGCGGCGGGTGCCGCAGTAGCCATGCAAGGGGTCGAACTCAACTGGCTGCTCTCCCTACTCATAGTCTTCTTCGTCCTGGTGGTGCCTGCCAGTTGCCTGGTCGACGCTCTGCGTCCCACCAGGATCCGCGAGATAGCGATCTCGCCCTCCAGAGGCGTCGTTTTCCATCGTAAGAGCGGCCAGGAGAAGCCAGTCTTCGCCAAGCTTGAACGTCTGGAAGAGCCCAAGCCGGGCAAGCGCATCCTGCTCCACGGTCGCTCGCCGCAAGGGAATCGCGTCCGTGCAGAGGTCAACAGATCGAACCTGCCCGAGGGAGGTTTCGATCGTCTCAAACAAGACCTGTTGACATTCGCTCCTCAGGCCAAGGTCGAGGTCACCACTCGCCGTGTGCTCCTGCGGCGAGTACTGGCTGCCCTGTGCAGCGTCCCAGCCACCCTCGGTCTGCTTGCTGCCCTGTCTCTCGGCAGCTCCATCATCTACGACCGTCTCCAGGGGACCGTATCTCTCTCCCTGTCCCTCCAGACGCAGATCGCCATCACATTGGGCTCGTTCGCGGCCTTTCTGCTCTTCGCTGCCGTGACCACCGTGGTCTCCGATCGGCGCAGGAGCATGGCTGCCCTATGGAGCGTCTTCCTTGTGCTGGGACTTCTGGGCGCGGGGGTCATCCTGATGGGTATCACGGGTGGCGGGCCAGGAGGCATCGAACTGCCCATGGTGGCACCGCTGACGACGATCCTGGCACCCGGCCCCACCCCCACGCCGGGGTCGCCCTTCGCCGATCGAGTGGTGGCTTACAACCCCGGTCAAGGTCAGAGCCAGCAATACGCAGACCCGCAGACCGCGCTAGGCGCTCCCGATCTGGTCGAACAGCCGTGCTGCTCAGGCATGCTCCAACTAGGCGCGGGCGGAAGCGTGCTCCTGGTCTTCAGCGACAACGTCGTCCGCGATGGGTCTGGACCAGATCTACAGGTCTTCGGGGAATCCGCCCGGGATGACTTCATCCTCGTCGAGGTCAGCAACGACGGAGAGACCTGGTATTCATATCCGATGGTGGATGAGTGCCCGGAGCCCTTAGATCTGGCAGACGTAGGGCTGAAGGAGGTCGTCTTCGTCCGCATCACGGACGTACAGCCAGGCACCGCTACGGGGGCGGAACTGGACGCCGTCGAGGCACTTCACAGCGGCTCCCCCCTGGCGGGAGGTGTCCCCCAGCACCTCCCCGATGCCCTGGCCCGCGCCGACTTGACCCTCACAGAGGAGCCCGGGGTCGCGGGCGATGTGGTCTGTCAGGTCCCTGCCGATTCCACCCTCACCATCGAGGGCTGCAACCCTGAGGCCACCTGGGTCGAGGTCACGACCTCCGACGGGCACGAGGGTTGGTGCAGTACAACCCATTTGGCTCTCAACGTGTCCCTTGCGGACTACGGGGAAACTCAACCGGCTGCCAGCCCCACCCCACTTCCTCCAGCTCCGCCTGCTGCTGCCACCTCGGTGGAACTCGGTCAAGCTCTTGCTGAAGCACTGGCGCAGGCGACCATCACAGGACAGGGCCTGGAGAGGATCGATCTGATCCTGGAGTCACTGAGTGCGCAGCCGCTAGAGATCACCATCCAGGCCGGCACCATCTTCCTCGCACAGACAGGGGGTACTCAGAACATGGTTGTGAGAAGGTCCCAGACGGTGGAGCTGCCCTCACAGGGGAGCAGGCAGACCCTCACCCTGTCTGCGGCTTGCGCGAGCATGGAACTGGACGCACCAGGAGAGAGCGACCACTTCGCGGTGAGCACGGCCCCCGTGCCTGAAGACCTGATCAAGCTGCTCAACCTCCCCGCCTTCCTGGAGGAGCCTTTCCGCGTGCAGCAGTTCGCCATCTGGACCATCACCGACAACCCACCGCGCGGCGGCTACGTGGGGCTGGGGTACTACGGGGTGGGGTCCGGACCCAGCGACGAAGAGATGCAAGCGATCCGCGCCCTGTTCCAGCAGGCCGGCATACCCACCGAGCAGTATCAGGCGCTCCAGTGAGAACCGGCCTGATTTAGGTCTTCGCCAAGGAGAAACGGAATCTAGTGCGCAGGCTGACTACAAACCAATGCAACTACTGACCCAGATTCTGCAGTTCATCCAACTCCATCCCGTCGTGCTCAAGGTCCTTGGGGTGCTTCTGCTGGTGCACGGCCTAGCTGGTCTCACATACTTACTTTCCGCCGTGATCCTGCGCCGATCAGTCCCACTTGGTCCAGTCTAGCTGTTCTCCCCTCTTAGCTTCGTATGGTTCCCCATCATGGAACTCATTCGGCCCCCCTGGTGGAGGGAAAAATGGCCGGAGCGAAGCGGGGTCAGGGACGGTTCGGAGGTCTTGGAGGAGGGCTTCGGCTTCGGCACGTCGCCTTTGATCGCCGCCAGAATGGCCGGACCCCAGGGGCAAGTCTACGCTCTAGATCTCTCACCCGCTGGCGTGATAGCCCTGTGGCTCAGGGCCAAGCTCTATCGATTGAAGAATCTCCGGGTCATCCTCGGGGATGCGAAGCACACGGGACTCCCCGATAGCAGCGTCGACGTAGGTTTCATCGCCGATGCCTTCCACGAGTTCCCCGACAAGCCGGGTACTCTTCGGGAATTACATCGCATACTCAGGGCAGGGGCTACGCTCGCTGTTCTCGAGGACACGGCGGGAGGGGCGAAGAAGGCGGCAGCTCTGGTGCAGGAGAGCGGCCTTTTCGCGCTAGAGCAACGAGACGGCAACTACGCACGATTCCGTAAGGAAGCATCAGTCATCGATCCGCTTCCCGAGCATCACTGGGTTGCTCAGGCTGGGAGGTCGTCCAGATCCACCCGCACACGGACGCCCGTCTGATCCAGCTTTGTTCAAGGACTCGGCTCCAACGAGGCCTATCACACGATGGGACAACGCCTTCGTGGATCCCGGATTCCTTCTCGTCATCCATCGCGACACGGCGCGTGCCTGGATCAGAACCTCAGTGCGCTTCGAACTTATGCCGAGCCCGCAAGAACACTCCAGGAGCCGCCATACTCTGTGCCTGCAGCGCGGAGGGGAGTCGCTTGCCTTTGCACAGCAGGATTGCTATAATGCAGCCCAACACCACGGGCCTGCAACCGATCCAGGAGAGGTTCAAGCTGCCTGGATACGAAGGTAGGCTCATCCCATGGCTGACGATGTGATCGTTGTGCACGCTGCGCCCCTGGCTAGTAGATGGCTCGTCACAAAGCCACAGCAAAGGCTCAAGTAGTCACGCCACATGAAGCGAGACGAGTTCGTCAAGAGAGTCGTCGCGATGTGCGGCCCCACCGAGGCGGAAGCGGTTCACCAGCTAGCTGCGCTGCCCCCGAATCAGCGCTATAGGGAAGCGCGGAAGATGGGCCAAGCCGCGGCTGACTACGGTCTCATGGAGTTCCTCTCCTCCTTGCTCGACGACGACCTGATAGACGACGTAGCGGCCGCTTTGGAGGAAGGCCGCGCACATGACGACGGTGAGGAACTGCTGAAACGCCTGTGGGCGCGTCTACTCCTCATGCTCAGCCCCGAGGCCAAAGACGTGCTCTACGCCCACAACCAACTGCGCCTGATGTTGGACAGTAGGGCGCGGCAAGCGCCTGCGGGCTCCACAGCTAGCGGAGACAGGGCGTATCAGAGCGCCCTCAGGAACGCGCGCGCGGTGCTGGCTACCACTGAAGAGGTGGAAGACGATACCGCCATCACCGCCTGATCGCCCACGGCACCAAGCACTTCCTGATTCATAGAGTATCGTCTATCACGCCCTAAACGTCGAAGAGCGGGGGTCAGAGACCAGGCCCTTCGACCACAACCGAGGTTCCTCTCTCACTCTCGCTCGCATATGCGTTGGGCCCGGCGGGCTACCGGTCGAGGTTACAGACGCCTGGGCCAACGCGCGTTCGTTGCCGATCACGGATGGTCCGTTTCCGCCAGCAGCCAGCAGGAGACAAAGGAGGTTTCGATGACCGTCAAGATCGTGACCGACAGCACCTGTGATCTACCCCAGGATGTGCTCCAGAAGTACGGGATCAAGGTCATCCCTCTTTACATCAACTTCGGCACCCAGAGTTACCTCGATGGCGTCGAGCTGTCACGCCGGGAGTTCTACGAGATGCTGCCCCGCAGTGAGACCTTCCCCACCACAGCGGTGCCAGGGCTGCCCGCCTTCTCCAAGGTCTATGAGGACCTGGCGGACCAGGGAGCCGACCAGGTCGTGTCTATCCATATCGCTGGCACCCTCAGCGCCACCTGTGACGTGGCTCGCAAGGCAGCAGAGCAGACAGAGTCCATCCCCGTGACCGTCTTTGACGCCGGACAGGTGACTGTGGGAACGGGCCTCGCTGCTATCGCTGCGGCAGAGGCAGCCAGAGAAGGGCAGTCCGTGAGCGACATCGTATCGCTTCTGGAGAACATGACGCCTCGCATCCATTCGTACGCTGCCTTGAACACCGTGGAGTTCCTGAGGCGCAGTGGCAGACTCACAGCCATCCAGTACGGGCTGAGCACCATCCTGGGCATCAAGCCGCTGATCATGATGCACAACGGCGAGTTGGGAAGTGAGAGGGTTCGAACCCGCACTGGCTGCATCGGGCGTATGATCGAGTTGGTGACCGACCTCGGTCCCCTCGAGCAACTGGCGCTTGTGCACACGAACGCCCCCCAGAGGGCTGAGGAGCTCTACCAGCAAGCACGTCACCTCTTCCCCTCAGACGAGACCCCTTTGTCTGTGGAGGTCACGCCGATTATCGGGGCCCACGTTGGACCCAACGCAGTGGGTTTAGTCGCCGTGGCCAAACGAGCTTAGCTTGCGCCCAATGGCAACAGGAGGATACGATGACTTTCTGGCAGTTGTACGGCAGTGTGGTCCTCTTCATCTGGGCCTTCATGACTACCCTCTGGATAGCCAGTCTGGTCTTGCGCAACTCCAGCATCGTTGACCCTATGTGGGGCACGGGGCTGGTGCTCGCGAACTGGTTCTCTTTTCTCATCACACCCCACGGGTACCCGGCTCGAAAGCTGCTGATCAGCGTCCTGGTCACTATCTGGGGGCTGCGCCTCACCATCCACCTTCTGCGGCGCAACTGGGGCAAGGGAGAAGACTATCGCTACCGGGAATGGCGAGAACAGGCGGGCGCCAAATGGTGGTGGTTCAGCTACTTCAAAGTGTTCTTGATCCAGGGCGCCGTGATGTGCGTCCTGGCAGCGCCCTTCCTCGCCGCGCACAACAGCCCCACCCCGGCCGCGCTCACCCTGATCGATATGCTGGCGGTGCCGTTGTGGTGCCTGGGCTTCTTCTTCGAGACCGTGGGCGACTGGCAGTTGTCCCGCTTCCTTGCCAACCCAGCAAACAAGGGAAAGCTCCTGAGCACCGGCCTCTGGCGCTACACCCGTCATCCCAACTACTTCGGCGAATCCATCATGTGGTGGGGTCACTATCTGGTGGCGCTGTCCGTGCCTAACGGCGTGTTCGCCATCGTCAGCCCTCTACTCATCACCTTCCTACTGCTGCGGGTCTCCGGGGTGACGCTGCTGGAGAAGACGATGAAGGAGACCACACCCGGCTATCGCGAATACGTGGAGTCCACGAGCGCCTTCGTGCCGTGGTTCCCGAGGAAGAGGTCAGAGTAGGTGCTCAACATCCCGTCGCGAATGGGACTGTTGACGTATCGTCCACTTCGTATCCGGGACCATCGTCGCTGGTGGCGCATAGCCACTTTACCATGCTTGCTCATAGTTCACGTCGCACAGGTGCTTGGCTGTCGAGAAACCGGAAAGGGGTGATCTGAAGATGGGTCTGTTGGAGATTCTCAAGATCGCGGCTGCTCTGCTCACCGTAGCGACGGGCCTGTTGGCGTTTGTCCGTCCGCTGTCGGTCCTGGGCTTCACAGGTCTGGGTGCTCCGGGCCCGCGCGGTGTCACCGAGATCCGTGCTGTCCTGGGTGGCGCCTTCATTGCATTGGGGGCGGTGCCGCTGCTCCTGCGCACGCCCGAGACGTTCCGCATGTTGGGTATCGTGTACTTAGTCATCGGCGCCACGAGGATCGTGGGGCTGATCCTGGACAAGTCGGTCGAGCGTTCGAACGTCATCAGCCTGGCTGTGGAGATCCTCTTCGCCGTGATCCTCATTCCTTGACGCGCGGCTGCTTTTCCACAGACTGGCCAACGCGACCAGGTCGAAGGTGCACTTGCTCTTCTCAAAGACTTGGGCCAGTATGGAGATGTGGTAACGAAGCACACCCCACCGACACCTCTTCT
>DAOUEW010000409.1:0-4546 GCA_034430275.1 Anaerolineae bacterium | reverse complement strand
GGAGGCTCGTACCAACCCCGAGCCAGGATCACATCCCCGTCGGGACGGAAGTGCTTGCCTCGGACCATCTTCTCGAAGGGGATCGTCTCCTCGGGTTCAGCCTTGCGAAAGATCTGGCCGTCCTTCATGTCCAGGTCGTCCAGGTCACCACCCACACTCTCGGCGGCTGCCTGGAGGATCTGCAGCTTGGCATCTGCTGCCGCCATACGGGCCGAATTGCCCGCCACAAAGGTCGTACGGCTGGCGTGAGCACCCACATCCCATGGCGTGATGTACGTATCGGTGTTGAGCACGATGACGTTGTGGACAGGCACTCCCAACTCCTCCGCCACGATCTGGGCGAGAATGGTGTCAGAACCCTGACCCATGTCGGTGGATCCGGTGATCAGCGTGACCTTGCCGAAATCGTCCACTTTCACCGTACTCCCGCAGCCATCGGAAGAATAGATGCGTGCCCCACCTCCCACGTGGATCATCGAAGCCATGCCTACGCCTCGGTTTCCTGCCTTCGCCCGCTTCTCCTTCCAGGAAACACTCTCCGCCGATTTCTCGATGCACTCCGTGAGACCGCAGCTCGTGATCTTGACCCCCTGACCCGTGACATCACCAGACCGGTTGGCGTTCTTCAGGCGGAACTCCATGGGATCCATGCCCAACCCGTGGGCCAGCATATCCATGTGGCATTCCACCACGAAGGTCGCCTGCGGATTGCCATATCCTCTCATGGCGCCGCTGTAGGGATTGTTCGTATAGGCGACGACCACGTCGTACTTCACGTTGGGTACTCGATAGAGAGAGGAGATAGTCTGCATCATCACCAAGGGGGTGGTAGATCCCCAAGAGCTGTATGCCCCATTGTCCAGGATCATACTCACCTGGCGGGCCACCAGGGTACCGTCCTTCTTCGCTCCACTCTTGATGTCGCAGACCACGGGCTGACGCGTGGGAGAGGAGATGAACTCCTCCTCCCGAGTAAAAGTGATCCTTACCGGGCAGCCAGTCCTCTTCGCCAGGAACACACAGATGGGCTCGAAGGGATACATGTCCAGCTTGCTTCCGAAGGCGCCACCGATGGTCGCTTTGATGACCCTGATCTTGCTGGCAGGCACGCCCACTGCCCCACTCAAGTCCCGCTGATACAGGAACGGCATCTGGGTGGAACTCCAAACTGTGAGCTCGCCAGAGGGATCGAAGCTGGCCAGACAGAAGCAGGTGCCCATACAACAGTGGGTCACGAAGGGCATCCGAAAGCGATCCTCGATCACGACGTCGGATTCCTCGAAGCCCTTGTGCACGTCGCCGTGGTAGTAAGCCTGGCGCATCTTCTCCTGGATGTTGTTGGGCGCGTCGGCGTGGAGCACAGGGGCGCCGGGCTTCATTGCCTCCTCCGGATCGAACACACCAGGCAGTTCCTCGTACTCGACCTCGATCAGTTCCAATGCCTCCCGTGCGGTGTCCTCGTCGACGGCCGCCACCGCAGCGATCTCGTCGCGCACGGAACGCACCTTGCCGGACTTGAGAACGGGGTTGTCGCGGGCCCAGCCAATCTTGACCTCAGGAATGTCTTCAGCCGTGATCACTGCCCTCACGCCAGGCAGTGCTCTGGCCTTGCTCGTGTCGATGGAGAGTATACGAGCATGGGCGTGCTCACTGCGCAGGATCTTGCCGTAGAGCATCCGCGGCAGCTTCATGTCGTGGCCATACACCACCTGCCCCGTGGCCTTTGCGGGTGCGTCCAACTTCGGTACCCTTTTCCCAACGAAGGAGAATTCCTCCGACATTGTCACATCCTCCACTATGGCTTGTCAGTCGGCGATAGCTGCCTTGATGGCCTCCACGATCTTAACGTAGCCCGTGCAGCGGCACAGGTTTCCAGAGATCGCTACCTTGATCTCCTCCTCGGTGGGGTGAGGGTTTCTGTCCAAGAGCGCCTTGGCGGACATGAGCATGCCAGGCGTACAGTATCCGCACTGGACGGCGCCGTGCTGGATGAACGCCTTCTGGAGCGGGTGGAGTTCTCCATCGCAGGCCAGACCCTCCACTGTCAGCACTTCCCGCCCCTGTGCCTTGACGGCCGGTACCAGGCACGAGGTTACCGGTTGGCCGTCCAGCAAGACGGTGCACGCCCCACACTCTCCCTGTCCGCAGGCCTCCTTCGTGCCCATCAGCCCCAGTTCGTCCCGCAAGACGTCCACCAGCAACGCATCAGGCTGGATGTGAATGGTGACCTCTTCGCCGTTCAGTGTCATCGTCAAAGCTTCCATCGGTCCGCGCTCCCTTGACTGGTTCTGTTTGGTTGCTCAGGTCTGTGCTGCCGCCACAGCACGCTCCAGAGCACGTCTCAGCAACACGCTCACCATCTCCCGGCGATACTCTGCCGAACCCCGCAGCGGATTACTGCGCGGCTGGGCTTCCTGGCTCGCGATCTCCAGGGCGGAGGCTAGCGTTTCTTCTTGCACGGGCTTTCCATGCAGCACCTCCTCCGCCTGGCGGGCCCGAAACGGCGTCAACGCTACCGGCCCCAGGGCCAACCTGACATCCTTCAGAGTCTTGCCATCGCGCTCTAGCTCTACGACCACCGCGGCATTCAAGATCGGCAACGACAGAGCCCCGCGCTTCGCCAGACGGGCAAACGCCGATCCCCGATGGTCGCCCAACGCAGGGAAACGCAGGGCCACCAGGATCTCCGCGCTGGCATCCACCTTCGACTCACCTGGCCTCACATACAAGTTCTCCAGAGGCTCACGGCGCGTTCCGTTGCTGCCGGCTATCTCAGCTTCCGCACCAAGCGCCAGCAAAGGAATGGCCGTATCTGCTGCGGGTTGCGCGTTGACTACGTTGCCGCCGATGGTGCCCATATAGCGTATCTGTGGAGAACCCACAGCTGCTGCACCCTCAGCCAGGGCACAGGCCTGCTCTCGTAGCAGAGGCGACGCAGCCAGCTTCTCATGGATGACGGCCGCGCCGATTCTAATCACGCCGTCCTGCCGGTGGATACCCTTCAACTCAGGCAAGCGGCTGACGTCCACCAGGCATTTGACCCGGCGCTCCTTGTTCTTCAACTGGGGCACCAGATCAGTACCCCCCGCGATGACCCTCGCTTCGCCCTCGTGAGCGGCCAACATCGACAGCGCCTCGTCGAGAGAGGCGGGAAAGAGGTACTTCTCCCACTTCATTGCTCCCTCCGAAAGCCAGCTTCGAAAGCCTCAAGATTCAGCTCCTTGAATCTCTGCGGGGTGATGCGCTCGATGGTCTCCCTGATCTGATCGTGGTGGAAGGGCACGCCATTCATGCTCAGCGCATAGCCTATCAGCACCAGGTTCGCGGAGCGCGGAGAGCCCAAACGGAGGGCAACATCGTCCGCTGGGAGGCTGTGCGCCGCAATCCCGTTCCTGGCCAGGTAAGCCTTCACGCCTGGGTCCCAGAAGTCGCCCTTGCCACTGTTCACAAAACAAAGCCCGTCACGCCTCACGAAGGACAGGGTGCGATAGGCCTCCTGTTCGTCGAAGGCCAAGAGCACGTCGGCCGTCCCTTGACGAACCAATGGGCTCTCGTATGGACCAACTTTGAGGTGCGAGATGACCGACCCCCCACGCTGGCTCATCCCGTGAGTTTCGGAACCCAGCACGTCGTAGCCCAGGGCCAGAGCAGTCTCCGAGAACACGCTGGTGGCGAAGAGGACCCCTTGTCCCCCCACGCCGGACAGAATCAGATTCAAGTCGATGTCATTCTTCCGCTTCAACGATGCACCCCTTGGGACAGGCCTCGATACAGACTCCACAATTGACACACGTTCGCCGATCTACAACAACTCGCCCCAGCTCCCGATCGAGCACCAAAGCCGGGCACTCGAAGGCAATCTGACAGTACTCGCAGCCGTCGCACTCCTCCGTGACCGTTACACGCACCGGGTTCTCTTGAAGAGGGCTGGGATCGTACAGGACGCAGGGATGCTTGGCGATCACTACAGCGACGCCCCCGTCCGGCTCCCTCGTGTAGTCTCGTGCGCGCTTGACCAGCTCCTCGAACTCCTTGACCCGGTAGGGGTCCATCTCTTCGATGAACTCGACTCCGCACGCCTGGATGAGGTCCCGGATAGCCACCCTTTTCCCTTCACGTCCGTCGGCCAGTATCCCTGAGTCAGCCGTGGGCTGAAACCCCGTCATGGCCGTCGTACTGTTGTCGAGAATGAGCAGCACGAAGCGGGCTCCATTGTAGACAGCGTTGGCCAGGGCCGTAACTCCTGAGTGCAAGAAGGTGGAATCGCCGATGGTGGCCGCGATGGGCAAATCCTTGCCGTCTTGCCGGTACGACTGATAGAGACCGCTGGCGATGGTGACCGACGCTCCCATGTCGAGACAGGTATCCACCGCGTTCAGATTGATGCCCAGTGTGTAGCACCCGATGTCACCAGGGTAGATGGCACTGGTGCCCAGCGCTCGCTTCATGGCGAAGAAAGCCGCTCGATGCATACAGCCTGGACAGAGGCGAGGCTTTCTGGCAGGCAGATCCAGGCCAGTGACCAGGGCCTCCAGCTCACCAGTGT
>DAOUEW010000408.1:0-4704 GCA_034430275.1 Anaerolineae bacterium | reverse complement strand
TCGAGTTCCGCCGGCAGCAGAGGTATCCCCCCTTCAGTCGGCTGGTGAGGCTGATGTACGTGCATCGCGATGCCGAGCGGTGCGAGGATGCTGCGCGCATCATGCACGAGGTGCTGGAGAACAAGATCGCTCGGCTGGGTCTACCGCAGATCGATCTGATAGGGCCGGCGCCGGCGTTCCTGAGGCGGCTGCGTGGTATGTACCGCTGGCACCTGGTGGTGCGAGGCAGGGATCCCCACTCCCTACTGGAAGGGGTGGACTTCGGCCGCGGCTGGCGTGTGGACGTGGACCCCGTCAGTCTGCTGTGAACGCCTTCCCCACTGTAGATCAATCGCCTGGTCAGAGAGGAGCGTTCTGCCCTGTCCGGTACCGATGAAGCAGAAAGTGACGGAGGCTGAGGCGGCTGGAAAGCCAGGGCCAATAGTGTGCAGAGGTAAGGAAGGAGACTAGAGAGTATGCAAGAAGATGGCGTGCCCGAATCGGCGATGGTCATCGTAGCGCATCCCGACGATGCCGAGTTTACCGTGGGCGGCACGGTGGCCAAGTGGGCCAAGGCCGGCTGCCGCGTGATGTACGTGGTTTGCACCGACGGCAATGCGGGTTCCCTCGATCCGGACATGACTCGCGAAGAACTGGCGGAGATTCGCCGCGCCGAGCAACGTGCAGCCTGCGCTACCTTGGGCGTGAGCGAGGTGGTGTTCCTCGGTCACGACGACGGCCAACTGGAGCCGACGCTCGGTCTGCGCCGAGAATTGGTGCGCGCGATACGTCAATACAAGCCCGAGGTTGTCATCACCTGGGATCCGACGCGCTTGTTTGTGGATGGTGACTACATCAACCATCCCGACCATCGCGCGGCAGCCCAGGCGGCGCTCGATGCGGCGGCGCCCGCCAGCGAAATGCCCCTTTTGTGGCCCGAGGTGGGGGCGCCGCATCGTGTGGGCCAGTTGTACGTGTACGGCAACGACCAGGCCAACGTGTGGGTGGACGTGACGGAGACTATCGGCACGAAGATTGCGGCGCTCAAGCAGCACGTTAGCCAGATTGGGGACTGGGACCCAACCGAGATGGTCAAGGAGTGGAGCGCAGAGGTGGGCAAGGAGCAGGGCCTGGCTCATGCCGAGAGCTACCGGGTATTCACGTTGAGGCAACCACCTTCGAGGGACTAGCGAGCAGGAGCCTGTAGTATGAGCTACGATTTCAACGAATCTATTGACAGGCGACACTCCGAGAGCCTGAAATGGAATCGCTACGACGAAGATGTACTGCCCTTATGGGTGGCGGACATGGACTTCAGGTCGTCTGATCCGGTGGTCCGCGCGCTGCATGAACGAGTCGAGCACGGAGTGTTCGGCTACGGCTCGGACCCGCCAGAACTGCGGGAAGTGCTCGTGGACCGCCTGCAGCGTCTCTACGATTGGGGAGTATCGCCCGAGGCACTGGTCTTCTTGCCGGGAGTTGTAACCGCCTTCAATCTGGTCTGCCATGCCTTCGGTTCTCGCGGCGACGGTGTGCTGTTGCAGACGCCGGTCTACTACCCCATGCTGTACGCCCCCGGCGGCGCTGGCATGACCAACGACGAGATGGAACTGACGCGCCGGCGCGACGGGCGCTACGAGATCGACTTCGATCTGTTCGAACAGACTATCAGCGACCGGACCCGCATCTTCATGCTGTGCAATCCCCATAACCCTGTGGGACGCGCGTTTCGGCGTGACGAGTTGGCGCAGATGGGCGAGATCTGCCTCCGGCACGACATTCTGATCTGCTCGGATGAGATCCACTGCGATCTTCTGTTCGAAGGCAGTCAGCATCTGCCCATGGCCACTCTGGCGCCCGAGATCGCCGACCAAACGATCACGCTGATGGCGCCGAGCAAGACTTTCAACGTTCCCGGCCTCAAGTGTTCGTTCGCCATTGTCCAGAACCCGGAGCTGCGGAAGACCCTGAAGGAAACCCACACCGGCTTGGTCCACGGGGTCAACGTCCTGGGGTACGCGGCGGCCCTGGCGGCCTACCGCGATGGCCAACCCTGGTTGGACGAAGTGATGCGATATCTGGGGGCCAACCTCGATCTTCTTGTGCAGTACGTGGAGGAGCAGCTTCCCGGCATCTCTATGAGCAGACCCGAGGCGACGTATCTGGCCTGGCTGAGTTGCCACGAGGCTGGTATCCCTGGTAATCCCCACGAGTTCTTTCTCAGAGAGGCTAGGGTGGCCATGAACGACGGTGCGATCTTCGGCCAGGGCGGCGAGGGATTTGTCCGGCTGAACTTTGGCTGTCCCCGCTGGAGGCTAATGGCGGCGCTGGAAAGGATGAAGGGAGCGCTGCTTACCTTGAGCACGGACTGAGAGATGGTCCAGCTCGCTGGATGTTGGCTGACACGAGCTGCGCTCGCGGAGTTGCACGAGCGGGTGGACAGTGGAGACCTCCAGGGAGTCGAAGACCTGAACTCTGCTATCGCCAGCTTGGAGATCGAGCGCCAGGCGCTGAGCAGGATCCCCACCTGGCCCTGGCAGCCGGAGACGGTGCGTTTGCTGGCTACCGCCCTGGTCTTGCCGCTGGTGCTATTGCTCGCCCAGGTGGTCCTCCAAGTCCTCACGGGTCCGTAGTGTAGGGTGCACATCGGTCTGCTGGTGATGTTCCCCGCCGGTTGCCAGGGCGACCGGACTCTGAGATAATGGACCTCTCTCACTAACGCTGTTGGAGGCCCAACGTAGGGCCTACCCCCCCCGTGCCCAGCGCGATGCTGTTTGTCCTGGCGACGATAGCGGTCGTCGTCTGGGGCCCAGGACTTTCACCCGACAGCACGCGCGAACGGACGCGCCACACTCGGCGCGACGTACGCCACACGGCAGAAGGAGGCAGATATGAAAAAGACTGTTCTTCTCACCCTGATCCCGGCGGCCCTGCTCGCCGCCGGATGCTCTACCCTACCTGACCTGGGCGGTGTCCTGGGAGAGGGCTCGCTCGTTGGATCGGGCATCCCGGTCACCAGGGAGTTCGAGCTGAGCGGGTTCGACCAGGTAGAGGTGAGTGACAGCTTCGAGGTGGATGTCCGCCACGGGGACACCTTCAGCGTCGTTGTCCGTACAGACGACAACGTGGCGGAGTACCTGGAGATCGTGCAGCAGGGCAACACGCTGAGGATCGGCCTGAAGCCTCACACATACGCCATGGTCAGCGTGGAGACCCTGGAGGCTGAGGTCACCATGCCCGAACTGAGGGGCCTCGAGTTGAGCGGTGCCAGCAGTGCTACGACTGCGGGGTTCGAGTCCAGCGACCCGTTCTACGCGGAGGTGTCGGGCGCCAGTTCCTTGGAGGGCGAGATCCAGGCTGGCGGCGTCAGGTTCAACGTTTCGGGTGCTAGCGACGTCAAACTGACCGGCTCCGGCGGTGACCTGGCCATGGACGTATCGGGTGCCAGCTCGGTGGACCTGGCAGGTTTCCCGGTCGCCAGTGCCAGCATCCAGGTCAGTGGTGCCAGCTCGGCCACTGTCAACACCAGCGGCACGCTGGACATGGAGGCCAGCGGCGGCTCACGTGTCAGGTATCTGGGCGGCCCTACTCTGGGCAGCGTGGATTCGTCGGGAGGTTCCACCATCGAGGCCTGGTAGGACCGTTCCTGTCTGGTTGATGGCGTGTTGTATGTGTTAGGCTCCCGGCGGGCATAGACACCCCGGGAGGTTGACGCCATCTGCCAGTCCAGAGCGGGCAGAGTGGCGCTCTTGGGCGTGGTGATTGTGCGGGCCGAGTAGGGCAGGCCCAGCAAGCCTAGAGAGGAGGGTGGGACAGCGCAGGAATTTGCCCGGTTGTGATGCAGCTCAAAGGTGCGAACTACAACTTGTGCACGAGGAGGCAGCAAGATGTTGATTGAACGTATCATTGGAGCTTTCACGTTCCGCAAGGAAGTGTACGCCGAGGTCGAGAAGGACACCAGCTTCACCACCACGGCCTGGATCCTGGTAGTGGTGGTCGCATTCCTCAACCAGCTCGGGGCGAACGCAAGGGGCAACCTGGTTGGATGGCTGCTGGGCGCCGTCGTGGGCACCATCATTGCCGTAATCGCTTTCGCCGTGGGTGCCCTGGTCATTAATTGGGTGGGGCGGGCTGTGTTCAACGCCGATGTCACCTTCGACGAGCTGGTGAGGACTCTGGGGCTGGCCTACGTGTGGCAGGTCGTGGGGATCATCGGAGTCGTGGCCGCGTTCTCCGCAACACTGTCCTGCGTGCTGGCTCCGCTTTTGTTCGTCGCCTGGATCCTGATGATGATCGCGTGGTTCCTGGCGACCAAGGAGGCCCTGGATCTGGAGTGGGTGCAGACCATCGTCACCGTCGTCATCGGCTGGATCGCCCTCATTGCAGTCTCAGTCGCTGCCGGAATAGTGCTGGGCCTGTTGGGTCTGGGCGCTGGTGCCGTGGGAGGAGCGCTTGGCATGTAGACTGCAGGGATGAGCCCTGCGCCAGCAGACGACGGCCCGACTGAGCGCAGGGTGGATCGCTGGCTGGTGTACGAAGCCGTAGGACAAGCTTGAGCTTGTCCTATGGGGGTGTGGTCGGCACCGGCGCGGGGGCTATCCCACGTGGATGCTACAACTCCGTGCGTGTGCCTTCTTGACAAGGATGCACATAGTGTGATAGAATAGTCAACAGAAGCCAATAACCCTGCACAGACGTCGATCAGGAGGAGTAGGCGGACTGGAG
>DAOUEW010000407.1:0-52782 GCA_034430275.1 Anaerolineae bacterium | reverse complement strand
TAGGCGTCCTTGTTGCATGACGTGCGCCCGGGAAACAACCAATCGTTGGCGTAGTCAGTGGCACCTTCGAGGAACGGCAGTTCGTCCAAGTGGAAACGGATGCCAACCTCACTAACCTCAGCCACCTCGTAGGCGTGGCCCAATAGGGCGAAGCCGGTGATGTCCGTCACGGCATGCACATCGACCTGCTTCATGAGCTGTGCTGGCCTGCGACTGAGGGTCAGCATCTGCTCCACCGCAGCCCTCAAGTGCACCTCCTGAGCCACCCCTCCCTTGGCTGCTGTGGTGATGATACCGACACCGATGGGTTTGGTGAGGAACAACACGTCACCGGGCCGAGCTCCCACTTTGGTGGCGATCTCCTGTGGATGCACGAATCCCATCACCGCCAGGCCGTACTTCGGCTCCTCGTCCTCAAGAGTATGTCCCCCGGCGATGACACCACCCGCCTCTGCGACTTTCTCGGCCCCGCCCCTGAGGATCTCAGCCACTACCTCCGTGGGCATGTCCTGCGGGAAGCCGCACACGTTCAAGGCCAGCACAACCTCTCCGCCCATGGCATAGACGTCGCTCATGGCGTTGGCCGCGGCAACCCCCCCGAACTCATAGGGATCGTCCACCACAGGCGTGAAGAAATCGGTGGTGAAGATGAGAGCCAGTTCGTCACTCAATCTGTAGATAGCCGCATCGTCGCCCGTCTCCAATCCGACCAACAGATCCGGATAGTCCTCCGGGCGGAATATCTCTGCTAGAGGGCGCACGACCTGCGCCAGGGCCTCAGGGCCCATCTTGGACGCTCAACCAGCCGCCTTGGTCAGGCTCGTCAAGCGACTCCAGTCACGTTCAACACCCATACATGTCCTCCGACATCGTGGAACGAATCAAGGCCGTTCTTATCTTGCAGCGCGATTGATGTCCTCCAGGAACATCTCCAGGTCCAAAGAGTACTTGGCCGCGACCTCCTCGGTCGTTTGGAAGAGAGTATTACAGCAAATGCACTCCCCAGTCTGTGTCTCGTAGGCCTCGAACACCGCCACAGTGGTGGGATGCCTCCCCACCACTCTCAATACTTCCTCACCCTTCCCGATCGACGCTCTGTCCTCCGTTCAGTCAGTTGACTGAGACCAGCCCCTCATCGCGCAGCCAACTCACTGTTCTCTCCAGACCATCCCGCAGCGGGGTCCACTCCAAGACGAGTTCGCTGCTCGCTTTGCTCGTGTCGAAGAGAAAACTGTGGGAAGCCGTTCTGGCCTCGTCCGGGGCAATGACCGGTCGACCGCCGGTAACCCTGGCGATGGCTGCTAGAACGGCGGCCATGAGCCGGAGCAGGCTGCCCGGCATCACGCGCGGTCGCCGGGATATCCCCGCCACCTCGGCCGCCAGAGAGAAGAACTCCACCATGCCGACGTTTTCGCCCCCCAGAATGTACCTATTCCCTATCTTGCCTCTCTGCATGGCCGCGAGCTGACCCGCCACTATGTCGCCTACGTAGACGTAGTTGAGGCGAGAGGACGCACTAAACGGGAGACGGCCCTCCAGGCACCGGATGATGGCGCCTGTGATATTGACCGTCTGTCTCGGTCCGTACACGCTGGTAGGATTGAGGATCACCACGGGCAACCCACGCTTGCAGAGCTCCGTGGCCACCTGCTCGCCCAAGTACTTCGACTCCTCGTATCGCGATAGGAAGTAGGGCCTCCGAACCGTCTCCTCCGTCCCCAGCTCCCCCTCTGCCTCGCCGATGGTGGTGGCCGAGCTGGTGTGCACCAGTCGGCTTACTCCCATCTCCAGAGCACTCTCGAGGACGTTTCTCGTACCCTCCACGTTGATCCTCTGGTAGACACTCTGATCCCGCTGCCACAGGTCCAGCAGAGCCGCGAGATGGAAGACACGCTCACATCCCTCCATCGCCGACAGCAGCCCCTCGCGGTCCAAGATGTCCCCGACCACGAACTGCGCTCCCTGGGCACGCAGATCCGAAGCCTCGTCTGCCTTCAGATCGTACACCCTCACCTCTTCACCCCTGGCCAGCAAGGCCTCCACGAGGTGCCCGCCGATGAACCCGGCCCCTCCCGTAACCAGAATGGTCACTCCACCACCTCATAGGCGCCGCCCGCGGCAGTCAACCCATGCTTCAGAGCAGTGGCTATCTGAGGCAGTTGATACGGATCTCCACCCAGCCGGTTGTCCGCCGGATACGACTGGAGCACCTTCAACGCCTCCAGGTCTATGGCTACCATGTCGCCGGAGGCCATGATGATCCCGGGCTCCACCAGTTCGCCCTTCTCCGGCCCTCCGCTGACGAAGGCCTTGCGGCCGTCCATGATGATCAGGTCCGGCTGCCAGACCAGGTTGATCTCCGCCGCCTTCTCCTCCAGATTGCCCATGTGCAGGGCGCGTCGCTCCCCTGGATGAAGGAACCCTACAGAAAGCTTGAGCGACATAGTGAACCGCGCATACTTGTGAGTCTTGATGCAGGGCAGGTAGACCAGCCTGTCCGCCTCGTACATGACTCTGGGGACGGTCGCCCTCTCAAGGAAGTCGCCCTCAATGGGCACCTCTATGTATTCCGCCTCTCCCACATCAAAGCAGACGAATTCGATGCCCATCCGCCGAAGCAGCTCCGGCACCCCCAGCTTGGCCACCGTGTTGGCCGTAGGCCTCCAGCGGCCACCTGAGCTCTCGCCGACGACGATCTCGGCCCCGGCGTCCTTCAGCAGCTCCAGGACGGCCCGCAGGAAGCCCAGATCAGTGGAACCAGGAAAAGGGTCCGGACTGTTGAAGTTGGGCTTGACCAGCACTCTGTCTCCTCTGGAGATCGCTTTGTCCAACCCACCCAACAGGTCCAGGCATTCCTCCACGGCTGGCTTCACATCCTCCGAGGCTGGCACTTTGCTGACCAAGGGCCGGCCGTCCTTCAGCCAGACAGCCGTCCGGCGCGGCTTGGGCGGCCTGGACTCCAGTTCCCCAGGCTTTCTATCTGTGAACAGATGATAAAGACCCTTCAAGGTGTCCGACACGGCCATCTCCTACACCACCCTCTTCCCTACTGCCCAAGCTTTCCTTTAACATTCCCCTCTTGATTATACTGGACGGCCAGCATCGCTTCAACCGCTGGTGAGCCACATCCCAGGATCAACCGAGGAAGCCAGGTCGGTCCCGCTTGCCCATCCCTATCGCCCTGCCGTGCCCTTTCTCACCAACACTCTGTGACAGTGGGCAGTCCCACCACCTCGAGATGACAAGCGTAGCGCTTGCCTTTCTCCGGCAATTGACGTAGACTAGTCCCCGATAACCTATATCTGTCATGCCATGCGTTGCTGGGCAGGGCCACCCTTGCGAAACCTGAGTCGGCCTATCGAGAAGACCTCCCGACGACGTCATCCTCCGGCACCGCGCGGAGGGCTCACCCGCTCCCAGATCCCCCTGATGGTGCGGGCCAGCCGGCCGCCGATCAGCCCAGTGGTCCCAAAAGCCAGAGGAAACCAGATGGGAACGCCGACTACGGTGGGGTTCGCGTACTCCCACACACCAAACTGCACGAACACAGCTTCAGCCAGAGTGCCCAGCACGGCGATGACCAGAAAGAAACAGATATCCAGACGATCGTGCCAGCGAGCCAGCGCAAATCCGCACTCCACAACCATGAGGGCGAAGAGAAGCAGATTGTGCGTCCACAGCAGCGCAACGCAGATCACCAACACCACAAAGGCCACCATCTCTATGACTAGCTCGATCCACAATGATCGCCATTGCCCCATGATCACCAACTCCTCACATACCCCTTTCTCAGGTATCGATCGAACGCCAACGATTCTAGCAGAGCATCTTGCTACGGGCAATTGGGTGGCGTGCCCGAGACCCGTTACGGACGGTGAGCGCCGCTGATGGAGTAGCCGAGTCATGGCCGGTAGGCTGCGTGCATGGATCGCCCTCTCGCGCCCACCGTTCCACTCGGTGGGTGTGCTGCCCTTCGTCCTGGGGTCGATCGTGGCCTGGCGGCTCACAGGCGCCCTCCGCTGGGATATCCTGGCCTGGGGCACGGTAGGAGTGGTGCTGGTCATGCTCGCCACCTACTATGCAGGAGAGTATTGGGACCATCGTGAGGACTCCCTCTCCACCGCTCTGGGCCCTAGTCGCTTCGCGGGTGGCTCCCGTGTGTTGCAGGCAGGGCTCTTGCCTCGCGATTCGGCCCTGTGGGCCTCGGTGGCGGCCCTGCTGCTGGCGCTCGTTGTGGCCGCGATCCTCCAACTGGGCTACGGTACGGGACCGCTGACCCTGCCCTTCTGTCTCCTGGGGTTGCTTGGCGGGTTCTTCTATTCCACTCGCCCCATCCGGTGGGTAGCCACAGGCGTGGGCGAGCTCTGGATCGGCTTCTGCTACGGCTGGCTGCCCGTATCGGTCGGCTGCTATCTTCAGGTCGGGTATATCCCTTCTCTCGTCCATTGGCTGGCTATCCCCGTTGGTCTGACCATCGTCAACGTCATCCTGCTCAACGAGTATCCCGACTACCCCGCCGACTCTGTCACCTGCAAGAATAACCTCGTGGTCCGCCTAGGCCGGCGCAGGGGCGCTTGGCTATACACCAGCATCGGTGTTGGGAGTTGGCTAGCCATGCTTCTGTCGGTGTCTCGCGGCGTGCCTGTACGGGCTTTGTGGCTCTACGTCCCCGTCCTCGCTCTATCGCTAATCCTGGTCGTGCTCTTGCTGCGAGAGCGCTGGCAAGATAGAGAGACCCTGGAGAAGCTGTGTGGCGCCAATCTCCTGGTCAACCTGGGCACCACTGCAGTATACATCTTGGCCCTCTTGAGTTGATATCTATGGAACAGTGGATGCCCGAGTGGGGCGAACGACCCCAGCGCAAGGTGCGGCCATACTGGTCCCCTCCCACCCTCATCCTTCGACAGATCGTGAGCGCCATCTACATCGGAGCGCTGACTCGTTGGAGAGAGCTCCCAAGCTGGATCCGCACCTATGGCCTCAAGTGCCTGCCTGGCGCCGCCGGATCGCTCGGCATGGGCTGCATCGGGTTCCCCGCCCACCCCGTCTGGGAGATGACCACAGCATGCAATCTCCACTGCATCCACTGTCACGCCTCCGGAGGCAAGCGCGCCCCCGACGAACTCACCACCGAGGAGGCCAAGCGTCTTATCGATCAACTGTCTCAGGTTAGCGAATTCCGCATGATGGCCTACACCGGCGGCGAGCCGCTGGTTCGTCCCGACCTGTTCGAGCTTCTGGCCTACTCCCAAGCGTTGGGCTTCAGCAACACCATGGCTACCAACGCGACCCTCATTGACGACGCGGTGGCCGAGCGCCTGCGGGACCACGGTCTGGTCATCGCCGCAGTGAGCCTCGATGGATTCGACGCCCAGACCCACGACTACGTCCGGGGCCAGCCTGGAACCTTCGAAGCCACCCTCAAGGGCATCCGGGCCTTGTGCCGGGCCGGCATCTTGCTCCATATCAACATCACGGCCATGGAATACAACCTGGACCAGCTAGAACCCTTGATGGCCCTCGTGGACGAACTGGGCACCGGCATCCTGCTGATGTACCAACTGGTGCCCGTGGGGAGAGGCCGCAGCATCGAAGAGGCGGCGTTGGACCTGGGCGCCAACGAGCGCCTCATCCGCTTCATGGCCGAAGCGCAGCGCACCACCCATGCCATCATGGAACCGGTGGCAGGCCCTCAGTACTGGCCTTTCCTGCTCCAGCGGTCGGGTATTCACGGCGGCCCCCTCCTCCGTCTGGGCGAGACTGTCTTTCACGGCTGCTCCGCCGGCCGGGGATTCGTCTACGTCAAGCCCAACGGCGACGTCTGGCCGTGCCCCTTCATCGAGATCAACTGCGGCAACGTGCGTGAGACGCCGTTCTCGAGCATCTGGAGCACCTCGCCGATCCTCCAAGATCTGAGACGGAGGGAGGAGCTCCTCCAGGGACGCTGCGGCGAGTGCGAGTACAGACGCCTGTGTGGAGGCTGCCGGGGCCGTGCGTGGGCCACCACTGGCAACTACCTGGCCGAGGACCCATCCTGTTTCATCCACGCCACAGACAGCGATGGAAATCCCGGGGCACAGGCATAAGCCTGCGGTCCCTTCCCCTTCCGCAATCCCGGTGATGCTGCTCGACCAAGGCCCGAGCGACCGGGCCGGGCGCGCGCCAACGACACCGGCCCAGCCCTGCCGCAGTCCCTCCGGTTACTTCTTGACAACCACGCGGAACTCGTCACCCTCCTCCTGGATCTCGACGGTGCAGCCCATCTTCTCCACCGCTCGCCTGACGTTGTCCCGAGAGGTAACTGTGTCCACCAGTACCTCCACGCTGCCACCGCTCTCCAGCTTCTTGACAGCGTCTCTACTCATAATCACCGGCTGTGGGCACGATAGCCCACATGCATCAACGAGTAAATCGCTCATCACAGACTCCCTTCCGGAGAAGTGGTCAGTCCATCTGTTGCCTCATGGTCAGACCGAAGAGGACACAGACGACGAGCCCCACGATCACCGCGGCGGGACCCCAAGGGCCTGGGCCAGTCGGCGAGCTAGCCAGACCGAAGTTGTGGGCAAAGCCCGCTCCCACGATCATGCCGATCACGAAGACAGCAGCGTCCCCATCGCCCTCGCCGGACATGAAGATCTGCCGGCCGGGACAGCCGCCAGCCAACGCGAAAGCCAGACCGGCCAGTACCATCCCACCGAAGTTCCACATATGGTTGGTGTGAGCCACAGGCTGCCCCTCGAAACCGAGATTGAACTGCCCCAACAGCAAGTTCATCAGCAGAGCCGCACCAGCAAAGGACAGGATGCCCCAGAACAGGTGCGGATCGCGCATCAGCATTAGGTCCCTGAGAGCGCCCATGGTGCAGAAACGAGTGCGCTGGGCCAGGAAGCCGATGCCCATGCCCACGGCCAGGGAGATCACCCATGGAGCGTACATCGCGCCCGGCCCTTCTGTGCTGAAGAAGATCGGACCACCCTCCGTGAAGCTGAACTCCAAGATACGCAGCAAGAGCAGCACGATCATGATCACCGGTAGTATCCATCCCACTGCCGTATAGGTCCGGTAGCTGCGCCCCAGGCTGTAGCCCATACGCATGAAAACCACACCGATGGCGATGCCTGCGGCCAGGCCCAGGAGGCCAAGCACAGCGTTCAGGTCACCGGCGGCCAGACGCAGCAGCGCTCGCCATGGACAGCCCAGGAACACCAACGCTCCGATCATGGCAAAGAAACCCAGTACGAAACGCACGATAGGAGCGGATCCAACTCTGGGCTTGAACTCCTTGAAAGCGTAGGCCGCGATGAGGGCCCCGAACACGAAACCCATGATCTCGGGCCTCAGGTACTGCACCACCGCGGCCCGGTGAAGCCCCAACGCTCCAGCGATGTCCCGCTCGAAGCAGGCCACGCAGATACCCATGTTGCCCGGGTTGCCCCATTTCTGAAGCAGCGGGGCGAATATCCCCACGAACAGCCCGGCACTCACGATCCCCCAAGGGGAAGACCAGAACCTCTTCATCGTTTCTCCCTTTCCACATCATCATGATCCGGTAGGTTTAGCAGAAACCGAGCGTCGTCTCAGCACTTGCATTGCATGATGGCTGGCCTCCTTCTTCGAAGACCCCCCCACATACGAAATCCTCACCACCCAGCCGATAGCTTGGATGGTGAGGACTCCTCAAGGATACGAGGCCATCCAGGGACCGACTAGTAGTGGTCCTCCACCATCGAACACGGCTGGAGGGCGTAGAGCTGGACCGATGTGAGTCTTAAGACCTTAAGACGCCGCACGGCGTCCGGTCAAGCACCTCAACCGGTCCGATGCCACAGATACAGCGAAACAGTACTGAAGTACGTCATCCGACACACCTCACAACGCACATATCTCTTCGAACTCGACGCGTCGCGCGTCGAGAATCGCTCGCAAGTTCTCCACGTCCGCAGACTCGAACCTCAGACACAAGCCGCAATCGGAGCTCAGATGCCTAGGCACCGGGATCAGCTTGACCTTCAGGCTTGCCTTCTTCGCCAGCTTCTCCGCCTGTAGAGCGCCACTGGTGGAGTGGAACAGGACGACGCTATGCTCTGGATTCGCCACCATCTTCCTCCGAAAGAGCCACCACGCTACCCGCTCCGAGCAACGCCCCGGCGATGGAGTACATGTTGGAAACCTGCCCTACGACGATCTTATCCTTGAGCCCGAAATGACCCAGACACGTACCACAGGCCAGTATCTCCACACCCCTCTGCTCCAGAGCTTCGAGATCCTCCACGACGAGGGAACCCTCAACCATCAGCTTCGCACCGGCGTTGAGAAAGATGATGGTGTCGGGCAGCGGTTCCACTTCCTTGAGCGTATGCAGAAAGGAGCGTATCAAGATTCCGCCCAATTCGTCGTCCCCGCGCCCTATGCCGTCGTTGGGGATAAGCACCACCGCAGGCCCGGCTGCCCCGCCGCTCGCCCCGGGCAGCACCGCACTCTCCGCCGATGGATCACCCTTCCTGCTCGTGTGTAGGTACAAAGCCATCGTCCTTCTCTTCTACCTCCACGGCGAAGCCCTCTCTGGCCGCCATACGCGATACGTTGCTCATGGCCGTGGCGTTGTCCATGATCGTTGTCACCTTTTCGGCCTCGGCCATGGCCTTCCGGCTCTGGATCACCGGCTGAGGACACGCCAGCCCCCTACAATCCACTACCTTGCTCACCCGTACCTCCTGTTCCTTGGGGCATCCTTCTTCGATGGGCCCCTATCCTGCTCATCTCCCAACTGCGATTTCGCGCACTGCATTCACAGCGGCGCCTACCTCCGCCGCTGTGTTGAAGCAACTGAGCCCAAATCGCACCGTGCCCACCGGGAAGGTGCCGACGGTCCGATGGGCGGCCGGCGCACAGTGCAGCCCCACACGACTCAAGACCCCGTATCCTTCATCGAGTCTAGGGCCCACATCCGAGGGTTCCAGGCCGTTCACGTTGAAGGAGACAGTGGCCGTCTGCAACTCTGCATCTTGAGAACCATAGACCGTCACCCCATCGATCTCCTTCAATCCGGCGATGAGTCTGCGCGTCAGACTTACCTCGTGGGCACGAATGGCCCCAACGCCCTCCTGCAAGACGTATTCCACTCCAGCCCTGAGACCCGCCAGCCCCACGGTGTTCGGAGTCCCGCTCTCACACCGGTCTGGCAGGAATGTCGGTTGCTCCTCTTTCTCAGAGCGGCTCCCTGTCCCCCCACGCTTGACAGGCTCTATGTCCTCCGCCTCCACGCGCTCTCCGATACAGAGCCCGCCAGTGCCTTGGGGGCCTAACAACCCCTTGTGGCCCGTGAAAGCCAGCAGATCTATGTGCATGGCTTCCATGTCGAGGGGATACGCACCCGCTGTCTGGGCGGCATCGACCAGCAGCAGCGTGTTGTGCCGCCTGGCGATCTCCGCCACCTCCGCAACAGGCAGCACGGTACCCACGACGTTGGAGGCGTGGTTGAGGATGATCATCTTGGTCTCCGGCTTCAAGGCCGATTCTACGTCAGCAGGGTCGAGAAACCCCTCGGAGGAGCAGGGCACGACGCAGATCTCCACTACACCGGCTTCCTCCAACGCGCGAAGCGGTCTCATGACCGAGTTGTGCTCCATGCTACTGGTGATCACATGATCGCCCGGTCGAAGTAGCCCTCGTAGGGCCAGATTCAGGGCTTCCGTCACGTTCAGCCCAAACACGATCCGCAGCGGATCTGCCACATTGAAAAGGCGTGCGAGAACCTCGCGCGTCTCATACACGATCCGGCCGGCCTCGATGGACAAACGGTGTGCGGAACGCCCGGGGTTTGCCCCGACCTCCGTCATGAAGAAAGACATAGCATCGATGACAGCGGCAGGCTTCGGCCAGGAAGTAGCCGCATTGTCGAAGTAGATCATTTGTAGCACCTCGCGGAAGACGAAAGAGAGGGATTGATCCCTTCCTCTCCTATGATTGCGATCCAGCCTCGCCGGCGGAGCCCGCAAGCCTAGTAGAGGAGGAACCAGGAGAGGAATCTAGAGGATACTCAACCCAGGTCGGCCTCCACTGGAGGAAGCAGGTCTCGGCGAACTGAGAAGGATGTCAGACGAAGCCTGATGCAGCCCGTGCATCGCGCCAAGGGCGTGGCTTCAGCCCATTCAGGTGAAAAGTATCGAGCGACACTTGTTCCAGCGCGTCAACCCTGCTCACCTCCTTCCCCAACCTGAGTGTCACGCCCTTGGATGGGGCGGAACCCGGGTTTGATTGTAGGGCATTCTCACCACGATGTCAATCCGAGAGGTGGTTACATCCAGACGTCGCCGCCAGGCGCTGAAGAGGACCGCTCCCTGGGAATCATTCTCTCTCCACCGCGAGTTGTCCGACCCGCAGCCTACCAGAGTGTGATGCACTCCCTGCGAGCTCACTCCGTGGCACTCTCCCCGCGCGCATCAGCCCACGTAGTGACACGCCCAGGATGTCCTCCACCAATGCCGGGACCTCTTCTTGCTCCTCGAGCGGTAGATCTTCCTGCAATCTGTCCACGAGCTCCAGGTAGTGTCCCAACGCTGCCAGCCGGTCGCCCAGTGCAAGCAACGAGTCTACGATCCCTCTATGTCCCGGCTCGCAATAGTAGTCCTGAGCCACGGCGAGTCTGTACAAGTCCAGGGCTTCCTCCCACAGGCCACGACCAGCGCGCATCTGCGCTGAGGTCAGCACCGTACGTGCATAGAGACGCCTCAGCCTCTCTCGGGTCGGTTCACACCACTCCGAGACACAGCCCTCGAGGTAGTCACCCTCATACAGCCCAATGGCCCTCTCGTGCAGTTCCTCTGCTTCGCCTTCTCGGGTGCTCTGCCCGGCCTGGGTGACCAAGGACTCGAACTGCGCGACGTCGTAGGCCCAGGAAGCCTCGTCCGCAATCAGATAGACGTCGTGCTCCCAGACAATAGCACCTCTTCCGACAGCCTGCCGGCACCTGTACAGGGTCGAGTGAAACAGTCCATCCCTACTCGCCTCGTCGTTGTCGAGGAACAGTCTCTCGCCGATGCGCTCCTTCGTCAGACCGTCTGGGGAATTTAAGAGAAGGAAGAAAAGCTCCAGAGCGCGTCTCGACCCCCACTCCTTGCGGGTGACTTCGCGCGACCCGACCAACACGCGGGGATGACCGAGCGCCTTGGCCACTCGTGTCGCCGACTGCATCGCCCACTCCCTTCTGCCTTTGTCCACCACCCGCGACAAAGGCGACGGTCAATTCGGGGCCAGCCCGTGATCCGGCCTGCTAGCACTGCCAACATTATGGCATACTGTCTCCGCGCTGTCAAGGGCCTGCCCCATATCCAGTGTGGTTCCTCAGACCCATCCGGCACAGCTAGTGTACCGTGGAACGTGCTCAGTGGCGACTGACAGCACAGGTACGGGGAAGAGTCGCTTCGTACGCATGCCCGACCGCGCAGCACGTCAACCCTCGACCACCGGCTTGTTGGGGCGCGCAACGTATGATACCATCCTCTCTGAGGCAACTCTGTGGTGAAGTAAGAAGGAGGACACAGATGGCGAAGACGAGAAAGAAACCGTCCACCTACCTCTACCCGGTCCCCGTGGTCTTGGTGACCTGCGGAGTGGAGAAGCCGAATGTCATCACCCTGGCCTGGGTGGGTACGGTGTGCTCCGATCCACCCATGGTGGCCATCGCTGTGCGGCCGGATCGCCATTCACACCAGCTCATTGAGGAAACCGGAGAGTTCGTGGTCAACATCCCCGGCCAAGACCTGCTGGAGGTCACCGATCACTGCGGCCAGGTCTCAGGCCGCGAGGTAGACAAGCTCACCGAGTTCGGGCTCACACAGGAGCCAGCAGCGGAGGTCAAAGCCCCGCTGATCGCAGAATGTCACGTGAATCTGGAATGCAGGGTCGCACAGAAGCTAGAACTGGGCGCTCACGACTTGTTTCTGGGAGAGGTCGTCGCCATCCACGTCGAGGAGGGAGTCCTCGACGAACACGGACGTCGCGTGGACTACGACAAGGCGAAGCCCTTCGTTCTGACCTTTGCCGAGTACAGAGGTTTGACCGAGCCGCTGGGGGACTACGGCTGCTCCGTCAAGAGATGACCGCGACTCAGTCGTCCGCGTCGCCGTCCTTGAGATCCAGAGCCTCGTAGACCTCGGCTTCTTCCGCCCGCCGTTTGATGCGCATCCGGCCCAGAGACCTGGCCTCCACCGAGCCCTTGACCTGGTCGTAGGTGGCACGGCTAAGAAGGATCTGCTGCTCCTTGGCCTGCTCTTGGAGGCGGAAGGCCACGTTCACGGCATCGCCCATGGCGGTGTAGTTCATCAACGCCTGGCTACCCACGTTTCCGACCACCGCCTCGCCGGTGTTGATGCCGAACCCGAAATGCAGTGCGGGCTCCCGATCCTGGCTCTTGAGGCTCTCTCGTACGGCGAACGCGGTCTTCACTGCGCGTAAAGCGTGGTCCGGTTGATCGAGTGGGGAGTTGTACAGCGCCATCACAGCATCGCCCATGAACTTGTCCAGCACGCCCCCGTTGGCAAAGATGGACTCTGTGGCTTGGCTCAAATACCCGTTTACCACCTCTATCAGGCGCTCCGGCGGCATCTTCTCCGCCAGCGCCGTGAAACCTCGCAGATCCGCGAACAGGATCGTTACCTCGCGACGCTCACCCCCCAGATTGGCCCGTGAAGGATCGTCGATCAAGTACTGAGCTACCTGCGGCGGGAGGTAGCGCTCAAACAGTTCCCGCGTTTGCTCCTCCAACTCGCGTATGCGCCCGTAGCTCGTCTCCAGTTCATCGTATCTCACTTGAAGCTCGTCGTGGGCCTCGGACAGTTCTCGCTGGAGCCGTTCCCTCTCCCGACGGAGATGGCAGCGCTCCAACACCCTTTCCAACCTGATGAACGCCTCCCGGTAGTCCAGGGGTTTGATCAAGTAGTCATCCGCGCCAGCCGTGAGCGCCTTGACCGCGATCTCTTCCGAACCGAACGCGGTGACCATCACGATGCCGATCAAGGGCTGCTGCTCCCTGATCTGTCTCAAGGTGTCCATGCCATCCAGTTTGGGCATCATTATGTCAAGCAGCACCAGATCCGGCTCGTGCTCCTTGACCGCCTGCAACGCCTCACGACCATCCGCAGCCGTGATCACGTTGTAGCCTACCCTCTCCAGAAGCTGTGCGGTCACCTCGCGAAAGGCATCGTTGTCGTCTGCCAAGACTATACGCGCGGTCATCGATCCCCTCTCGTCCCCGTCTAACCGAGAACACAGACTGCTGCCGGACGAACTCTGTCCACGACGCTACAGATACCCCAAGGCCTTCAGCCTGTCCTCCAGTATCTGCTCTTCTTCCTCGCTGTAGACCTCGTCCCCGCCCCGGGAGGCCTGTGGTACGTAGCCCAACGCCTCCAACTTGGTCAGGATCTTGCCGACGCTCTCCTCTAGACTCTCGCTATTGGTGTGAACGACGACTTCCGCATTCAGCGGTTCCTCGTACGGATCTGAGACCCCCGTGAAGTTCTCGATCTCCCCGGCGAGCGCCTTCTTGTACAGCCCCTTGACATCGCGCTCAACGAGTACGTCGAGAGGACAGCTACAATAGACTTCCACGAAGCGACCGATGTCCTCGCGGATGTAGTCTCGCACTGCTCGATAAGGCGAGATGGCAGAACCGATGGCCGCGACGCCATTCCGAGTGAGAAGCTTGCACACGAAGCCGATCCGTTTGATGTTGATGTCCCGGTCTTCCTTGCTGAAACCCAGCCCCTTACTCAGATTGGTGCGGACCACGTCGCCATCCAGCACCTCCACTTTCAGACCTCTGTCCCGGAGAATGCTCTCCACAGCGCGGGCAAGCGTCGTCTTGCCTGCACCGGACATTCCCGTGAACCATAGGGTAAACCCTTCTTGTTCCATGAGATATTGCTCTAACCCTTTCTGTAGACTATCCTCTTGCCCTGCATGTCGGCAGGGACCGGTAGGCCCATCGCGTCGAGCACCGTGGGTGCCACGTCCATCAGTTGCAGACCACCCACTTCGCCTCCGCCCTGCTCGCGAGGATCGTACATAATGAACACGCCATGCTGCGCGTGGTTGGCGTCGTCCGGGCCGATGTCGTTCTCTCGTGTATGAATCCGCCCATGCCCCATACTGCCCACAGAGCGCCACGCCAGGTTGCCGAAATAGATCAAAAGATCTGGCGGGACGTTACGGCACTCGGCATACACGTCCTGCGGCTTGTAGGTCACCGTGCCGATGTTCGCGCCCTTCTCGTCCGTGATCTGGGACAGCTTCTGCACGATCTCATCTCGGACTCGCTCGTAATCCTGAGACGGGATCACTCCGTGGGGCTCTCTCCCCCGCACATTCAAGAACAGACGCCCGTAGTACCCGCCGGCGCCCCAGGCCATGGTTCGATCCCAGTCGATCTCCACCTTCTCCAGCGGGACGATGCCGCTGGGCTCGTCCTTGATCGCGAGGTAACCCTCCTGTTTGAGCCATTCGTTGATGCAGATGCCGCCCTCCATGTGTCTTGCGCCGTGGTCCGAGACGACCATCACGATCGTATCGTCACCAACCAGGCTCAAGATCTCCCCGATCTCACCATCCAGGTACTTGTAGTACTCCTCCACGACATTCTCGTAGGGAGAGCCTGGTTCGTGCTTCGGGTGCTGAGGGTCGAAGTACTTCCAGAAGGCATGATGGATGCGGTCGACACCCATCTCCACGAGCATGAAGAAGTCCCACTCTTTCTCGCGCAGCAGGTACTTCACCACCTCGAACCGTTTCCTGGTCATCTCGTAGATCTGTTGCAGTAGCTCGTCCTTCTCCTCAGTCCGGAAGTTGTCCACGTCGAGCATGTACTCCCCTACCAGGTCCTCGATCTCCTGCTTCAAGTCAGCCGGATAGGTATACTGGCTCTGGGTACTAGGCGTGAGGAAGGAAGTGACGATGTAGCCGTTCGTCGGTTTCACCGGGTAAGTTTGAGGCACGCCCACCAGCGAGACCTTCCTTCCCGCCCGAGAGAGGATGTCCCACACCGTGTCCTCGGCCACCGCGGTTGAGTTGGCAATCCTCATCCTGTCGTAGGAGTGATCGGCCCGGTTTCGGAACCCATAGAATCCAAGGCGCCCGGGGTCCTTGCTGGTCATCATGGACATCCAGGCGGGAACGGTGATGGGAGGGATAGTGCTCTCCAGCTTCCCGTACGTCCCTCCCTCCATCAGCTTCCTGAGATTGGGCAGTCTGTCCCGCCACTTCTCGAAGACCAGTTGCGGCGTCGCACAGTCCAGCCCAATGACCACTACCTTGCGCTGCCCGTTCGAACTCCCGCTTGCAGTCGTGGCGCCCTCTCTCTTCTTGCGCATACCCTCGATGAGGATCTTGCTCACCTCAGGCCGGGTGAACTCCTCAGGGAGCATCTCGCCCCGACTCACCCGTTCCCTCACCTCCGTCCCGCTCATAACCACGTGGTCCTCGGGAGAGTGGGGGCAGGTCTTGACGGAAACCAGCCCACCGCACTTGCGGCAGTAGAACATGTGCTCGAAGAAGAGCGGCGTGATACCTATCTCCTCCCGCTCGAAGTCTTCGAAGATCAACTGCGCATCATAGGTGCCATAGTAGCCACCGACGCCGGCGTGATCGCGCCCCACGATGAAATGAGTGCAGCCGTAGTTCTTGCGCGCCAGCGCATGGAGGATGGCCTCGCGAGGGCCTGCGTAACGCATGGCCGCGGGAAACACACCGAGCACGACCCTGTCAGGCGGATAGTAGTCGCGCAGCAAAGCCTGGTAGCTCTCCATACGCACATCCGCCGGTATGTCGTCGGACTTGGTCTCCCCCACCAGGGGGTGCAGCAAGAGACCATCACAGACCTCGAGCGCCGTCTTTTGGATCGCCTCGTGAGCCCGGTGGATGGGGTTGCGCGTCTGAAAAGCCACGACCCTGCGCCACCCCCGCTGGGCGAACATGCGGCGTGTCTGTGCTGGATCGTGTCGGAACTCGGCAAACGACTGGTCGGCCGGGCGACTGAGGAGGTGGATGTCGCCACCCAGAAGCACCTCACCCTGGGCGTGCAGCCGCGCAACGCCGGGGTGTGCGTCCTCCGTGGTGCGATACACCAGCTCCGCTTCCCGCTCCTTGTCGTATTCGAACCGCTCGCTCACCTCCATGATGCCCAGAATGCGCTCTCCCTCCAGAAGAGCGATCTCCTCGCCTTCGCGCAGACTGTCGGCCACGTCACGAGACACCGGCAGGGTGATGGGGATACTCCACACCACTCCGTTGCTCAGGCGCATGTCCTGGACCACACTCTCGTAGTCAGACTTGGTCATGAAACCCGTGAGAGGGCTGAAGGCTCCCACCGCGATCAGTTCCAGATCCGACACCGCCGTGGAACTGAGAGACACTCTCTTCAAGCTAGCCGCTCGCTCCAGCGCTGCCTCTCTCAAGACACCACGCAGCACACGATCTACAAGCGTGCCGCCATGTGGAGCGATGGCTATCCCATTCCTCGCCATACCACACTAACCTCTTTCTTCAAGACTGGTCGGAATCCAACCCTATATGTATACCTCAACGAGGTCGACTCTGCAAACCCGCACCGCCAAGGGTGTAGCCGCACGGAAAGGCCACGGTGTGCCCGCATGGCATGATGTGCGGCTACACACGCTGCGTAGCTGACTGCGACAAGACGACATCGGTTCCCATCGCGGCCTGGACCCCACTGACCATCAGTTGCACGGTAGCCCTCACAGCCATTCCCTACACCCTGTACACGGACCGACACCCTAGTACCCGAGCACCAGCAGCGCGCCGCCCGCACTGTCAACCAGGTAGACCCTCCCATTCGAGGTGTCCACTGCGAGCCCCAGGCTGTAGGTGACGGCATCGACCGACGTAACTGAAGTCAACGTGAGGTCCTCAGCGTCCAGCAAGAGCAGTTCCTGGCCGTCAGCAACGTACAAACGTCCTCTATCGGTGTCAACCGTCACCGCGTACGTCCCACTCAGCGGGCGATCCCGGCCGCCTGCCAGGGATCGCTCGACCTCTCCGCTGCGGCCTTCCACGACGGTCACGCGGCGACGGGGCGGAGAGTCAAGACAAACCACGTAAGTCTCCCCGCCCGCTGAGTCCACAGCCAGGCCGAGCACAGGCCCCTGCGAGACCCGCCCCGTCGCCGTGATCTCCAGGTCTTCGAGCCCGATGACCGACACCGTGCCATCGCCACTGTTGCCGACGTAGAGAAAGCCCGATTCCCGGTCCAGGGTCAAGTTCTCGGGACACGATCCCACAACCAATCGTTGGACCACCCGCTGACTGTCCGTTTCCAGAACCACGACCTCGCCCGCGCCACAGTCGCTCACGTAGACCCGACCAGCACTCTCATCGACGGCCACATCACTAGGTCTCTCCAGGCCGTTGACGGTGGTCACACCGCCGCACCCGAGTCCATCCACCACCGTCAACGTACCCGCGCCATAGTTGGCCACGTACACCAGGCCGGTAGACCGATCGACGGCCACGCCTTGTGGGTCGCTCCCCACTTGAGTGACACACACCACCCGATCATTCTGCGTGTCGACAGCGACCAAGCTGCCCCTGCTCAGTGTCACGTAGGCCCGATTCCTCTGAGGATCGAGGGCGATCGCCTGGGGATCGGCTCCCAACTCAACCCTCGCCCGGATCGCTGGCGCTTCGGCAGGGCGGCTCGGGTCGCCCAGATACGTGATGGGTGCTTCGAGCGCGGGAGACAGATCGCCGGCCGAGACCTCCAACTGATCCAATAAGTAGTCCAGATCGCCGGCCACCTCCGGCTCGTCCTGCGTCTCCAGGCTACTTGGCAGCGCAGCACCGGCTCTCGCGCCGAAGGGCAGGCGCTGCACGTACAGTTCGTCCACCACGATCACCGGCGCGGCCGAGAGAAGGGGGTGGATCGCTGCGTTTTCTGCCGTCGCCGTGACGTCGCTCCTGTATGTCCCAGCCACGTCAGCAACCCGAGCCCGGAAGCTGATGATCAGGCTAGAGGGAAACACCTCGAGAGGCTCCGGCTTGGATAGCGCGCTGACCACTGTGTACTGCTTGTGCGGGAGGTCCGTGCCAGAATAGAGCCAATCCCACTCCTGCCACGTGCCGTAGGGATCGACGAGTTCGAAGGCGGTGACGCCCACGACTTCAGACCAGGACGGCCAGAAATCCTGAAACGCCTTCCTCATGTAGTAGGCGCGGTTGTCCTCCGCAATCGCCGGGTAGCCCTCGAATCGAAACGTGCGATCGTACAGAGCGTAGCCGGTCTCCGTCAGCAGGACCTTGACCCCCGTCCGTCCGCCGTACTTGGACAAGACCCGCAGCTCCAGCAGATAGCTATCTATGGCATACTGAGGGTAACGCGCCGTACCGTCGTGGATGTTGTAGCCTGGCGGGTGATTTAGCGGGTAACAATGCGCAGCCCAGAGGTCGAAGGAGTCCACGAATCGAGGCACACCCGTCAACTGCCTCGTGAAGAAGGCATTCCCGGGCGTGAGCGCCCCGTTGAGCACCCTGATGCGCGAATCTCCGATGCGGTGGATCGCCGCCGCCACGTCCACGAAGAAATGGCCATACTCCACAGCATTGGGCTCGCCGCTCCACTCCAGCGGCAGATCCGGCTCGTTCCACACCTGGACGTACAAGAGGCGTCCCTTCCGTCGTGGCAGCCCTTTCACGACCCTCTTGTATGCCCTGGCGAGAGCAGAATAATCGCCGGGCCTGGCTGGCTCCGGCTTCAGCCAATAGTCGCCACCCCACTCTCCCTGAAGCCGCACGATGGGAACCAATTGCCGGTCGTATGCCGCATTCACGAAGTACACCCAGCAAGGATCGGGACCTTGTGTGGCCTCAGTCACGGGATAGAGAAGCTGGGTGACGTAACCGCCAACGCCGACGAGTTCCAGCGCTTTGTCCAACTGCAAGTCCAGGTACGACTCCGTACACAGATCCTGGACGAAGGTGTGCACGCCATAGTGGTTGTCGAAGACTCCACTGGCGGCAACCATCCCGAACTCTCCCCACGTCAGACTCTGCCCCTGGATATCCGGATCCTGGAGAGGCAGCACCTGCCCCTCCACCTCCACTTCGGACGAGCCTGCCTCGTAGCTGAATCCATCGGGGAGCACGTGGGTCACGAACATGTCGCTCGCTTCTGCGAAGCCCCAGTTGGAGACGGTGGTCCGATACTCGACAGAACCACTCACCTGGACCATGGGATCCGCACTCGCACTGAAGCGGATCTCGGCCAAGAGAGCCGCGGATAGCCCAAACCGCAACGGCAAGGTCGCACTAGCCAGGAAGACCGACAGCGACAAGGCCCAGACCGCAAACCTCCCGTGGCTCAGGATCTTCCGGACTTCACGAGGGGTTCCTACTGTCTCCAACCAGACCCCGATCTCCTCAGTCACCTATGCCGCCCGCCGCTGCTATCACGTCGCTCGGAGGCGGAGGTCGCCCCCCACGCGTAACCAATGCTTCCATCTCCTTGTGTACTCGCCCGCAGCACTTGACACGCGACGCCCCGTCGTGTTATAATAAGGTAGGTACCCCCAGGGGGTATATCCCGTCGTCGGTAGAGAGAGCGAACGGGACAGTGGAACACCGGCTCACGGGGATGGCCTGGGGCACCGTCAAAGAACTGGACTTCACAGGAGGTCAGCGATTCATGCCCATCTATGAATACCGTTGTCAGGAGTGTGGTGAGAAGTTCGAGAAGCTCGTTCGGAGCGGCAATGATCACCCCAAACTGACCTGTCCCAACTGCGGCAGTCAGCAAGCGGAGAAGCTCCTTTCGCTGTTCGGCACCAGTGGCTTCAGTACTACACCCAACTTCACGTCGTCATCATCAGATTCGTGCCAACCTTCAGGTTGAAGCATCTGATCGTGTGAGAGCCGTAGGCTCCCACCCATAACCTCTCTTCAGGAATGGCGGCGATGCACCAAGTCTCGCTGGAGGCCAAGAAAGACCTCCAGAACAGGCTGAGCAGAATCGAGGGACAGGCGAAGGGGGTGCAGAACATGCTGGACCAGGACAGAAGCTGCCAGGATGTCCTGCACCAGTTGCTTGCGATCCGCTCCGCTGCCCATCAGGCAAGCCTGATGCTGGTCCAGAATCATGCGCTAGAGTGCCTGCGCCGTTCAGATGAATCTGCCTCCACTGAGCAGGTAGTTGAGTCCCTGGTGGGCATTCTGGCCAAGATGCCCTACTGATTCCTATTCCGCGACCACTGGCACCACGTGCAAGGCGTGAGGCACAACGAGCACGTTAGCGTCTCTCCCATGTTTCCGCTCCACGAACTGAAACGCCTCGTTCATGTCCGCGACAGGAAGCATCTTCGCGTCCTCCACTAGCCCGGGCTGTTCCGATCCTACGATCACGACCTCGCAGTCTTGAAGAACCTTGGCCACGACGAAGGCGCGCTGACCTCCGGCGGGGTAGCCCTCTTTGCGGGCAGTCTCGACTATCTCCTTGGCGTCACGCGCGGATCTCATCAACTCGTGGAACCTTCTCTCACCCAGGCCCTGTCCCACTCCTTCCTGGCAACGGGCCGGGATGATGATCGTGCCACCCTTCTTCACCACCGGCCTGGGAGCAAAAAACAGATAGGTCGGTGCTCGCGAGGCCTGGTACAGATTGACGTCCTTCGGATATCCGACACCGCCGATCACGATGTCATACTGCTGAGAGACCTCCACCTCGTAGAGGCTCCTGGCCCTCTCCACCAGGACCTCGAAAGTCGCCTCCGGTTCCCCAGCTCCGACGGTCACCACGCTGCCAGCGCTATCCAGAACGACATTGAGGATGAAACGCAGTCCAGCCTTCCGCGCTATCTCTGTCACAGCCTGGTGGAAAGGGTTCTCCTCGATTCTTCCTAGACGGGTGCCGGGCTGATCCAGCATCTGGGGGCCATGGGTGAGCTCGATCGTCCGCTCGCCGCCAGCGCCGATAGCCACCGTCTTGCGGCCGCCACTGTAGCCCGCATACAGATGTGGCTCCACCACCCCCGTGGCGATCAGCAGATCGGCCTCGCAGGCCAGTCTACTCACCACCGCGGGTACGCCACCAGAGGTCAGACCCAGATCCGCGAGCTTCTCCGTATCCAGGGGGTCGGAATCCTGGACGTCGTACTCCCCTGCTACGTCCTTCCCAAGCTTCGACCGCTTCTCCTCCTCAGTGCTGGGGCGGTGCATCCCCAACCCCACCAGCAGCGTGACGTTGCTCTTCTGCACACCCGCCGCGCTCAACTCCTCGAGCAGAGCGGGCACCAGAAGGTGATCCGGGCAGGGCCGCGTCATGTCCGTCACCACAATACAGACTCTATCGCCTGGGTCGGCGAGATCTCGCAGACGCGCAGAGTCCACCGGATCCCTTAGAGCAGACCGTATGCTGGAAACTACGTCCCCCAGAGGCGCCACATCTCTGTGATGCACCACTGTCGCCTCTTTGAAGCCAGCAGGGAGCTGGAAAGTCAGTTCGCCCTCGCCGTAGGGCACACTGTACACTGCTGGAGACATCTCCACCTCTGCGAGCGAAAACCGCGGTCTGTGCCTATTATACCCGCCAAGGTGGTGTGTGGCGAGAGTGCCAGGCCGTGTGTAACCCTTGAAGTAGCAGCCCATGCAGCTTACAATCCCGTGGCAGGGACCGTTGCTCCAGGGACAAGACCTATCCACCTGGGCCCGGTTGGGAACCTGGGCGCGGAGATCCGCCACGCTCTCTGTAGGCATCTATCAGTAAGTCCAAACATAGCACGCCGGCTCGCACCAGGGCGTGTCCATCCCTCCTCCATCGAGAAAGGAGACCAAAATGACAGGCGGCTACATGGGGAAGATCCTCAATGTCGATCTGTCTAACGGAACACTCGCAGAGGAATCTCTCGAAGAGACGGTGTGTCGAGAGTACATCGGTGGCTACGGCACGGGCGCGTACCTGCTGTACCAGCGCATGAGACCGGGCGTGGATGCCCTTGGTACGCACAACATTCTGGGCTTCATGACCGGGCCTCTCACCGGCACCCCGGCTCTCATCGGGTCCAGGTTCACCGTCCTCGGCAAGTCACCCAAGACGAACACATGGGGTGATGCCAACTGTGGAGGGTCTTTCGGCCCCCGCTTGAAGTCCGCTGGCTTCGATGGAATCCTGGTTGAGGGAATCGCGGAGCGACCGGTGTATCTTTACGTCAATGAAGGTCGAGCCGAGCTGCGAGACGCTGCCTTTCTGTGGGGCAAGAACGTTGCCGCTCTGGAGCGCACCCTGAAGGACGAACTAGGCCAGGACATCCAGATCGCCTCCGTCGGCACCGCGGGCGAGCAACGATCGCTGATGGCATGCGTGGTCAACGACGGTGGGAGGGCAGCCGGACGCAGCGGCCTGGGCGCCGTGATGGGTTCCAAGAACCTGAAGGCAGTGGTGGTGAAGGGCAGCCTCAAGGTGCCGCTGGCTGACAAGAAGGGCATCGCAGCACTGAGAAGAGAGTACCAGAAGAAGCCAAGTTCCTTCGCCTCATCTCTTCACGACTACGGGACATGCTCCGGGACAGCCGCCTCGGCCCAAAGCGGAGACTCCCCTGTGAGGAATTGGGGGGGCGCCGGCCCGGCCCACTTCCCATTGAACAAGGCCGAGAGGATTGGCGAAGAATCTGTCGTCGCGCTACAGGCCAAGAGATACGGTTGTTGGGGCTGCCCCATCGCTTGCGGGGGCTGGGTGGAAGTGGACCAAGGCCCCTACGCACTATCTGCCATGCCCGGCTCGCTGGGACACAAGCCAGAGTACGAGACACTGTGGTCCTTCGGCACCAATCTCCTCAACGACAACCTGCACTCCATCGTCAAGGCCAACGAGATCTGCAACGAGTACGGCTTGGACACCATCTCAGTCGGTGCGACCATTGGCTTCGCCATCGAGTGTTTCGAAGAAGGTATCATCAACACGCAGGAGACGGATGGCCTCGAGTTGACCTGGGGGAACCACGCAGCGATCGTCGCTCTCGCTGAGAGCATCGCCAGACGCGAGGGGTTCGGCGATCTGCTGGCCGATGGGGCGAAGCTAGCTGCGGAGAGGATCGGTCGTGGCGCGGAGCAGTACGCCATCCACGTGTGCGGAGAGGAACTGCCGGGCCACGATCCCAGATTCATGCCTGCTCTGGCCACCACATACTTGATCGACGCCACACCTGGTCGTCATACCCAAGGCGGCGCTTGGTCACCGCCCGGCATCAGGGTCCGAGGTACGAAGTACAAGTACGTCTACGAGGGACAGGCCGAGGACTTCTACAAGCTGTGGACCTCCATGCACGTGGTCAACTCGGCGGGACTGTGCATGTTTGGCCACTTCGTCTATCACATCGAGTTGATCGCCAAACAGCTCACCGCGGTCACGGGGTGGAAGTACACTCTGGAAGACGTGTGGGACACCGGCATGCGCATAGGAACTATGCGCCACATCTTCAACCTGCGTGAACGCCACAACCCTCTGACGAGGAACGTGCCTGGGCGTATGGTTGGAGAGCCGCCGCTGGGGGAAGGCAGGCTCAAGGGCATCACCGTGGACTACCAGACTATGCGCAGCGAGATCCTGGCCCGCTTCGGCTGGGATTCCCAGAACACCGTGCCCAGCGAGGAGAGTCTACGCAGGCTGGGCCTGGACTTCCTCCTGCAAGACGTGGCGAGCTTCCAGGTGCCGGAGGTATGAATCGGGGCTAGGAAAGCAAGACTCCACAGATCGACACGAACGACGTCCCCTGACTATCGGCGGGACACTGGGCGTAACCGGTGACCACCCCTTCTGTCTCCCCCAGCAAGCGCAGAGCGAGATAGATGGGCGGCAGGCCGCAGACCCGCCTCCGGTCGCCCTCCGCTCTGACCAGCTCCAGGAGTGCTTCCTCGTCGCCTGCACAGATCAGATTCAGCATCTCCTCGTCTGCTGTCTTCAGACGAGCCTTCTGGACGAAATCGATACCGTAACTGTCACCGAAGGCGGGCCCCACGTGCGCCAGATCCCCTGCGGCAACGATCATCGTCCTGCGGGAGGACACGGTCTCCTGCAGCACATCCAGACAGGCGGCCAGGTCCGCATCCTCGGCGGGATTCGCGTCTTCATCCACGAAGGCCTCGAAGCCGCCGCACAATACAGGCACCAGCGAGCAGTGCACGCCACCCAGCAGGAAATGCAGCCATACCGCCGCCAGTTCGATAGAGTGCTCAACGCGGTGGTGGAGCTCCTTGGCAAACACGGCTTCCGGCCCCACGGCACGCGCGACCCGATCCACGACATCGCTGGCAGTGGGGAGCACACCCCAAGGGGTTGCGTATCTCTGATGTGTCAGCGTGAGCTTGGCACCACCGATGTGGTCGGTCCCCAAGATGATCGCCAGTTCGACCTCCTTGATCGCCTCTTCCGCCCCCTGCCAGACGCCAGCGTAGATCGGTCCACCCCGCTGGTAGTCGATGTGCGGACTGATCAGCCCTCTCACTTCGCGTCCTTCCACCTCATCTAGTGTCTGCTCGGCTGTGAGGGCCTCAGCGACGTAGGATCCGAGAGCGGCCTCCAGCGCCTCCGCATCGGCCGGGTAGCTCTGGCCGGCCAGCACGGGCGGACGAAACGTCGATGTACGGAATGCAGCCAACGCAGCTTCGTGGGCTTCAGCGAAACGATCGTTGTCCAGCAGCAGAGCCTCGTCCATTTGCGCCAGTACCTGTCCCAACGTCGTCGGCCCTATCTGGACTCCGGCTCGAACAGCCAGTGACGCACGCAGTCCAGCCTCGTCACGGGTGCCATCGCATAGTTGGAGCAGGGGCGCAAGCTTCATGGGCAGGAAGATCGCCCGCTCACTGACCCCCAGGGGATCACGTAGCAAGACGCCGCGCTGCCCAGACTGGTCGACGACGTGGACCTCAAGGTCCCGCAGCTTTGGTCTAAACGACATCCTCGCCCATCCTGCCCGTCGTTCACTCGGCGATATGTTACCACAACCGCACACGAGAGCCAATAGGCTCGACCTGTGGCGCGGGGTAGAGCCGCAACGCCCGGCAAGCCGGCAGTCCTTCACCGGCCTGACAGCGGTGAGCGGCTAGTGCGCGGAGGATACACTGCACCATCGCGGGACACCGACAGGGGTAATCCTTGACCTCCAGCCAGCGATCGACTATAATACCAGTGTGCATCGGGGTGTGGCGCAGGTGGGAGCGCGCGGCGTTTGGGACGCCGAGGTCGTAGGTTCAAGTCCTATCACCCCGACTAGCTTGCCGCTCTGGCGGCTATCCAGCGGGAGTAGCTTAGTTGGCAAAGCATCTGCCTTCCAAGCAGAGGATCGCGAGTTCGAATCTCGTCTCCCGCTCCTCAACGGGGCCCATAGCTCAGTGGTCAGAGCGACCGGCTCATAACCGGTTGGTCCCAGGTTCGAATCCTGGTGGGCCCACCACCGCACGCGTATCAGAAAGCCCTCCTCGAAATCGAGAAGGGCCTTTGTTGTAGAGAGTTACGTTTCCACAGAAAGGTCGTCACGCATGGTTGTCACAGAGAGCATCAGCTTCAACACGCGGGGCAACGGCCAGGTGGTGGACATCACAGATTCTGTGGCGCGTAAGGTCGCGGAGTCCGGGGTCAAAGACGGCGTGGTCACCATCTTCACTCCGAGCGCCACCAGTTCGCTGACGACTATCGAATACGAATCGGGCGCTGTCACGGACTTGCAGACACTGTTCGACCGTCTGGTGCCCCAGGACCTGGAGTATCGTCACAACCTGCGCTGGGGAGACGGCAACGGCCACAGCCACGTGCGGGCGGCGCTGCTGGGAGCGTCTCTGAGTGTGCCCTTCGTGAGCGAACGGCTCACCCTTGGCACGTGGCAGCAGATCGTATTCCTCGACTTCGACGTCCGGCCCCACGATCGCAGACTAGTCCTGCAAATCATGGGCGAATGACTCCACCGGAGAAGACAATCCAGGGTCGCCTCACGAGATAGGTAGATGTCCAAGACCGCTGTCGTGCTATCGGAAGAACTGTGGCAAATCGGGCATGACGAGAACCATCCGCTGAGACCTGAACGATTACAGCGAGCCTACGAACTGATGACGGCCTATGAGGCGTTCGATGGGCACAACTCGCGGCTTGTAGCTCCCAGGCCCGCCACCACCGACCAGCTACTGCTCTTCCACACCAAGGAGTACGTGGACGCCGTCCGCAGCCTCAGCAGTGGGGAGTCCACCTACGCGGCCAGCCAGTACAACTTCGGTCCAGGCGACAACCCCGTTTTCGAGGGCATGTACGAGATAGCTGGCCTGAAGGTTGGCGCTGCGCTGCGGGCTACTGAATTGGTCACCAGCGGCGAGGTCGACGTGGCCTTCAGCCCTGCCGGAGGGATGCATCACGCCCGCGCCAACTACGCCTCCGGATTCTGCATCTTCAACGACCTCGCCGTGCTCATCCACTCCTTGCTCGCCCAGGGGCTCCGAGTGGTCTACGTGGACATAGACGTGCATCACGGCGATGGTGTCCAGGAGGCCTTCTACGATACCGACAGAGTGCTGACGATATCGGTGCACGAATCGGGGCGCTTCATCTTCCCAGGCACCGGCTTCGTGCGAGAAACCGGGCGGGGGGTCGGACAGGGCTTTGCGGTCAACCTACCCCTGGCACCCTACACCGACGACGAGGTCTACGTATGGGCTTTCGAGCAGGTGGTGCCCCCGTTGATCCAATGGTTCGAGCCTGACGTTGTGGTCAGCCAACTGGGGATCGACACGCACTACCTGGACCCTCTCGGACACCTGGCTCTCACCACGCAAGGCTACTCACAGGTGGTGGGGATACTCAAGAGATGTGCGCCACGCTGGGTGGCAATGGGGGGTGGCGGCTATGAGGTGAGCGTCATGCCGAGGGCCTGGACGCTAGCCTACGGCATCATGAGTGACCAGGAATTCCCAGATGAGCTACCGGCTTCCTACGCCGCGGAGTACGGTCAGGGGACTCTGCACGATCACAACCGGCCAAACATCGAAGCGAGCACCAAGGCGATCACCCGCCGCCACGCCTCCAAGGCCATAGCGGAGTTGCGAGAGAAGCTACCAGCGCTGCGGCAGTAGATCCGCAGGCCGCACACCGCCAAAGTGGACAGCCCTCCTCCCCTGCAGGGCACGGTCACTTGTGCCCATCAGCCGCCACGACACACGGCCAGCCACGCTGTCGAGCGTCATCTAGCGTGGCTCCACCTGGAATCTCATCGCCGTGCGTTTGCCTCCATCCACAGGCACCTCGATGAAGCTGGGTACGCACACGATCGTCATGCCGTCCACGGCAAGATACGAGCGAGCGACGGCGATGGCCTTCATCGCCTGGTTCACAGCCATAGGACCAATAGCCTGGACCTTGGCTTCGTTGCTCTGCCGCACCGACGCAGCGATAGCACCAGCCACCGCTGTGGGTTTTGAACGCGTAGCTACTCGGATGACTTCCACCGCTTCTCCCCCCCTGGGCTTCCCCGAGCCTGTCCAGACTGACGAAGTGTAGACATCCCAAATAGGCCTCGGCCAAGTTTTTGGCAACAGCACCAAAGCTCACCAGCCGGGTATGAGGACTGGTCGCGCTTGTCGGGAAGGGCACAAGAGCCGGACTGGGCTACGCAACTTGTCCGACCAGTACGCCAGTGCGTCGACGAAGCAGCGCTCCCACTTCCCTCCGCCGGATGTCGGCCATTACCCCCAGAAGTTCATCGGCCTCGAAGGGCTTGTGCAGGTACGCAAACACGTTCAGGCTCTGCGCCCCCTCCACCTCTGCGGAGGCCGCCTCTTGTCCCTCGGTCGCTAGTACGATCGGAAGCGTGTCATACCGCTCTCGGATCTTCTCCAAGAGTTCCACACCCTTGACGCCGTTCAACCTGCTTCCCAGAAAGACCGCCTGTCCGCTAGGCTTGAGGATCTCCAACAGGTCCTCGGGGTCCTCAACCTTCAGCATAGCGAAGCCACGATGCTCCAGGGCCTCTCCCACTACGTGCCAGAACTTCGCGTCGTCATCCACGACCACGATGGACCGCTGCTCATTCAGCACAGATAGGAAGCAGAGCAACAAGTCGATATCGATTGGCTTGACGAAGCTAGCAAGAGCGCCCTCTCTCAACCCTTCGTTTATCAGGCTACCGGCCGCATAGGCGGTCATGAACACAACAGGCATGTGAGGACGTAGGCCCTTGATCGCCCTCAGTAGATCGACTCCGTTGACCTCAGGCATCTTGATGTCGGTGAGGACGCAGTCGAAGTGATCCTCCCCCACCTTGTCCAGTGCTTCCGCGCCCGAGCACGCAGCCTCAGCTCGGTATCTATTGAGGTTGAGTACGTCGACGAGCGTCTTGGCCATCGGCCGATCGTCGTCGACCACGAGGATGCGCATTCCCTTGTTCATGCCCCTATCCCCACGTGAAGGCAGGGGCTCAAAGAAGACGCAACGTCAGGCTGAGCTGCGTCTTTCGCTCTCTCGCTCAAGGCGCCACTCACGACCGCCAGCAACTGTTCAAGCGCGAATGGCTTCGACAGTAGCCCCTGGGCATGGTCACGGGCATACCGCACCACCCGTTCCTCGGGGTTGCCTGTCATCACCACGAGCGCTGTGTGGGGGCTGGTCTCCCCAATCAAGCTCATCAATTCGCATCCATCCGAGCGGCGCAGATCCACATCGGCGATCGCCAAATCGTAGCTGCCAGCGCTCACCTCGCTCACCGCATCCTTGGCGCGGCGCGCGGTCGTGACCTGATATCCCTCACGACTCAGCACCCGCCTTAGGAGGTCGAGGATGATCTGCTCGTCGTCAACCACGAGTATCTTCCTCCCACCCTCTCTCCTGACCTCAAGATCCGTGTCAATCATGCAATCGTTCTCTCCGACACTGCCGCCTCGCCACTCTCCATGCGGGAGACGCCACCGTCTGCCGCGCTGAAGCGATTCGGACCACATTGCCGATCCAGATATTACACGGCCACCATCCCTATCACCGTCGAGCTGAGAAACTGCACACTAGTCAAAGGCAGGTTCGAGGAACAGCCTGTGAACAGCCGGCTTCGGCCTGGCGGTCTTCCAGTGACCGTTCCCGTTGTTCCCTCCCGCTCGTTGACTCATCCACGTATGCAGTTTGCGTGCAAACTCCGTCACGGAATCGGCCTTGATGCCCGTAAGAGCATCCTGTTCCTCAGCATCGAGGTCGAAATCCTCCACGACAATCGCGGGGTTGGTGAGCAGAGTATCACGGAACTTGCCGTCTATCAGAGCCATGCACATAATGTTGTTCAGGGTTTGATCTGACATCGTTTCTCCTCCAGTAGCACAGTCTGTCTACACCGAAACGGCGCGAGCCCCACGCACAAACATGGACTCTCGTAGGAACAGGAACACCCCCGACACAATCAAGACATCCCCTAGGCTGAGCGCCGTTGGGATGGGAAACGGTCTGGGAATGACCATGATGTCCGAGAGAAACCACAGCATAGCATCTCCAGGCTCGGCCACTACGTTCTTGGTGCGCCCTACTATGTAACCCGTCTCCATCTGGGCTACGTTGCCATCGTATCCTATCCGGGCCAAAGCATCGGGCGTGATGGGCATGAACCCACCATTCGCCACCATCACCAGGAAATTGAGCAGCAAACCCAGGCCTATCAGCTTCACTCCGCCTAGATCGCGGTTCTGCCAAACCACCGCAAACAACAGACAATGCGATATCGTCAGTAGCAGAGATCTCGCACTTAGCAGCCCACCAGCCGTATCAGCCGGAAAGAAGATGAGGTATGCCTGCATCAGGAAAGCGAGAGGGGCCAGCCACGCCCACTTCACATTCACGTGAGCGAGATTGCCGACCCTGCCTCCCACTGCCGCCAGCCCTATCAGCAGAGCGAGACATAGGGCTATCAGGATCATCAGTTCTAGGACCTAGCCCCCCCCACTCCCACTGTATCCCGGAGGAGCTCCTGCCGCTGCCGCGAGCGCAACGAGGGTGAAAACGATCCAGGCGATCCTCATGTTCCGAGCCGTGAAGTAGGATGCAAGCTTTCGCATGTAAAAACCCTCCCCATAGTTTTGCACTTATTGTACCGGGGAGGGTTTAGCTAATGTTTAGCTAGAGCGTCCGAATCAGGATTCACACATCATCGGCCAGCAGTCCGCCAAACATCTCCAGCGTCTCTTCGGATGGGCCAGTCCCCAACTCCTCTTCGAGTATCGTCCGCAGCGCCCCCAACTGTCTGACGCCCCCCGCTCGATCACCCATCTCCAGAAGGGTGCCTATCAGTTGGCGATGGATGTCTTCTCGGAGCGGGTCCTTGTCCAAGAGCCTGCGGCAGGACTCAACGGCATCCTCGAGTCTACCCTCTCCCCGGCATTGGCGTGCCAGGTCTTCCAGAGCCTGGTGATACTCACGTCGAACCGAATCCCTCAGCTCGTCGGTCCACTCTGAATAGATGTCCTCCAGATAGTCCCCCCGATAGAGGGAGATCGCTTCCTGCAGATAGGCTAGTCGCTGTGCGCTCGTGGCCTTGCCAGCCTTGGCCAGATTGCGATGGAATTCGTCCACATCATACTGGTACCGTCGGGACTCCAGCCGGTACGCGCCTCCCTCGTAGGAGATGGCATCAGTCCCGCCCAGAAGACGCCTGACCTGGAAGAGATAGAAGTGGAAGGTGCTGTGTGCCTTGGCTAGGGACAGATCGGGCCACAGGGCAGCCACAATCTGGTCCTTCGTCACGACTGGATGAGCCAGGAAGAAGAACAGCATCTCCTTGGCCCGCAATCGCAGCTCCTGTGCCTCCATCACCTCACCGTCGCGACGGACGGTGGATGAGCCAAAAGCACAGATATCAACACGGGGGAGGGTGGCTTCCGCCGGCCCCCCGGATGCCATTTCGCTCGCTGGCTCAGTTCGCCTCAGGAGCCTTCCCAGGAGATCACTGTGTCCCCGTAGGGACGTCTCTCCCATCGCATACTCCAGCAGCGGACGGCTCCCCGTTCCTTCGTCCAGCAGGAGTGGGTCGAATCCAGACTTGGCGATAATGTCCAGAGCTATTTCCAGATTTAGCATGGCCTCACGCACAGAGTCTCGACTGAAGAGGACGGCAGCCAAGTGGAAACGAGCCTTTGCCAGCTCCTGCCTGGCGCTGCCATTCTGAAAACTGGATACAGCCTGTTCGAGCACTCGCAGGGCCTCTCGGTCCCTGCCCTGTACGTGGAGCAGAATGCCCCGCGACACCTGGCACCCCGCCACCTCCTGGTCAGAGCCATGCTCATACGCCTTGTCGATGGCCTCGTCCAAGAGCTCCTCAGCTCTCTCGAAGTTCTGCCGCATCCTCTCCACGTTTGCCATAGCGTCCCACAGATATCCGACGAGAAAAGCCTCATCCGCCTCCTCGGCCAGAGCGAGCGCCTGCCCGTATTCTTCGTGTGCAAGGCCATACTCCCCCTTGGCGCGATACACGTCGCCGATGGTGGCCCTGGGATAGGCTTGAGGACGAAGCAATCCCATAGCCTGGGCCTCGGTTAGGGCCTCCTGAAGCGTCTCCAGAGCCTCGCGATACCTGCCTTGGCGATAGTGAGCAACGCCCATGTTGTTGAGGGTCATGGCCATGGGGCCCCTGGCGCCAAGCCGATGCCAAACCGCCAGTGCCCTGCGGATATAGTGCAGGTACCGCTCGACGTCCACTGAGTAGTAGATGGTGCCGATGTCGTGCAGAGTGTTCGCGACATCGTACAGGCGGTCCTCACCGCAGCTCTCGAACAGGGAGAGAGCCTCTTTCAGTCGCGCCAACCCCTGCTCAAGTTCGCCCTGAAGCCCGTAGCAGATACCCACAATGCTGTGAGCCATGGCTGTCAAGCTCACCTCTTCATCGTCACCCATGAGGGACAGCGCCTGCTCAGTGTTAGCGATGGCCTCTGCATACTCTGAACGTAGGCGATGGATGATGCTCCGCTGCAGGAGAACCCTGACCAGGGCCAGGGTCTCCCCTCTTTCGGAGAATCCATCTCTGGCACGTTCTAGTGCACCCACGGCATCATCGAGCCGTCCAGAGTCCGTGAGCACCTTCGATTGCCAGTAGTACATCCAAGGTGAACCGCCACCGTTCTGGATCATGGAATCGATCCAGAAGAGCAGGCTGCTCCACCTACCCGAGCTGAAAGCCCAGGTGGCTACCTCCTCTACCAGTCGCTGCGCCTCGTCGAAGGCCTCAGCATCCAGGTAGTGGCGAATCGCCTGATCCCAACTCTCCCCTGCCTCGAAGATCCTACCAGCCCTCAAGTGAAGCGCCGCGTAGCGCTCCCCGTCTTGCCGCAGCCTCGACCTCAGGAAGTCCTGGAAGAGCTGATGATACCGGAACCAATCATCGCCATCTCCGGCCAACCTGGAGACGAACAGGTTCTTGTCCTCCAACAAGGCCAACATCTCACGCGCGTTGTCCGTACCCAACAGCTCATTGCAGAGGGACGCGCTCATCCGCTGGAGGACCGAGGACCCCATGAGGAACTCCTGCACATCGAGCGGCTGTTGCAGCAGCACCTCTCGGGCTAGATAGGCGAAGATCTGGCTATCGTCCCCCTTGGCGAGGGCCATGGTGCGCAGCAGCCCCTTCCAGAGGGTATGGGTGGTGAGCAAGATCGCCGTAATCCAGCCCTCGGACTGCTGCGCCAGTCTGTCCGCCTCGCTCGCAGGCAGATCCAGATTGTGATTCTGCCTGAGCAACTCCTGAATCTCGTGACCGGTGAACTTGAGATCGTCGTTGCCCAGGCCCCCCAACTCCCCGCGGGCCATGAACTCTGCGACGGGAAGACCGAGGCTCGTCGTCCGGCTGGCAAGCAGGATGTGGCAGTTCTCCGGCAACCGACGGAGCAGCAAGGTGAACAGAGAGGTCACCTCTCTGGAATCGCTGATCAGTTGGAAATCATCGATTACCAAGGCGAAGTAGTCGGGGATTTCGCCATGGATCTCGTTCACCAAGGTTCCCACCACAGGCCTTATGCCCTCGCTGAGCGCTCCCCCCCGAAGGCCGGCCAGCGTCCTCTCTCCGAAATCCGGAAAGCGTTCCCTGATGGAGGCCACCAGGTACTCCAGGAACACCCTGGGATCGCGATCCCACTCATCCAGGGAGTACCAGCAAACAGGTAGCTCGGTATCGTAGGCATAGTCGGTCAGCAAGGAGGTCTTGCCATATCCGGCTGAGGCTGCCACGAGGATCAGCTTGCGGTCGATGTGCTCGTGGATGTAGTCTACCAGCCGCGCACGATGGAGAAGACCCCGACGTTGCCCGGGCACTAGGACCTTGGTCCGGATAATCGAAGTCTCCGCGCTCATCTCTCTCCCTACCAAGGCGACGGCTGGCTATCTCTCATTGTGATGCCACACCTATCAGGGGTCCGCCGACCATGACTCCGCCCACTGCTTCCGTCTCTAGGGACGGTCTCTGGGATTCAGCTTCTCCGATCCATGCTCAGCGCGGGCCTGTCAGAAACGCCGCCAGGGCATCACGGCTGGGAAAAGCAGCTTGAAGAACCCTTCTAACGACTCCAATGTCTCCTCATCCGACTCGGCAACGTTGGCGTGGAGCGTCAGCGAGAGGATGCCACTGTCAGGAACTCGCTCCGGGTCTGTCCACAGATACCAGTAGAGAATGACGCGCCTGAGCTGGTCCTTCTCAGCGATCACACGCTGCACACTCACAGAGGAGGTACCTAGTTCGATACTCTCCAATCCAACATCCACGATCCGCCAGCCGCTGCCTGGATAGCACGTCAGGGCCGTGTGCTCGAAAAGATGGAAGCTCTTGCCTCCCCTGCTTCCGATGATGGAGAAGAACAGGCTTTCGCCGTCGTCAGCAGTGTATTGTCGCGTCGTGGCGATCTCAGGATCGTCGTACCACTCATCTACTGATCCACCCATCTGCGAGTCCGGACCCTCGGATCGCCAACGCCCGAGCTCTCGGGGTATGCCACTGAACAAGTCCTCTCGCAGAGTGAAGTCCACCGCGGTGGCTAGGGCCCGCTCGTACGAGGTTCGGCGATACCATCCCTCCACGTCAACGATCACCACGTTAGTGGCATCACTGTCCACCGCAGGAGCCGCTTCCGCAGGGTCGACCGCGTTAGCGATTGGCGAGGAAGAAAGCTGTCGCGAGAGTACGAGCCACCCTCCGAGAGCACCCAGCAGCAACAGTACGACGATCAAATATCGTGTCGAATCTCTGAACATCCTGTCAACCTGCTAGCCACAATGAGCAAGCCAAAGGCCAGAAGGAAGAGGACTGGACTCGAGTAGTCGTGGAAGTACCTCATCCCGACTTCTGACCCAAACACGTGCGCTATGGCCAACAAGGACGACACGCGGAAGATGTTGGCCGCGATGGCGATAGGGACAGATATCAACAGCAGGACGACTTTGGCGCGATAGGATCCATGCAGAATGTATACGAAGATCACTACCAGGGTAGCCAGCGCCACAATGGAATTAAGACCGCTGCAAGCAGCACCTACCACGAAGCTTGAATCCTGGAGTTGAATCCGAGAACCCTGGTTGATCGCCGGTATGCTCAGAAGTCTGACCACTGAAGTCGAGACCGTGGCTGTGAATGATTCCAGAGCCGGGCTCAGCCGATTGATGAGCGGCACGGGAATCATGAACAGCAAGAACGCTAGCGGAAACGCTATCTGCCGTGTGGCTCTCCTCCCGAGGAAGTAGAGCGCCAGCCCAAAGAGCAACAGGATGAAGGCTACGGCCGAGAGATGGTACGCCTGCCACACCTGAGCCACCATGAAGCCCACCAGACTGACCCCCAAGACCAGCAGACCGGCGTTGCTGGGCTCTCGGCTATCCCCCGCAAAGGCCTCCCTTTTCCGCCAGAGGAAGAAGGCGGATACCAGGGGCACCAAGAAGCCATGGGAATAGTATGAGTTGTTGAGCCAGTTGTAGGCCAGCCAAGTGAACGTGGAAAAGAACAGGAGTGTCACCAGCCCCAGGATGATCACCCCTCCCACGATATCTCGCTTGGCAGCCTTCATCCGGTTCATGCCCCACGCTTGACTGTAACAAAACAAGTATATCATTCGCGCGCTCGACGTGTCAAACTCGCTAGGCAGTCCTCAGCGAGGCCGCGGGCACCTCAGAGGCAGCTCTGCACTTGCTGCTCAGCGCCGGCAGCCACTGCGCGTGTGTCGCCATACACAATATGCGGTACCCATGGTCCCTGTACCCACCAGATATTGTGTCCAGGCCCACTTTGAGCCAACACCGACCTTTCCAAATCATCCGAATTGTGCTAGAATAAAAGGAGATAGTGAAGGAGGTCTACTGATAGTAGGTGGCACACAACGATCTTGCATACGGCGCCTCTGACATCGAGGTTCTCGAGGGACTCGAGGCTGTACGGCGCCGTCCAGGAATGTACGTAGGCAGCACCGACGTGCGCGGCTTGCACCACCTGATCTACGAGGTCACCGACAACTCCGTGGACGAGGCCCTCGCGGGGGTCTGCGATGAGATCAGCATCACGATCCATCCCGATCACTCGGTGACCGTGGTGGATAACGGCCGGGGTATACCCGCGGACGTCCACCCACAGACTGGCAAGTCGGCACTCGAGGTGGTACACACGGTCCTCCACTCGGGCGCCAAGTTCGGCGGAGGAGGATACAAAGTCGCCAGTGGGCTTCACGGTGTTGGCGTCTCCGCAGTCAATGCGCTGTCGGAATGGCTGGAGGTCGAGGTCAGGCGAGACGGTAAGGTCTACTCCCAGCGCTACGAGCGCGGAGTGCCGGTGACTCCGGTGAAGACTGCACGCAAGAAGGTCAAGGGAACGGGTACCACGACCACCTTCCTTCCTGACGACAAGATATTCAAGACGATAGACTACAGATTCGCTCCCCTGGCCGAGCGCTTTCGCGAGATGGCCTTCCTCACCAAGGGCTTGACGATTGTGTTCCGTGACGAACGTACGGACCAGGAACGCACATTCTACTTCGAGGGCGGCACCATATCCTTCGTTCGTCGGCTCAACTGGAATCGCAATGCGCTACATGACCCCATCCACGTCGAGAAGGAAGTGAACGGCGCCGTTGTGGAAGCCGCTATGCAGTACACCGACGGCTACGCCGAATCCATCCACGCCTTCGCCAACAACATCAACACCGTTGACGGCGGGACCCACCTGACAGGCTTCCGGTCCGCCCTCACAAGAAGCATCAACGACTATGCCCGGAAGAACAGCCTCCTCAAAGAGAGCGACCCCAATTTCACCGGCGACGATGTGCGCGAGGGCTTGACAGCCATCATCAGCGTCAAGCTCGCCGATCCCCAGTTCGAGAGCCAGACCAAGGCCAAGCTGGGCAACGCCGAAGTGAAAGGACTGGTGGAATCAGTCGTGACGGAGGCCCTCTCCACATTCATGGAGGAGGATCCCAGAGCAGCCAAAGCTATCGTGGAGAAATGCCTGGTGGCGTCCAGGGCCCGTGCGGCTGCGCGAAAGGCCCGTGATTTGGTGGTGCGCAAGAGCGCTCTAGAGAGTATGACCCTGCCCGGCAAACTGGCAGACTGCTCGGAAAGAGACCCTTCGAGATGCGAACTGTACATCGTAGAGGGGGATTCGGCGGGTGGCTCAGCCAAGCAGGGTCGGGACCGCCGCTTCCAGGCCATTCTGCCCCTGCGCGGCAAGATCATCAACGTGGAGAAAGCGCGCCTCAACAAGATCCTCAGCAACAGGGAGATCGAGGCCCTCATCAGCGCCCTGGGGACGGGCATCGAGGACAGCTTCGACCTCAGCAACCTGCGGTACCATCACATCATCGTCATGACTGACGCAGACGTAGACGGTGCCCATATACGCACCTTGCTGCTCACTTTCTTCTTCCGCTACATGGAGCCACTCATCACTAGCGGGCACCTGTACATCGCTCAGCCCCCTCTGTATCGTGTCTCCGCCAAATCCCAGCAGCATTACGTGTACAGCGAAGAGGAGCGTGAGCGCCTGATGAAGAAGCTGGGCAGAGGCAAGATCGAGCTACAGCGCTACAAGGGCCTCGGCGAGATGAATCCAGATCAGTTGTGGGAAACCACCATGAACCCAGAGTCCAGGACCCTGCTCCGGGTCGAGGTCGAGGATGCGGTCAGAACGGATAGCACCTTCGACAAGCTGATGGGACCGGCGGTCCCCCCACGCAAGCGATTCATCCAGACGCACGCCAAGTCCGTCAGAAACCTGGACATCTAGTTGCAGGGCCCAGAGCAGGGTGAGTCGGGTCCAGGTGTGCCAGAGGCATCGCCCGGGAACGCAGAATCGCCGCCGAACCTTCGCCCACGGATGATGGTCGCGGGAGCAATGGCCTAGATGGAACAGAGCGAGATCGGCAGCTACGTGATTCCCTCCAGGTTTGGTGAGGTCACACTCGTCTGGAGGGAAACAGAGAATGGCCCCAGAGTGGCCGAGATCGTGCTGCCTCTTAGACGGGCCGAGACAGCCGCTATCCCCGCTGCGCGCCCACGATACCCGGCACTGGATCGCCTCTGCCAGTCCATCGAGCGCTATTTGGATGGCGAGAACGTCGAGTTGCCCACCGACCTCCTCGACTTCGGCCGAGGCTCGTCGTTTCAGCAAACCGTGCTTCTGGCGGAGAGGACCATCCCCAGAGGCCGTGTCGCATCCTACAGCGGCCTGGCACTCCACGTCGGACGCCCCAAGGCCGCCAGAGCCGTGGGAACCGCCCTGGCTCGCAACCCGTTTCCCATCGTCATCCCCTGCCACAGGACCTTGCGAACCGACGGCAGCCTTGGCGGCTTTGGCGGGGGCCTGGATATGAAACGGGCACTGCTCGAGATGGAGGGCGTTGCCTTCGACCGCCGGGGCAGAGTCAAGGCGGAGTTCTTCTGGCACTTCGGCGCTCGTCCCTGACTGAAGTCCTGTCACTGGTGGGCTGCTTCTTTACCAGTGGCGAGCCGGAGCTGTGGCAAAGCTGCTCAGGCGAGCACACCCCTCCCCGATCCTCCCCTATCACAGAGGGGCTCCGTCCAAGGCTCTGGCTGAGTCAGGGCGCTCGGTTGCGAGCCACCTTCGAGTGTGACCCATTGACCAGCGGGCCACTCGCGCGTATAATTGCCTTCAAGCAGCAGGCTCTGGGCAGCAATCTGTGCAGAGTAGAGGCCCCGTAGGGCCCACCACCAAAGGGAGCACCAGCCCTCAGAGCAGAACCATGGTCGACCGAGCCCGAATCGACATTCTGGGGATCAAGATAGACGATGTGACCAGTGAGGAAGCCCTCGCCAGGATAGAGCAGTTCGTGGCGGACGGGCGTCCCCACCTGGTGACAACCGTCAACCCGGAGTTCATCGTGGCAGCTCAAACCGACACTGCCTTCGGCCGGATCCTCAACCAGGCAGACTTGAACCTTGCCGACGGTCAGGGCTTGCTCTGGGCAGCACGCCTGCTGGGCGTTTCCCTCAGGGAGCGGGTGACGGGTGTGGATACGCTGGTCAGGCTGGCCGAGCTATCAGCCAGGAAAGGATACGCTATCTATCTTCTCGGAGCAGCCGAGGGCGTCGCTGAGGCGGCGGCGCAGGTGCTGAGAAGCCGCTTTCCCCGCCTGCGCGTAGCCGGCACGTATGCGGGGTCGCCTGCGCCCGACAAGGACGAAGGCATCGTGGAGCGGATTCGCCGCGCCGATCCGCAACTGCTCTTCGTGGCCTACGGGGCACCCAGGCAAGAGCAGTGGATCGTCCGCAACATGCCCCGACTCCAGGTCCCGGTGGCTATGGGAGTGGGTGGAGCGCTCGATTTCATCTCGGGTAGGAGCTCCCGGGCACCCGCATGGGTGCAGCGGTTGGGTCTGGAGTGGCTACATCGCCTGGCCCATGAACCATGGCGCTGGCGCAGGATGACGGCGCTGCCCAGGTTCTGCTGGCTGCTGCTGCGCGAGAGCACCAAATAGGGAATTCAGAGGAAGGGAAGCGCACCATGGACTTCACGACTCTCATCTGGCTCTTCTTCATCTTTGCAGCATTGACACCTGCCCTCCAGAGAAGATACCAGGAGGCATGCAGACGGTTCGTCATACAACGCTTCGAGAAGAAGCGGCAGTCCCGCGTCATCACTCTGATTCACCGGCAGGAGACCATGAGCTTCCTGGGCATCCCGTTCTCTCGCTACCTCGATGTTGACGACTCCGAACAGATTCTACGCGCGGTGCGCCTCACGCCCGAGGACATGCCCCTGGATCTGATCCTCCACACACCGGGTGGGCTGGTGCTGGCTGCCGAGCAGATCGCGCAGGCTCTGGTCCGGCACAAAGCGAAGGTCACCGTGTTCGTGCCTCACTACGCTATGTCAGGTGGCACCCTTCTGGCCCTGGCCGCTGATGAGATCGTGATGGATCGCAACGCCGTTCTGGGTCCCGTGGACCCACAGGTGGGCGAGTACCCGGCAGTGTCCATCCTCAAGGTTCTGGAAAGGAAGGACATCAACGAAATCGACGACGAAACGGTGATCCTGGCGGACATGGCCGGCAAGGCCGTGGGACAGGTCAGAGACACGGTGAGAGAGATCCTGGAAGGTAACGGCATGCCGGAGCCGGAGGCGCGCCGCCTCGCAGAGACTCTGGCCAGCGGCAAATGGACCCATGACTACCCCATCTCCCTGGAGGAGATCCAGAAGCTGGGACTGCCGGCTCACGATGACATGCCCAGCGAAGTCTACGCTCTGATGGATCTGTACCCCCAAGCAGGAGGACGTCGCCCATCGGTGCAGTACATCCCTACCCCGTATCAGCCTCCAGAGAGGAAAGAAGGAGGCAAGGGAGAGAGAGGATGATCCCGCTCGGCGACAGTGTCCCGTCCGAACGCACTCCTTTCGTCACCTACGCACTCATCGCCACAAGTGCGCTGGTCTTCTTCTGGGAATTGCTGGCGGGTCCCTACGCGGAAGAGCTCATCTACGCGTGGGGCACCACCCCGGCCCAGATCGTCCACTGGCAACAAGACCCATGGGTGCTGTCCACCCTAGTGACTTCGATATTCCTGCATGGTGGGTGGCTGCACCTCATCGGCAACATGCTCTACCTCGCGGTCTTCGGCGACAATGTCGAAGGGATTATGGGCCACCGGCGTTTCCTATTCTTCTATCTAACGTGCGGCGTTGCCGCGAACCTGGCCCAGATCGGGATAGCCCCCTCCTCGACGGTGCCCGGTATTGGGGCCAGCGGCGCCATAGCCGGGGTGCTGGCCGCATACTTGCTGTGCTTCCCGAGGGCACGCGTTTTCGTGGGCATCCCCCTCTTGGTGCACATGGAGGTCATCGCCCTGCCTGCGATCATGGTGCTCGGATTCTGGTTTGTCGTCCAGTTGTTCAACGGAGTGGCCACGATCGGCATATCCAGCGAGGCCACCATGGGTGGGGTCGCGTGGTGGGCTCACATCGGAGGCTTCGTTGGCGGGCTGCTGCTAACACCGCTCCTGCGCCAGCGAAGGCGACACCGCTTTCTGTACCTCGACACGATGGATCGCCGTCATCTGGGTCACCAGTAACGTGTTTCGCCTCGGGCAAGCTGCCAAGCCACCGCTCCATTTCCACGAATGGTGAGAAGGGTTGCAGAATGGCCCACGATATGCTAGAATGAAACAGCAACCATCGCTGGGGCGTCGCCAAGTGGTAAGGCAGCGGCCTTTGGAGCCGCCATTCGGAGGTTCGAATCCTTCCGCCCCAGCCTTGTAGAGGAGGCGAATAGCCCTTACTACGACGTCTTCGTAGTACAGAGCGCGATGGACGAGGAACCACCCAGTACGGGTAGTGACCAATTGCCGCTCCACGGCGGCCCAAGGCCGAGATCCTCTCTCGCGTCCGGCGGACGCGGGGTGATCTTGGCTTTTTCGATTCATGGGGAGGTTTCGTGACGGTTCAGGCGGTGATACTGTCGGGCGGGGCAGGTGAAAGAGCATTCCCCTTGGGCGCCGGCAAGCCCAAGCCCATGTTCGAGTTGCTCGGCAGGCCGTTGCTGGCGTACGTGATCGACAGCCTGAAAGAGGCCGGTATCCACGATCTGATCATCGTCACCGGGCCTGATTCCCACGAGATTCGCGACTACTTCGGCGACGGCGGCAGTCTCGGGGTGCAGATACGCTACACAACGCAAGGCCAGCCCCTGGGCATGGCCAACGCGCTCGAGACGGCAAAGCACCTGCTCGAAGACTCTTTCTTCATGCTGAACGGCAACGATGTCTTCGAACCACAGTTGCTGAGCAAGGTCCTGGAGAAAGCGGAGCGAAGCGGCGGGGACATGGTGCTGGTGGGCCGCGAGATGGACCAGCCGTGGAAGTTCGGAGTCTTCAAGTTCACAGACGGCAAGGTAACCGCGGTCGTGGAGAAGCCCCCCATGGGCCAAGAGCCCAGCAATACAGTGGTCGTCGGGGTCTACTTCTTCTCCAGGCTCATCTTCGACTACATAGACCGCACCCCCCTCTCCAATTACCAGCTCGAAGCAGCGTACCAGGGCCTCATCGACGAGGGGAATGTGGAGTTCGTTCCATACGATGGGGTGTTCGAGTCCTTCAAATATCCGTGGGACTTGCTAACCATCAACGAGTATCTGATGGCCAGATTCATCACCGGGCCAAGGATCAGCCAGCAGGCCAAGATATCCGAGAGGGCGGTGATAGACGGCAACGTGATCATCGAGGACGGCGTCAGGGTCTTCGAGAACGCCGTTGTTCGCGGACCGGCGTACATCGGAGCAAACAGCGTGATCGGCAACAACGTGTTGATCTGGAACCATACCTCCATTGCCGCCAACTCGGTGGTAGGCTTCTCCTCAGAGATCAAGCGCTCCCTCATAGGAAGCAACTGCTGGATTCACATGGCGTACGTGGGCGACTCCGTCATCTCCGAGAACTGCTCCCTCGGCGCCGGCACCATCACCGCGAACTACCGCTTCGACGAGGGTCACGTCACCGTCTATGTCGGAGGAGAACCCATCTCATCCGGTAGCGACAAACTGGGCGCCATCATGGGACCGGACTGCAAGACCGGCTGCAATGCGACCTTGATGCCTGGGGTCAAGGTGGGTCCCCACAGCATCGTGGGACCAGGCGTCGTACTGCGCGACGACCTGCCGCCGGATTCACTCATACTGGGACCAGCCCCCTACACGACGACCGAGAACGTCATCGAGCTCTCGCCGGAGGCCAAGGAGCACAAGATGAAGACGCTTCGCGCGAGAACCCGTAGCGAGTCAAAGACCTAGGAGAGGAGGTCCTCAACTGCACACGGAGAGTCCCATAGAACTACTGTTCATTGGTGTGTCATTGCTCCTCACCGCATTTGCAGCAGCCGCAGAGGCAGCGGTGGCATCAGCCAACCCCTTCCGCGTGAAGAGGATGGCCAAAGACGAGGTGCCAGGTGCGGGTCGGGTAGACAGCATACTCGAGCGTGAGGAGTGGCACCTCTCCGCACTACTGATCCTCAAGAACTCCGCCCTCATCGTGGCCGCTTGCTTGACCACGATACTGGGACTCAGCTATGTACCCCAGTGGGGCATCGTCGTAGCCATCGTCTCCCTGACCTTGCTTGTGTTGTTCCTGTGTCGGCTCATCCCTCGGGCCTGGGCCATGCGAAACCCAGAGGGTGCCGTTCTCATGCTTGCCAGGCCGATAGAGCTGCTGACGCTTGTATTGTACCCCTTTGTCCGTGTGTTCAGAGCGCTGACCGAGTCCCTGATTAACGGGGCCGGAGGCTCTGAAACGTCGAAAGACGCCGCGGACATCGAGGCCGAGCTCCGCCTGTTCATCGATGCCGGCGAAGAGGAAGGGTACATCGAGGAAGACGAGAGGCAAATGATAGCCAGCATTTGCGACTTCGATGCCACCCTGATCAGAGAGATCATGGTGCCGCGTATAGACATGGTTGCACTGGAAGTAGAAGCCTCGATAGAGGAAGCGTTGGACGTCATCGTGGACACTGGCTACTCCCGGATACCCATCTACGAAGGCGCTATAGAGAGCATCATAGGCATTCTGAACGCCAAGGACCTGCTCGCTCACCTGAGAGACAATGATACCTCGTCAGGGCTGCGCGAGCTTCTGCGCCCCGCACATTTCGTGCCCGAGACGAACAAAGTCGGTGAGGTTCTGGAAGAGCTGCAGAGCGAGCGAATTCAGATGGCCATCGTCGTCGATGAGTATGGCGGGACGGCTGGACTGGTAACCGTGGAAGACGCTCTCGAAGAGATCGTGGGTGAGATCGAGGACGAATACGACACGGCAGAGCCCTTCTGCGAGATGGTCAGCGAGAGAGAGGCCATCTTCAACGCCCGCATGGATCTGGATGACGTGAACAGGCTGATGAGGACGAACCTGCCTACGGAAGACACAGACACTCTCGGCGGTCTGATCTACTCCAAGCTTGGAGGCGTGCCCAAGGTGGGCGACGCGGTGACACTCGACGGTGTGAAGATAACCGTGCTGTCCCTGTTGGGTCATCGTATCAAGAAAGTAAGAGTCGTCAGAGATGAGTGATCAGGAATCGACAACGGAGCTGATAGCCCTCGCCAAGAGGGCACGCGACAGAGCCTATGCGCCCTACTCTCGGTTTCGAGTGGGTGCCGCGCTGCGCACCGCCTCGGGGCGGATGTATAGTGGCTGCAACGTCGAGAACGCCTCGTATGGTCTGAGCATCTGCGCCGAGCGAGTGACCATCTTCAAGGCTGTATCCGAAGGAGAGCGCGAGTTCGAGGCCCTGGCCGTGGTCAGCGAGACCCTGGCTAGCCCCTGTGGAGCATGCCGTCAAGTCCTGGCCGAGTTTGGATTGCATACGAAGGTGATCATTGCAGACTTGGACGCGGGGCAACAGGTATTCACGGTGGGCGATCTCTTGCCAGCCGCTTTCACACCCTCTTCCCTACCTCGACCTTGGGGGTCGAACCAGGAAGATGCCAGCTAGCTGGTGTCCTCTGGCGTGGCGAGAGCTAGCCTGCGGCCGGTCCCCGAAGAGCACCGATTCACGACAGAGATGATAGAGATCCCAAGGGCTTATCTCGCAAAGATGATCGACCACGCTCGGGAAGAGGCTCCCACGGAGGCCTGTGGTATCCTTGCCGGTCAGGAGGGTCGAGTGTTCAAGCTCTACAGAGCCACGAACGCCGACCGTAGCCCCACGTCGTACCGTTTGGACCCACAGGAGCAGTACCGCATCTTCGAGGACATCGAGGTCAGAGGCTGGGAGTTGGCCGGCATCTACCACTCGCACCCCTCGACCACGGCGATTCCCTCCGACGTAGACGAGAGACAAGCGCGGTATCCAGAATCCTCCTATGTTCTGATCTCGCTCAAAGACCCGGACAACCCACAGATCAGGTCCTTCCGCATCACAGAGGGGTGGGTCGCGGAAGAAGGCATCGTGGTCATTTGACCTAGGTCTGGCATACCGCTAGAATCTGTCTCGTCGTAGCCCCGAGTCTCCAAGTCACGAAGACAATACGAGAGGTGGCCGAAACAAGGGTCTGTCGCGGTCGTGTTGAGAGGGCAGCGCTCATGGACTCACACTGTGAATGACGTCATGAGCGCCCTCTCCGAAGGACCCCAGGTCGCCGTCCGAATCCACGACGTTAAGATAGAAACAGTATCCACGACACCCGTCTCGGGTGTCCACGCCGTGCAGAATGGGTCGGGGACACACCTCCAAATGCGCCAAGAGCATGGGTTCACGCTTAGAGGATCGCTTGCGCGCGCGAGACAGGAGTGGTAGTACCTGAGGCGGCGCTAGTGGACCCTGGAAGAAGTGGGGCGGTTCTGGAGCTCCGTCACTGACTACGACGACATCAATGAGAGCACTTATTCCTACTATCGCCGGTTCACCAATTCGTTCGAGTTGGCGGGGAATTCCATCGACCACGACAACGTCACCCTAGACATTCAGTCGCGGACGGGTCAGGGGACGGCGTTCTGGGCACAGCGGGGATACGTGCGAAAGGCTCACCTGGTCGATTTCTCGGATAGGATGCTCGCCATAGCTTCCTCACGCCTGTCTCAGATGGGAATCGACTTCGAAACCCACTTGGTGCACAGCTTCCCGCTACCGTTTGTCAGCGACACCTTTGACCTGATACTGTGCTATGAGACCATTGAGCACCTCTCGGAGCGGGAGACGCTGGTGAGTGAACTGGCGCGCGTGCTACGGCCCGGACACTGGATCATTCTCACGTGTCCCAACCTCTTGTGGGAACCGGCTCACTGGCTGTCAGCGATCCTCAACCTCCACCACAGCGAAGGACCGCACAGGTTCCTGAGGCGAGCCACCCTGTTGCACCTCTTCGAGTCTAGTAAGCTGGAGATCGTCCGCGAGAACTCGACGATTCTCTTGCCGTTCTCGTCCGCCTTGTCGGTATCCACCAACCAGTTCCTAGAAAGCCAGCTTCCGGAGGGCGTGAAACAGGCCATCGCTCTCCGTCGAAGCTTCATACTGCGCAAGCCTGAGGGCTGAGTAGGCAGGGCAAAGAAGGGAAGCAGTCTACGTTTGTCCCTGGCACCGCTCCGGCACGGTGAGCCAGGGGTAACTGGACAGGACCCGAGTACAGCGTGATCGATGCGCACTCGCAGGGGGGACGACCATGGCTCAGTGTAATGTAGTGGTGATCGGAGCAGCCAGTCTGGATACGAAAGGCCGGCCCAGAAAGCCCCTCGTCGGCGGCACCTCAAACCCAGGCTACATACGTGTCAGTCCGGGCGGCGCCGGTCGCAACGTAGCAGAGAACCTAGCCAGACTGGGAGTGCCCACGGCGCTGCTCTCCGCTGTGGGGGATGATTCGGTAGGCAGACACGTCCTCGATGCCACGGAGGCCGGAGGCGTTGATGTAAGCCGCGTGATCGTCTCGTCAGACAGTCCCTCGGCCACCTTCCTTGCGGTCAATGACGAGAGCGGCACGCCCGTATTCTCTATCGACGACATGGCAATCATGAGCCTGGTCACTCCCAAGTACATCTACGCTCACCGCCGGTGGATAAAGGAAGCCACGATGGTTGTGCTGGATGCCAATCTCAGCCCACCTGCGATCAAGTCCGCGGTCGCCCTCGCGGCAAAGTGGGACGTTCCCGTCTGCGTCGATCCTGTCTCCGTAGCTCTGGCTCCCCGGGTCAGACCATACCTCTCACAGATCGCCATGATCGTCCCCAACGAAGACGAAGCCCAGGTGCTGTGTGGCCTGCCCGCGAGGGACAGGTTCGAAGCCACCACTGCCGCACAGAAGCTCGTGGCCGATGGTGTCGGCATTGCGGCCATCACTCTGGGAGAGAAGGGTCTCGTCTACGCCACGTCAGACGAAAGCGGCTACGTCCCCGCCATCAACATAGAAGTGACCGATCCCACGGGGGGCGGCGACGCCCTCACTGGCACCGTGGTCTTCGGGTTGGTGAACGGATTCTCAGTGAGCGAGGCGGTCCGTCTCGGCGTCTCTGCCGCGACTCTCACCTTGACGTGCACGGACACCGTCTCCCCCCACCTGAGCCTGGACGCGCTCTACGATCGCCTCATGATCTAGACACGTCCATCCAGGCGATGCTCGCCAAAGGGCCACAAGCTGGCACACGCCGGATGGAACTTCTCTCTTGCGGCCCAGCCTTCTCCACCCGGCCCCCCGCGCGCGCCCTCGCAGATGCGTGCAAAACTCTCCCAACAGGTGGATCGACGGCAGCCGTCGAGAGCTTGGGCCACCTGATACGTAACCCGAAACACGGGGTAGGTACTCCAAGCCAGCCTAATCTCCCCTACCCATCCCATCTCCCCTCCACGCCGTGGGATAGTCGCCGAAAGCACCAGCCGGCATCGGCCGCCGCCTGTGGCGGCCGAAAAGCGATTGACAAGGATCTGCGTCGGACCTCCTACCGAGGGGATCACGTCTGGACACGCCGCACGATCCCAATGACCTCTTGCCTCGTTTGACACGCCGCAAACACCATAGTATGATTCAACAACCAACCACGGGCTCAGCACCCTCAGAGTGAGCCCTTTGCCACGGCACCCTCATGCGCTTGGGCCCTGGACACACATCGAAGTCGATACTCATGCGAATGGACATGCTGGACTCGGCCTGGCGGTTCTTCAGCTCCCGAAGGTTGACCATTGCGCTCCTGGTCATCATCGTCCTCGTCTTGGCGTGCGGAGCGGTGCTTCCGCAGATGCCGGGCGACGTGACGTTCGGTTCTCCCCAGTATGCGCGCTGGTATGCCTCGGTTCAGGCCCAATATCTCCAGTGGACCGATCCCCTGGCCCAGGTAGGTCTCTTCTCGATAGGTGAATCTCTGTGGTTGAGGATCACCTTGGCGCTGCTGCTGGTCAATCTGGTGGTCTGCGCCGTCGAACAGGCGTGGACGATCCTTCGCGAGGGAAAGCTTGCCCCTCGGGAGTTTGCCCAGGCCCTTCCTCGAGACTCCGAGACCCATACCTTCCTCTTTGCTGGAGACCCAGAGTCGGCTTTGGGGCGGTCGCGTTCGCTCCTGGAGACACACGGCTACAGGGTCCAAACGCAGGAAGGCACCAGTGACTTCCACCTGGCCGCACGACGTTTTCACTCCGCCAGGTGGGGAATCGTGCTCGCCCACGCAGGGCTGGCTCTGATCGTGGTCAGTGCTCTCATCGGCGGACGCCTCGGTTGGCACGAGCGCGGAATCACCCTGGGCCCCGGTCAAGAGTACCAGGTCCAACATGTAGAATCCACGAGCGTGCGTCTGGAGAGCTTCCACGCACAGCTGTACCCTGATGGTAGACCTCGTTGGTACGAGGCAGACGTCACTGTCCTCGACAACGGAGATGTGGCGACGAGTGCCGTCCTCACCGCGGGTGCGCCTCTCTCCTACGGGGGCATGTCCGTCCACCAGCTGTCGCACGGCCCCCTGATCAGCATCAGGGCTGCGGACGCAGAGGGCGTGCCAGTCAACCTACAGACACTGGGGGCCTCGAGCCTGATCGTGGAAGAGGCGAGCCTCCAGCTCTCCGAGGAGGAGAGGGAGGGGTACATAGCTGTGCCTACCAGGAACCTGGTGCTGCGAGCGGTCTTGCAGCCGGAGGCGGTCTCGGGTGGCGAAGCCTCGCCTGGCCTGCTGCTACAAGCCTATCGGGGAGGTGCCACAGACCTCGCATACAGCGAAACGCTCTACGGCTCAGCGCGCGTGGACATCGAGGGAGACACTTACACCATCGAGTGGGGCCAGTATGCGATCATAGGCATAGCATCCGATCCGACCTTCTCTCTGGTGCTGCTTGGTGCGGTCGCGCTGCTCGTGGGGACCATAGCTACCGGCTGCCGTCGACCACGCTCCATCTGGGCAGCGTTGACAGGGAGACAAGGTGTGGTGGAGATGCGACTCCTCTACAAAGGCTATGCAGGCGAGATCACCGGGACCCACGAGCGCGACACCTTGATGGCGGAGATCGAGGAGGTCTGCCGTGGAGGCTGACAGGGTGCTCTACTTCGCGGCCAGCTTCACGCTCTTCGGACTCGTCCTCCTGCAATGGATGGCGCTCCACCAACCGCGTCGTGTCGCCAACAGACTGCTCATCGGGACATACCTGCTGTTCCTCGGCATCCAGGGCGTGGCCCTCGGATTCTCTGCCGCCCAGTGGGGCCTTCTGGGGATGGCACATCCGTGGCCCAGCACCATGCTGGTTGTCGAAGGTGCTCTTCTTCTAACCCTACTGTTAGAAGACAAAGCACGAGCCACGGGCGCAGGTGCGGTTGTCGCAAGCCTTGCCTTTGTCGTACACTCCTACGCACTGCTGCTGGGCGTCCCACCAACGCAGACTCTGGAGATCTCTCCTTTCGCGCGGAGCGTCTGGTATGGCATGCACGTGATCAGCGCCCTCACAGCTTGCAGCGCCTACCTCTGCGCTGGAGGAGGCGCCATCGCCTACGTTCTCTTGGTCATGTTCCGTGCCACCGGACGCGTGCTGCGAGAGGTCTCACCCGCCGATTGTCTATCCTTCGTCGGAAGGGCTCTGGTGGTGGCGTTCCCATCGTTGAGCGCTTCCGCAGTCATACAAGCTCTGTGGACCTACCTTGGCTGGGGTAGCTATTGGACCTGGCGTCCGGCGCAACTCTGGCTTCTTTTCCTGTGGCTGGTCGTCGCCATCACGCTTCACGTACCCTCCACGCGGCCAGGCTTGCGAAGGACAGCAGCTGTCCTGTCCATCCTCGGCTGCCTCGTCGCCTTTCTGGGTCTGCCGCTTCTTGGCAGTACTCTCACTGCGGTGTGGTAGCGCCCCTCGTAGGCGTGCTCTCTGCAGCCGCGCTGACAGAGCACGGCTCTGAGACCAAGCGCCGGTCTCCCACAGCTACCCTCGTGGACAGCACCCGCTCACCTCTGGGAGAGGGCACCCGACCCACCTACCAGAGGGCGAGCCCGGTGGCCTCGTCGTGCGTCCGCTCCGGCCGAGGACCAGTTAGCGTCGTGACAGAGAACTCACAGGCGAAGGCAACCGTCCCCTCCAGCAGATGGCCGCCAAAGCACCGCCCATCCCTGTCTGCCAGGATCACGTGGCAGTGAAGAAAGGTTTCACCATCCTTGCTGGAGACGTTGCCGGTGAGCGAAGCGATCTCCATTCCCTCTTCGAACCACGTCTCGCGGTAGACGCGAGCCTCATGGTCGTAGTAGCCCACTCCGCCTCGCTCTACTGCGCCGAGTGCCTCGACCCAGCCCACCGTCACACTCTCGTGGGCGCAGAACTCGGTCAGGCTGCTCAACACGTCATCGCCCCTCTCGAGCCGGCCGAGGAGCACTCTCTGCCCATCGAATTCAAAGAACTTCACGCATGCACCTCCTGATCTATCCGCGAGGATCGCTTCCTTCCCAGGGTACCCAGAGACACCGAAACACTCGCTGTCGTGGAAGACTAGGTGCCCTCAACTCCGTCCACCCCTGACCTGGGCCTGGCCATCGACGGGCCTGACGGCGCCCCCTGCCCATTCAACCGCCAGGACGGGCCCTCTGAGCTCCGTAAGCTCCTTGAGCATGCGGGCGAAACGGTGCGGGCGGCCGCTGGTGTAGAAAGCGCACCTGCCCTCACCTCCCTCCCTGACAAGCCCCTCTCTCTTCAGCACTCTTGCGGTCTGTTGGGCCACAGCCAGGCTAGGATCGAAGATCTCTACCCCATCCCCGAGAATCTCCTGTATGAGCGGCCGCAGAAACGGGTAGTGTGTGCATCCCAGCACCAGCGAATCCACCCCTGCCTCGATCATGGGGGAGAGACAGGCCCTTAGCATCTCTCTCGTCGTGGGGACTGCGACTAGCCCTGCCTCCACCTGCTCGACCAGACCCGGGCAAGTGCGAGTCAGCACGTCCACGCCGTTCGAGAACCGCTCGATCAGGCTGGCGAAAAGGGCGCCCTGAAAAGTGACCTCGGTGGCGATCACGCCCACGACCCTGCTGCCGGAACGCTTTACCGCCGGCTTCAACGCGGGCTCCATGCCCACGATGGGCACCTCGAACCTCTCCCGAAGGTCTTGCAGCGCCGCGGCGGACGCGGTGTTGCAGGCCACTATGACGATCTTAGCACCCTGCGACACCAGAAAGTGGACTATCCCAGACGTGAGCTCCTGTATCTCCTCGTACGTGCGGCGGCCGTATGGACAATGGATCGAATCCGCGAAGAATAGCACGTCCTCGTGGGGTAGCTCTCTGACGACCTCCCTCATGACTGAGAGGCCGCCCACACCGGAGTCCAAGATTCCTACAGGGCTTTTGTTGTCACCCATCTGCCTCGCTCCGAGCACAACCTGTACACCGGGCCAGACTATTATCCCTACGCTAGGTGGTCTTGTCAAGACTTGCCTCCCAGGTGGAAATCCCATACAATTAAGGGATGGAGACTACGCATGACCTCGCCCTCTGGCAAGATACTCGTAGTGGATGATGATCCGATTGTGCGCGAAGTTGTCTCTGAGTCCCTGAAGGCAGAGGGGCTCAGTGTCATCTGCGCGCCAGACGGCCAAGAGGGACTGAGGCTGGCCAGACAACAGCAGCCCGACCTGGTGCTCCTCGACGTTCGCATGCCTCGTATGGACGGGCTGGAGCTCTGCCGTCAACTCAGGCGTGGGCTTCTGACCTCGACCATTCCAATCATCATGCTGACCTCCCTCAACGGAACCGCGGACAAGATCGAGGGCATGCGGGTAGGCGCGGACGACTACGTGACGAAGCCCTTCGACCCGCAGGAACTCATCGCTCGCGTTTCCACTCACTTGCACCGCACGGAACGAGATATACAGACTAGTCCTCTTACCAGGCTGCCGGGCAATCTAGCCGTCGAGAAGGCCATTCGAGACAGACTAGCCTCGGGTGCACTGTTCGCCGTCTGCTACTTCGATCTCGACCACTTCAAACCCTACAATAGCAGGTATGGTTTCGTGGCTGGAGACCTGGTGATACGGCTGCTGAGCGACCTGATAGTCGGCGCGGTCCTGGAGCATGGAAACGATGACGACTTCGTGGGCCACGAGGGCGGCGACGATTTCGTCGTCGTCAGCACGCCCGACAAGGCTGAGGCCATCTGCACGACCGTCATAGCAGCTTTCGACGAGAGAATCCCGGAGCACTACAACGACCAAGATCGAGCGCAAGGATTCTCCCTCGGCCGGAGCAGACAAGGAGCCGAGTTGAGGTTTCCGCTGCTGAGCGTTTCCGGCGCGGTTGTCACCAACCGTCGCAGGAATCTCGTGCACCCCCGCCAAGTGGCCGAGATAGCTGCCGAGGTGCTTTCGTACGTCAAGGGCTTCGAAGGGAGCAACTATCTCTTCGACAGGCGGGGAGACAACACGGAAGGACCACCCCAGGAGGTGTGATCGTACAGATGCCCATTTACGAATACGAGTGTCAGTCCTGCGGAAGAAGATTCGAGGTGTTCCAGCACTTCTCCGATGACCCAGTCGAGACCTGTCCAGAATGTGAAGGACCGGTTCGTCGTCTCATCCAACCAGTGGGTATCATCTTCAAAGGATCAGGGTTCTACGTGACGGACAACCGCCAACTTCCGGCGGGGGAGGCGGCCAAGGAGTTGCCAGGAGGGGACGGAAGCAAGAAAAAGGAGAAAGAGAAACAGGCAGACGCGACCAGCGCCAAGGATTAGGCTCGATGCTGGACGCTCCGCTAGAGCTGAAACTGACCGGTGGCAGGCACCACCTTGTAGTGGTAGTTGCGCACGTAGCCGAGGAGCTTCGCCTCCAGGCCCTCCCAGCCCTCGCTTTCCAGAATGCCCATCATCGTCTCGCGGTCTTTAGCGATGCCTCCCGCTAGTACCTGAGGGCCATTTCCAACCACCGTATACCACGCTTCGGTGGGCTGGATCCCCAGTTCCATCATCTGCGGGGTGAACTCTCTGCTCACAAACTCCATGTATTCTGCTTCTTTGCCGGGCGTGATGTCCCAGCTCATGAGCAGCTTGATCATGGTTTAGCCTCTTTCCAAACTACTTGCCACACCCACAAGCATACCAGATAGTGTCCTTCCGGTCAAGTCTAGCACGAGAGAGCTGAGGTCGAAGAGATGCGCATAGTGGTTCAACGGGTGAGCAGAGGCTCCGTCTCGGTGGAGGGAGAGGTCGTGGGTAGCATCGACCAGGGCCTGGTCCTGCTCGTTGGTGTGACCCACGACGATGGAGAAGAAGAGGCCAGGTTTCTGGCCAACAAGACCGCCAACCTGCGCATCTTCGCAGATGACGAAGGCAAGTTCAACCGTTCGGCGCTGGACGTCGGCGGTGCGGCACTCGTCATCCCTCA
>DAOUEW010000406.1:0-7263 GCA_034430275.1 Anaerolineae bacterium | reverse complement strand
CGAGATCAGCCTGCTCTTTGGCCCGGGCCACGTCCCCTCGTATGCTCGTCGGGTCGGCAAAGGCGATCCATTCTCTCGTAGGCACCTCGGCGGACCCTTTCCAGCGGGCAGCAGCGTAGGCCAGGAAGGCGATCCTCTTCCTCTTCACTTCCACGATCAGTGGGCGGTACGCCTCTTCGTAGGAAAGTCCCGCACCCACGTAGGCGACTCTCTGCGACCGTAGGGCCTCGATGGTCTCAGTGAGGCTCGTATCACCAAAGTCCAACAGGTGGTTGTTCGCCAGGCTTAGCACATCGAAACCCGCCTGGTCCAGTGCAAACGCGTGGTCTGGATGCTGCCGGAAGGTGAACCGTTTCTCTATGGGGTCACCTCCGATGGCAAAGGGAGATTCCAGATTACCCACGGCCAGGTCTGCCTCGCGCAGAAGCTCTGCCACGGCCTCGAACGGATACTCACTTCCGAAGACCTCCATCCGCTCTTCCACCGTGCGCGAAAGCAGGATGTCGCCCACCGCCACCAGCTCCACGAGCCCGTCATCGCTGCTTCCGGTGCCAGCCGCCGACTCCGCCCAGGAAGTCGTCGTGGCTGGCCCTTGGTGGCCCGATGGCTCTGGAACGGAACCCTGCCCCGCGACTACGCCCAGCCGGTACACATCGTTACCTGATCGCGCCAGAACGCCCAGGAAGTCGCTGTCCCCCCCGTCCACAGTCGCCAGCCCGTGAACCCTGCGCTCGGTGTGGTAGCTCCCGCGCAGCCGTCCGTACACGTCGAGGACGTAGACGTTGCCATCATCGGCCCCGGCCAGGACCTCCCGGACCCCGTTTCTGTCCAGGTCCGCCATACGCACCGACCACACACTTTTCTGCGTCTCGAAGCTCCACAACCGCTCCCCCCGAGCACTCAACATACACACCTCAGCGGCATCAGGCCCGGTGCCGGCGACGATCTCGCTACAGCCGTCGCCGTCCACATCGCCCGCGTCCAGACTGATCACGGGGTCATCGAGCTTTGACTTCCAGGCCTGCTCGCCTTCGCTGCCCAGGACGTAGATCCAGCCGTCTGCCGAGCCGACGACGACCTCCAGAGCACCGTCCCCATCCGTGTCGGCGATGGTCAACTCCCGCACGTATCCTGCGGTTTCGTAGGTCCAGCGTTGCTCGCCGTCACAAGTCACCAGGGACACGGAACCATCCCTATGCGCCACGATGATCTCTACGTACCCATCGCCATCAAGGTCAGCGCTCTCGATCTCCGACACGCCGTCGTCGTCAACCAGCGACCAGCGAAGCGACCCGTCACCATCCAGCAGTAGTAGTTGCCCATCCCACGATCCGGCGATCACTTCTCCCCGACCGTTGCCGTCTACATCTTCCACTTGCAGACTCACTACACGGCCGCCGACGTACCATTCCCATAGCAGCTCTCCACCAGCTCCCAGCGCGTGCACCCGGTTATCGTCGCCGCCCGCCACCGCTTCTTCCCCACCGTCGCCGTCCAGATCGCCGGCATCGAGGCTGTACACCGCAGCACCCAAAGCGTACCGCCACAGGAGCCTGCCGTCCGCGTCCAGTACGTACAGGTGCTTGTCGTAGGAGCCCGCCACGATCTCCTCCTGCCCGTCTCCATCGAGGTCAGAGGTCATCACAACCCACACCATTTCGTTGGTCGGATACCTCCACGACACGGATAGCTCCAGCGGCAAAAGCGGGGGTGGTGTCCTCGTGACCGTGGGCGACGGGACAGGGGCAGAGGTCGGGCTGGGAACCTCCGTGGAGGGTAGGTCAGCGGCGATATGCGTGGCCGTAGGGACAGACGATACGGCCGAAGTGGGCGACGCTCCCCTACAGCCGGACAGGGAGAAAACGAGCAGCATCGCACAGAGAGAAAGACGCACACTCACCGGAGGACGAACTTCATTCAACAACACATCCCTCCGCTGCAAGATCCACATCAGTCACCAGATCTCGAAGTCCGACCTGGGCTCAACCTACAACTAAGCCCAGTATAGCATCTCGCCGGGGACATGCAAACTCGCCTATGAGAAGTGTGACGCACGTGGTCGGGGCTCGTCTCGCCAAGCGGTCCTCGGCTTGGGATCGCCGGGATGTCGTGGTCACGAGCACGGGCCACGGGTATAATCACCTGGCACCACTGGTCCCATTCTGCACCAGACACCGCGACGCACAAGGTAGATAGCGATGGCCACCACCTTCGAGAGACTCGCGCTGCTGGGCGAGCAGCTAGAGCAGACCAGTCGTAGACTCGAGATGCGCAACGCGATCGCGTTGTTCCTGCGAGACCTGAGCGCAGAGGAGATCCCCCCTGGCCTCCGCTTGCTCATCGGCCAGGTATTCCCGGAATGGGACGACAAGACCCTGAACCTCAGTTGGCGCGCCACGTTCGAAGTCGCGGCTTCCCTGACCCAAGCCCCGGAGGCCGACTGGCGGCGTGCCTTCTCTGAGGCCGTGGACGGCGGTGAGGCGGTCCGCCTGGTCTGGGACAGGTTCCGACGAGAGCCGCCAAGAGAGCCGCCTCTCACCATCATGGACGTCTACCACTGCTTCGAGGTTATCGCCGAAACGACGGGCAAGGGGTCACGAGCGCGAAAGAGGGAACTACTTGCCTCGCTTCTGTCGAGGGCTACACCCCTGGAGGCCAAGTACCTGGTCAAGAACGTCCTGCGAGAGATGCGGCACGGGGTTAGCGAGGGCATCGTTCTGGACGCCATCGCCGAGGGCTTCCAAGTCAAGAAGCAGCTCGTGCGCAAAGCGAACATGCTCCTGGGTGACCTCGGGGAAGTGGCACTGACAGCCCGGGACAAAGGCGAGTCTGGCCTTCAGGAGATAGGTCCCCGTCTGTTCAGACCCATGAAACCGATGCTCGCTCAGCCAGCCCAGGACCTGGCGGAAGCAGTTGGGAGCCACGGAGGTGAAGTGGCACTGGAGTACAAACTCGATGGTGCCAGAGTCCAGATCCACAAGGACGGGCCCACAGTACGGATCTTCACGCGCAACCTCTCCGAGGTCACAAGCAGCCTGCCCGAGATCGTCCAGGAGGTTCGAGAGTCCGCCCGCGCCGAGAAGATGATCGTCGAAGGGGAGGTCATCGCCGTCGACGAAGAGGGTCGCCCGCTGCCCTTTCAGCACCTGATGAGGCGCTTTCGAAGGGTGCACGAGGTCGAGGAGACGGCCCAGCGTATACCCGTGCAACTATACCTCTTCGAGATCCTCTTGCTCGACGGAGAGAGCCTGGTCGATAGCCCGTACCAGCACAGGTGGCTGAAACTGGAGCAGGCCAAGGGAAGCCTACAGAGCGCGGGCAGGAGCATACCCCGGGACCTGGAGGAGGCCAGAGCTTTCACAGACCTGGCCTATGAGGAGGGGCATGAGGGCGTGATGGTCAAGCATCTTCAGAGTCCCTACCGTCCGGGGGTAAGGGGCAAGTCCTGGCTCAAGGTTAAACGCACCACGTCATTGGACCTGGTCATCTTGGCCGCCGACTGGGGTTACGGTCGACGTCACGGCTGGCTGAGCAACTACCATCTCGCTGCCAGAGATGAAGAACGAGGCATCTTTCTCGAGGTGGGCAAGACCTTCAAAGGTCTCACCGATGAAGAGTTCCAGCAAATGACGGAGAGGCTGCTGGCCCTGGAGACTCAGCGGCAACGGGGCACGGTGTTCGTGGAGCCCCAAGTGGTGGTGGAGGTCCTGTTCAACGAGATCCAGGTCAGTCCCCAGTACAAGTCTGGGCTTGCGCTCCGTTTTGCGCGCATCTCCCGACTCAGGGAAGACAAGGGACCTGAGGAGGCCGACACCATTCAGACCCTGCATCGGCTGTTCGAGGAGCAATCGGAGCACAAAGGAGAATACGGAGGCGCCGATCACGCCTAGCCGGCTCAGAGCAGGGTGGGCACCAGTTCGGGGAGCAAGGCCAGGTCTTCCAGCACCGTGCCCTTGGGGTGCTCCGAGACGTATCGCCCACACCACAATGGGGTATATGAGGTCCTGAGCAGGACGAAGGGGATCCCCATCATCATGGGCAGAGCGCCGGGCATGGAGAGTGTATCTGCCACTACTATCAGACCGCCAGAATCCTTCTGCTCCCTCATCAGTGCCTCGTAGTAGGCCGGGCGCCGCAGGTCGATGGTGCGCTTGTCATCCACCCTGAAGATCTGTCCCTCGCCCTGCACAGGATCCACGAAGGTCTTGTCCCACGAGGGGTCCATCTCGTACTGCCTGGTATCGCCTAGCACTCTGATCTCTCCAAAACCAAGCGCCCTCAGGTTCTTCCCGACCTTGTCTCCTTTGGAACTGCTCAAGATGACCGGTTCCATGTCCACAGCATCCACCAGACCCTTCAACACAGCCTCGGCTGCCTCCCGGAAATGCGGCTCCAGCTCGAAGGTGTACGTGTGGAAGAGATAGTTGCTGCAGTCCATGATGGGATCGTATTCGACCCCGGGGAACGACTCCTCCACAGCCTTCGCATAGGCTGGCTCTAGCCGCAGCATGGTCTGGATGGTGGTCGTGTTGGTGATGAAGGCACCCTCGTCGCCGTAGGCAGCGATCGCTCCGTTCACCTCCCACCAGTAGTTGTAGGGCTCAGCAAGGATCATCGCCCGCGTGCTGAAGTACTCCTCGCGCAGTCGAGGCAGGGGAACCCTCAGGATGTCCCGCGAGAGAGCGGTGATGGACCTCTCCGCCAGTTCCTCGACCTGCTCCTCTTCGGCGGTCAACGTGCCGTCATAGTCCAGGATGACCTTGATCGATGCCGCAGGCTTCATGGTGTACAGTGTCCTCCGATGCAAGCCGCATTATAGCACGGGTCCCATGCTCCTGTCACTTTCGTGACCGCAGGGTATTCAGCATGATAGGGGAGATCGACAAGACCAGCATGTGCAGGCCAGCCCATGGTCCAGCAATGCTTCCGTGCACTCCGCCCAGGATGGGCAGGCCAGAGATCGCAGGCACCGAACGGTGCTGCGCTGCAGCACAACAGTTGCTCGCTTTTTCCAGTTGCCGTATAATGATCTTCGCACAATCCATGGCGTTTCGCCGCGACGGAGCAGAGCGACGTTCCACCTGTTGACGTGCGACGGACGCTAGATTCGCCCCAGAGGACACGTATTCAGAAAGATACTGGTAGCCAATCGAGGAGAGATCGCCGTACGTGTGCTGCGCGCGTGCAGAGAGCTCGGTCTGGGTACGGTGGGCATCTATTCCGATGCGGACAGAACGGCTCTCCACGTTCGCTATGCAGACGAGGTCTATCACATCGGTCCACCTCCGGCCACACAGAGCTATCTCTGCATCGACAAGATCATTGCGGTGGCCAAGCAAGCCGAGGTGGACGCCATACACCCAGGCTATGGATTCCTGGCCGAGAACCCCGCCTTCGCCCGCGCCTGCCGTGAAGCGGGCCTGGCCTTCGTTGGTCCCAGTCCCGAGTCCATGGAACTGATGGGGGACAAGGCAGCGGCTCGCCGCACCGCCTCCCAGCTCGATATCCCCATCCTCCCCGGCACCGACCACGAGATCGAGGATGAGGAGGAAGCCCAGGCTGTTGCTGCGCAGATTGGGTACCCACTGCTGGTCAAGGCCGCGGTGGGAGGCGGCGGAAAGGGTATGCGTACCGTCCACTCGCCGGAAGAGCTGCCCTTCGCCGTAGTCGCCGCGCGAAGGGAGGCGCAGTCTACCTTCGGGGATGGCGCCATCTACCTGGAACGGCTGATGGAAGGCGCCCGGCACATCGAGGTTCAGATTCTGGGCGACCAGCACGGCACCATCGTGAGCCTCGGTGAGCGTGAATGCTCACTCCAGCGCCGCCATCAGAAACTGCTGGAGGAGGCACCCTCCATCGCGGTGGACGACGAAATCCGGACCCAGATGCGAGAGGCTGCCATCGCCCTGGCGCGAGCGGTGGACTACACCAATGTGGGCACAGTGGAGTTCCTTCTCGACAAGCAGAAGAATTTCTTCTTCCTGGAGATGAACACGCGTCTTCAGGTGGAACACCCCGTCACGGAGATGGTCAGCGGGGTGGACATCGTCAAGGAACAGCTACGTATCGCCTCCGGGCGTGCCATGCGCTATCGGCAGGAAGACATCCAGCTCAAGGGCTGGGCTATGGAATGCCGTATCTGCGCGGAAGACCCCGATGACGGGTTCCTTCCTTCCACAGGCCGCATCACGGCGCTTCAGGAGCCGACCGGGCCCGGAGTCCGCGTGGACAGCGGCATATACGAAGGTTTCGAGGTGTCTCTGTACTACGACCCTCTGATCAGCAAGCTCAGCGTGTGGGGCGAGACGCGCGGCGAAGCCATCCTCCGTATGCGCCGGGCATTGGAGGAGTACCGCATCATTGGCGTGAAGACCAACATCCCCTTCCACCAGCAGATCGTGAACCACACCGAGTTCATCTACGGCCAGTTTGACACCACGTTCGTGGAGAACCGCTTCGCCATGCAACACGCCGACAGGGCAGGGCTATTGAAGGCGGCCGCCATCGCAGCAACCATGGTGGCAGACAAGAGCCTTCAGAACAGGGTAAACACGCTGGCCCATCGCCAGGGTCCCTCAGGAAACGGGTGGAAGATGGCTGGGCGTTGGGAGGCGGTGGGCCGGTGAAATACATCGTCAGTCTCGAGGACGAGTCGTTTGAGATAGTCCTGCACGACGGAGAAGAGATCGTCGTCGATGGGGAACCGCACACCGTAAACATCGAGAACGCGGGTGGAACATCTCTCTACTCCCTGCTGGTTGACAACTCATCCTACGAGGTACACGTCGAGGAGCGCGAAGGCACCTACCGAGTCCTACTCCTGGGACAGCGCTACGACATCCGGGTTGAGGACGAGGGAACCCGGCGCGTGTCGAGAGCACGCAAGGCGGCTCAGCCGTCGGAAGATGCAGTCATCGTCCTCAAGTCCCCCATTCCGGGCCTGATCTTCGACGTGCTCGTGACCGAAGGCCAACCGGTGAAGCAAGGCGACATACTGGTCATCGTGGAAGCTATGAAGATGGAGAACGAGCTTCGCGCGCCCCGAGACGGAGTGGTCAAGGCGACCTTCATCGTCCCTGGCGACAGTGTGGACAAGGGCCAGCCGCTGGTTACGCTCTCCTGATCGCTGTCACCTCCCGCAAGGAAGCCTCCTCGCCCGTCCTCCATCCTCGGTCGCCACCCTGTCCTAGAGAACCGACGCAGCACAGCTTCGCTTGACAACGGTTCTGAACTGGGCTACTATCCGTTCCAGTGCGGTCCCCC
>DAOUEW010000405.1:0-2967 GCA_034430275.1 Anaerolineae bacterium | reverse complement strand
CTTCTCTTTCATCGTCTCCAATTATCCGCCATTGTTCGCTGCCGTCTCCTCGCTGCTGGTGCCACTTGTGGGCAAATTTCTGATGGCTACACGCTTGGTGGGAAGCCTGTGCACGCTTCTCAACGGTGCGCTCGTGGCTGTGATCGTCTATCGGGGCGGGCGTTCCAAGACAGCCAGCGTTGGCTGTGGTGCAGCCTATCTGGGCTCCATCTTCGTCTACCAGTGGGGAGCCTGGGGTCGCGTTGACTCGCTGGCCATCGCCTTCTCCTTGCTGGCGATTCTGGTGGCGGGGTGTAGTACGGGCGGTCGAGGGATCACGCTGGCGGCGCTCTTCTGCCTTCTGTCGATGTACACCAAGCAGACGCAGTGGGCCGCACCTCTGGCTATCGCGGCCTGGCTTCTCTGGGGACGTCGCTGGCGCCTGTGTGTGGGCTTCGTCCTCTTGTTAGGAGTGGCAGGGGGCGTGGTCTTCCTCGCACTGAACACTCTGACGTCGGGGGAGTTCTTCCGCCATCTGGTCCTCTATAACACTCTACCGTATTCGCTGAGGGCGCTTCTCGGCTATTGGCGGGCCTTCGCTGTGACTCATGGAGTCTTGGTGGGTGTGGCCTTCGGCTACGCGCTGCTGTCGGCGATGAGGCGATGGCGTTCGCTGCCCGTGCTCTACTTCTTGGCCTCCGTACTCCTCACCGTGGCCGTGGGGCGAGCTGGGGCCAGCAGCAACTACTTCGTGGAGATGATCGCTGCGTCGCTCATCCTGTGTGGATTGTGGTGGGGCGAACTCTCGAATCGAGTGAACTACGCCTCTGCTGTAGTGCCAGCGGCCTTGCTGGTGCAGGTGATCTGGTTCGGAGTCTTCCCACATACGCCGCTTCGCGTGTACTACGATCCTTTGCCCTCCTTCGGCTATACGCCGCTGCCACACCATGTGGCTGCGTGCGCACGTATAGACCGGTACGTGAACGAGACGGAGGGCGAGATCCTCACGGAGGGCGGCGGCTTCGCCCTGGAGAACGGCAAGGAGCTCTATGCTAGTCCCTGGATGCTGAGCGCTCTGGAGCCAACGGGAAAGGTGGACAGGGGCTTGGACAGGCTAGAGGGAGCCCTCGAAGAGCACCGCTTCTCCCTGGTCATCCTCACCTGGCAATCCTACCCGCTGCGGACCCTGGACGCGGTGTGGGCTAACTATGAGCGAGTAGAGACCATCGACTGCGTCTTCAAGTACGAGGTCTTCGTCCCGCGAGGATCCGGCTAGCTCATTGTGCCCGCAGTGTAGGTCAGTGCTTGCTCCAGATCGGCGATGAGGTCTTCTGTGTCCTCGATGCCCACAGAATAGCGCACCAGGCTCTCCGGGATGCCCAGGGCCTCGCGTTCCTCGGCGGTGCACTCCACGTGACTGGTGGTGGCCGGGGGACCGGCTATCGTGTCCACCGCGCCCAGGTTGGCAGCCAGGTGTGCGTACCTCAACCGGGGCAGGAACACCTTCACGGCGTCGAACCCGCCCTTGAGCTTGAAGCTGAGCACGCCTCCAAAGCCCCTCATCTGTCGAAGCGCAATGTCATGGTTCTCGTGAGACTCCAGACCGGGGTAGAAGGCGCGCTCCACGAAGGGGTGCTGCTCCAGATACTGGGCGATCTTCAACGCGCTCTGATTCTGCTGCCGGATGCGCAGGTGCAGGGTCTTCATGCCTCGGAGCAGAAGGTAGGCAGCCATGGGATGTAGGGTGGCACCGTTGATCTCTCGGAAGTGGAAGATGGGCTCCACGAGTTCCTCAGGCCCGCACACGACTCCTCCCAGGGCATCGGCGTGGCCACCCAGGAACTTGGTGGCGCTGTGAACGACCAGGTGGGCGCCCAGCTCCAGGGGGTTCTGGTTGATAGGGGTGGCGAAGGTGTTATCCACGACCACGGTGGCTCCGGCCTCACGACCTGCGCGAGCTAGCCGGGCGAGGTCCATGACCTTCAGCGTGGGGTTAGTAGGGCTCTCGAGATACAGCACCTGGCATCCCTGGGCCACGGCGGCCTCGATGGCCTCGTGGTCGGTGGTCTCGCACAGGGCTACGTCCACCCCGAAGCGGGGCAGGAACTCCAGAAAGATCTTGGAGGTGCCGCCGTAGGTGTCCTTGAGGGAGACCACGCGGTCCCCTGGGGAGAGGAGCGTGAAGAGGGTATTGCTGATGGCGGCCATGCCGGTGGAGAAGCTGGTCGCGGCCTCTGCATCCTCCAGGAGGCGCACCTTCTCCCCGAAGGCGTAGACCGTGGGGTTGGTGTTGCGGCTATAGATGTAGCCCGACTCTCTGGACAGGGCCACCTCCATCCAGTGGTCCACGTCCTCGTAGTCGAAGGAGACGCTATGCGCTACGGGAACCGCCGATGGGTTCCGGGCTGTCTCGTCCTCCTCACCTGCCCACACCGAGAGGGTGCCTGAACCTGGTCTCGTGCCTTCGGACATACTGGACATGCTCCTTTCTTCATCGACGCAGGCGGCCGCTCTGCACCCCGGCCTTGGTCGTGCCTGAGTAGTAGGGATCGTACCAGGAGAGGGACGAAACCGCCACCTAGGCAGAGGACACAGACCGGTCCCGATGGACGGACGAGTGCCGGGCGCGGTGGCCAGGCGACACAGGGTCCCTGGTCCGGCCAACTCCGGGATGCTCCAGGAGGCCCGAACCCTGTTGGGCGTTGCCTGGTATACTGTGGTAGAGTCAGTGGGGCACTTACCGACTCAGGCAGTCGGTACTGGAGGACGTCAGTGAGCAAACGAGCCGCAATCGGCGCAAGATGGTGGTGGTTGTTTGCGTGGTGGTCCCTATCGCGCTCCTGCATTTCTTCACCGGCAGCGCCTACAGGGGACCGTGGCCAGAGTTTGTCAACGACTATCTGCTGGACATCCTGGTTCCTTTCGCCTTCTACTTCCTGCTGGTCCTCCCCGAGCACCCCCTACTCGAGCGTTGGCCGGTGAAAGCCG
>DAOUEW010000404.1:0-3000 GCA_034430275.1 Anaerolineae bacterium | reverse complement strand
GCAGCTCCATGGGTTCGAACTTGGCTCCATGTCTGTGTACGTTCTCCCGCAGCCAGCCGAGCAGATCGCTGAACTGTCTGTTCTCGATCCTCCGTCTCAAGTCGGGGAGATCCTCTTCGATCCTGACCCACAACTGAGCAGCGATCAGATTGCCCAGTGCGTAGGTCGGGAAGTAGCCGATCATACCCCCGGACCAGTGAACGTCCTGCAGCAAGCCCAGGCTGTCATCGGGCGGGATGATGCCCAGGAACTCCTCGAACTTGGCGTTCCACGCCTCGGGGAGATCGGCAACGTCGAGGGTGCCTTCCATCAAGGCCGTCTCCAGCTCGAAGCGAACCATGATGTGCAGATTGTAGGTAGCCTCGTCCGATTCCACCCTGATGAATGAAGGCTCCACCTTGTTGATGGCCCGATGGAACGTATCCAGCTCAACGTCACCGAGCTGGCTGGGGAAGAATTCCTGGAGCCGCGGATAGAACCCTTTCCAGAAGGCAGAGCTGCGTCCCACCAGGTTCTCCCACATGCGTGATTGGGACTCGTGGATCGCCAGCGATGCACCTTCCCCCAAAGGTGTTCTGTCCAGCTCTGGGGCGACCCCCTGCTCGTACATGGCGTGCCCCGCTTCGTGCATGGTGCCGAACAACGCGGTATTGAGAAACTGCGGATCGAGGCGATTGGTTATCCTCACATCACCCGATCCGAATCCGGTGGTGAACGGATGTACGGACTTGTCTTGCCGGCCGCGCTGGAAGTCGTAGCCAAGCGCCTGGGCCACCTCCAGTCCGAAGTCCCACTGCTTTCCCATGTCGAAGTCCTGGCGCACCGCCGCGTCGTCCACCGGCGTGCCGCGTTCCACGATGTCCTGCACGAGGGCGACTTGCTCGGGCCGCAGCTCATCGAAGACGGCTTTCACTTCCACCGTCTTCATGCCAGGTTCGAAATCGTCGAGCAAGGGATCATACACGTGATCGTAAGGGGCGAAGAAGTCGACGTACTGGCGTCTCAGAGCCACGATCTCCTTGAGTTGCTCCTCGAACTGGCTGAAGTCGGCCTCCTCTCGTGCTTTCTCCCAAACCCGGTGCGCCAGGGCCGTCACCCGCCTGAACTCGCCCACCCATTCGGCAGGCACCTTACGGGCCTTGTCGTAGTCACGACGTGCCTTGCGCACCAAACGTGCTTCGTCAGAATCCGGGTCCAGTCCCCCTACCTCGGACTCCGCCGCTTCAAGCGCGGCGCCTATATCGTCGCTGACCATCTTCTCATGTGCCACTCGGCCCAGCGTCGCGAGTTGCATGGCCCGGCCGGGAGCTCCCCCCGGCGGCATGTAGGTCTGCTGGTCCCAGCCCAATACGCTGGAGGCAGCCTGGAGATCGGCGACGATACCCAGCATCTCCCGGAGTTGCTCGAGTCTCTTACCCATGTCCCCTCCTCGCACGCCAGAGATAGCCACAACTGCAGGGCGATGGCGGCGTAACCCCTCGCCCGATTCTCACCACTGATGCCCGATCACAGATTCATCAGCGCAGTAGTGCTACGGCTACTCGACCGTCACAGACTTGGCCAGATTCCTGGGCTGATCCACGTCACAGCCCCTCTCCAGCGCCATGTAGTAGGCGAAGAGCTGCAAGGGGATGACGGTCAGCACCGGATTCAACTCCTCCAATGTCGCCGGCACGTAGAAGACCTCTTCGGCAGAGGACCGGATCCCTTCGTCCCCCTCGGTGGCGACCGCTATCACGTGGGCCTCGCGGGCGCGCACCTCCTGGATGTTACTGAGGAGCTTTTCGTAGATCTCGCTGCGCGGGATGATGGCGAACACCGGGAACCCGGAGTCCAGCATGGCGATAGGACCGTGCTTGAGCTCCCCTCCTGCGTACCCCTCGGCGTGGATGTAGCTGATCTCCTTGAGCTTCAGGGCACCCTCCAGAGCCGTGGGATAACCCAGGTTTCGGCCGATGAAGAAGAAACCGTTGCGATCCGAGTACCTCTTGGCCACCTCCGCGGCGTAGTCCTGCGTCCCCAGCGCTGCCTCCAGCTTCGAGGGCAGTTGCCTCAACTCCTCGACGACCTTACCGACCTCCGTTTCGCTCATTGCGTTGCGTCTTCGCGCGAAGTCCAGCGCCATGAGCACGAGCACGACCAGTTCGGTGGTATACGTCTTCGTAGCTACCACGCCTATCTCCGGGCCAGCCTGGAGGTGGAAGGTAGCGTCGGCACCTCGCGTGATGGAACTCCCTACCACGTTAGTGATGCCCACTGTGGCTGCGCCCTTCTCCCGGGCCAGTCGAAACCCCGCCAGGGTATCCATCGTCTCGCCCGATTGGGTGACGAACACGACGAGAGTTCTCTCGTCCACCAGAGGTGCACGATACCTGAACTCAGAGGCCACGTCCACCTCCACGGGAAGCCCAGCCCATCTCTCGAACAGGAGCTTCCCCGCCATCCCGGCGTAGTGAGAGGACCCGCAAGCCACGATGCAGACCCGGTTGAACCTTTCCAGATCCAGGTGAGCCCACTCCGACAGGCTCACTCTCGATCCGTCGAGCCGCCCGCGCAAGGTGTCCGTGACGGCCTGGGGTTGCTCGTGGACCTCCTTGAGGTAGAAGTGGGGATAGCCCCCCTTCTCGGCCGCTTCCAGGTCCCAGGTGATCTGTAGCGGCTCACGGTGCTGCTCCTCTCCCTCCAACGTCCGGATACTCACTCCCTGGGGGGTCAGAGCCACCACCTCCTCGTCGTCCACCACCAGGGCCCTGCGGGTGTGGCGCATGATGGCGGGCATGTCCGAGGCCAGGTAGTTCTCTCCGCGCCCCAGCCCCACGATCAAGGGAGAGAAGCGTCGCGCCCCCACCAATACCTGGGGTTCGTCTCGACAGAACGCCGCTATGCCATACGCACCCTGCACCTTCTGGAGGCCACGCCTCACCGCCTCAGGCAACACAGGCTCCCCGTACCCTTCCCTGACCAACGTGTCGTACTCCTCCTCGAAGAGGTGGGCCAAGA
>DAOUEW010000403.1:0-2370 GCA_034430275.1 Anaerolineae bacterium | reverse complement strand
GCCAGGGCGCCCTCCACGAAGCGCCCCCTGAGCTGCTCCATGGCCTCCTGGGAGCGGCTGCGGCTGATGGCCCGCCGCAGCAGGTCCGCCTCCCCCGGCGTGAAGCCGGCGATGATCATGGCCACCTTCAGGATCTGCTCCTGGAAGATGATCACCCCCATGGTCTCTGCCAAAGCTGGCTCCAAAGCAGGATGGGGATAGGTGACCTCCTCCAGTCCCGCGCGGCGCCGCAGATAGGGGTGGACCATGTTGCCCTGCAAGGGTCCCGGCCTGATCAAGGCCACCTCTACCACGATGTCCTCGAAGGTCTGGGGGCGCATACGAGGCAGCGTCTGGGCCTGGGCACGGCTCTCCACCTGGAAGGTGCCGATGGTGTCCGCCCGGCAGAGCATGTCGTAGACCACGGGGTCGTCCAGGGGAATGTTCTCCAAATCCAGTCTCACGCCCCTGTGTTCCTGGATCATTTCCAGCGCCTCGTAGATCAGAGAGAGGGTGCGCAGGGACAGAAGGTCGATCTTGATCAGGCCCAGGTCCTCCACGTCGTCCTTGTTGAACTGCACCACCACCCGCCCGGGCATGGTGGCCCGCTCCAGGGGGGCGATCTCCACCAGAGGCCTGGCGGTGATGATCATCCCTCCCACGTGGATGCTCAGGTGGCGGGGGAAGGAGTCTATCTCCCTGCAGAGCTCGATCAACTGCCGCCAGGGGAGGTGAGTCGTCTTGTCGGCCAGGCCGTTCACCCACTCCAGATCCACCTCCACCCGGGAAGCCCTCCTGGTGTCCAGGGCTTTGGCCGCCTGGTCCAGGAGGGGCAGGGGGAAGCCCAGCGCCTTGCCCACGTCCCGTACGGCGCTCCGGGCGCGGAAGGTGACCACGTTGCAGACCATGGCCGTGTGCTCCTCGCCGTACTTGTCGTAGACGTACTCGATCACCTCCTCCCGGTGGTCAGTGGAGAAGTCCACGTCGATGTCGGGCATGGTGTTGGCCTCCTCGCTCAGGAAACGCTCGAAGAGGAGGTTGTGGGCAATGGGATCCACCCGGGTGATGTCGAGCAGATAGGCCGCCAGGGAGTTGGCGGCCGAGCCCCGGCCCTGAGCAGGGATGCCCCTCTCGTGGGCGTAGCTGCAGATATCCCACACGATGAGGAAGTACTCGGACAGGCCCGTGCGATCGATGACCCCCAGTTCGTGGTCCAGTTGCTTCAGGACCTTATCCGTAACGGATGGGTACTTCCTCTCGACCCCCTGGAGGCAGAGGCGACGCAGGTAACTTCCGGCTGTCTCCCCCGGCGGCAGCTCGAAGGGGGGCAGGCGGTGGGTAGAGAAGTTGAGATCGACGTGACATCGCTCCGCGATGGCCCTGGTGTTGGCCAAAGCCTGGGGCAGGTGGGAGAACAGCCCTTCCATCTCCTGGGGGGACTTGAGGTAGTACTCCGAGTTGGCCCGCAGGAGGCTTCCCGCCTCGTCCAGGGTGGTGTGGTTGGCGATGCAGGAGAGCACGTCGTGGAGACGGTGTCCCTGCCGGCGGGCGTAGTGCACGTCGTTGGTGGCCACGTACTGCACCCCCAGGTGCTCGGCTAGGTCCAAGAGCATCCTGATCAGGCGTTGGTCCTCCTCCAGCAGGTGGTGTTGAAGCTCGAGAAAGAAGCTCCCCCGGCCAAAGAGGTGCAGGTACCTCTGGGCCGCTTCCAGGGCCTCCCTCTCACGATGGGCCAGGAGGTGGGAGGCGATCTCCCCTCGAGAACAGCCCGAGAGACAGATCAGGCCCTCTTTGTGTTGGGCCAGCGCTGCGAAAGGCAGGGAGGCCTCCCCCTTGTTGTGGCTCAACTGGGCGTGGCTGATCAGGCGGGAGAGGTTGGAGTAGCCCTGGTCGTTCTCCGCCAGGAGCATGAGGTGGTAGCCACCGTCCATGGTCAGCTCCGCCCCGATGATGGGTTCGATACCTCGCTGGAGGGCGCCCTGGTAGAAGCGCACCGCACCGTACAGTCCGTCGTGATCAGTGACGGCCATGCGGTCCATACCTAGCTCCAGGGCCCGGTCAAGGAGGTCCTCGGGGTGGGAGGCCCCGTCCAGCATGGAGTAGTTGGTGTGGCAGTGTAGTTCTACGTAGTCGGGCATGGTTCACCGTTCGATGGTTTCTCCTGTAGCGCCGGAATCAATCCCGCGCTACGGTCAGGAAGTCCCTGCGGGACTGCGCTAGATAGTAGGCCGCCGGACCGCCCCCCTTCGACCGGGCTCAGGGCATCCTTCGACACGCTGCTTCGCAGCTACCCTTCGCCCTGCTCAGGACGTGGCTCAGGATGCATCCTGCGGCAGTGTTAAAGGGCACGGCATGCCGTGCCCCTACCGAAGAATGCGGCGCGGCGCCGCT
>DAOUEW010000402.1:0-7011 GCA_034430275.1 Anaerolineae bacterium | reverse complement strand
CGCAGGTAGTACAAGCCGTCGGGGAGAGCGGTCGTGTGCCAGACCTCGAGAGTGGCGTTGACTCTCTGCTCTGGGTGGGTCTCTCCAATGGAGATCCAGAGATCAGGCGTGGCAGAAGATGCGTATTCGACCTTGTAGAACTGGAAGTCCGGGCCATACTGCGTGGAACCCATGATGTCTATAGTTCCACGCACCTCGGCGTTGGCCTGGGGGAAAGTAATCTCGCAGAGCTGGTCCTGGAACGGAGGAGCCGCTGCCAGGATCTCCGTGGACAGAACCAGCAACAGAGACAACGCGGCAGCGGTTGCCCAACCCGGTCTCATGCTGTCCTCTCCGAACCGTTATACGTCTGAGATTCAAGTCTAGCACAAAACAGACGCTCAGGCAAACGATTCGTCGAATCTTCGGATGACCAGGGCGCCGTTTTGCCCCCCGAGACCCAGGGCGTTGACGAGCACGGCGCCGACCGAGGCAGCACGAGCGACGAGCGGTACGTAGTCCAAGTCGCACTCGGGGTCAGGCGTATGGAGGTTGATGGTGGGGGGAATGATGCCAGTCTCGATGACCTTCACCGCCGTGACCGCGGAGATGGCACCTGCCGCGCCGAGCAGGTGACCGATCATCGACTTGATGGAATTGATGGGGATGGAGCGGGCTTTCTCTCCAAAGACCCGCTTGATCGCGTTCGTCTCGGCCACATCGTTGAGCACAGTGGCGGTACCGTGGCTACAGATGTGGTCGATATCGTGCGGGGATAGTCCGCTGTCCTCCACGGCTAGGTTCATGGCCCGCGCCGCGCCGTCGCCCGTCGGATCGGGGGCAGCCACGTGATATGCGTCGGCGGTGAAACCGTAGCCCAGAAGCTCGGCGCATATGTGGGCGCCGCGCTTGAGCGCATGTGCAAGGGTCTCCAAGATCACCACTGCCGAGCCTTCACCCATGACGAAACCGTCACGGTTTGCATCGAAGGGGCGGCTTGCGCCAGGGGGGTCCTGGTCATTGGGAGACAAGGCACCCAGTCGCGCCAGAGCAGCGATGGCGAGAGGCGACTCGGCTGCCTCAGATGCCCCGGCGACCATCACGTCCACCTCCCGTCGTTGGAGGCGCCGCATGGCCTCGCCGATGGCTATCACACCTGTGGCGCAGGCGGCGACCGGTGCGGATACAGGTCCCTTGATCCCCAGTCCAATGGCCATCTGACATGGCGCCATGTTCAGCAGCACCGCAGGCAGCACGGTAGGCTGAATGCGTCGCGGTCCTCGATCCTTCAGAATGCACGCCTGCTCCTCCACGAGACCCATGCCACCGACGGCACTTCCTATCTCCAGCCCGACTCTGGTCGGATCCTCCGTGGAGAGATCCAGCCCAGCGTCTCCAAGGGCCATGTTGGCTGCGGCAACGGCGAACTGGATGAAACGGGAGCTCCTCTTGGCATCGCGGCGGTCCATGTGGTCGAGGGGATCGAAGTTCTTCACCTCGGCGGCGATCCTGGTCGGAAGATCGGTGACATCGAAATGTGTGATGTAGCCCACACCAGAGCGGCCGGCAACAACCCCCTCCCAGTAGGTCTCTACGTCGTTGCCCAAGGGGGTGACTGCGCCTACGCCGGTGATCACCACCCGGTTTCCATTCCGACCTTTCGTGGTCATTGGACGCCTCCTGGAGTCACAGGTTTCGCGTATTATAACACCCTGTGTCGCCAAAAGCTACTTCACAGCACATAGGCATTGCTCTGATCACCATGGCATGGTATACTCTCCAAGTCAGGGCGACAGGATGGGGTCTGGCAAGGACATCCTGGCAGGCCGCGATAGGCTTGCCCTGGGCACGAATCGGCCCTGCATTCTCGTCCGTCTCGCCGTAGCAGCGGTCGTTGTTGTGCGAATGCAGGGAGCCCGTGGCGCTGCGCTTCTGGCAACGGATGGTTGGCACCGGCTCCTTCGCGGCTTGATTCCTCTATGGCCTTTCCTGCGCCGCACTCGTGGTTTGCCATACGTGCTCCGGCGCACATCCTCGGGTTGTGAGGCTGACGCGGGGGCACTGGTGGAGAAGCCTCATTCTTCCTGGTGCGTCGTAGAGGGACCGCGATGTCGTACACCTGGCTGGGGACCTTCGTCCAGTCTTGCGGCGTCGGGAGTAGACGTGGACGATAGGGACGGAGCACATCGTGTGCTCTGGCCATCAATGGCGGCGGAGAAGGGGCGGGTGCTGTCCGTGCCGCCCTCGTAACTGCGCTGCCTGAAGAGTGTTCTAATGTTGAGGACGCTCGGCGGCGACGTGGAGTTGCGTCTTGAGCGAGCCTGAAGAGAAGCTGATAGAGCGGGCCAAGGAGGATCCAGAGGCTTTTGGTGTCCTCTACGAGACCTACGTCGATCAGATATACCAGTATGTCTTCTATCGGATAGGCAATCGATGTGATGCCGAAGACCTGACAGCGAGGACTTTCTACAAGGCTCTTGCGAATCTGGGACGGTATCAGCATAGAGGGTTGCCGTTCTCGGCGTGGCTGTATCGTATCGCACACAACCTGGTGGCCAACTGGCACCGCGACCGCAAGCGCCGTGCTGGTATTTCCTTGGACGACCTGGCTATGGTCAGCAGGGAAAGGGATTCGGCTGAGGCGTTCGTGGAGTCCAGTGAGCGCGTGGAGGTCCTGAGGGAGGCCATCGCCGCTCTTCCTCGCGAGCGACAGGAACTGCTCGTGCTGAAGTATACCACGGAGCTGACCAATACTGAGATCGGCAAGGTCATGGGCCGCAGTGAAGGGGCAGTGAAAGCCCTCTACCACCGCACTCTCATTGCCCTGAGGAAAGAGCTGGAACGAAGGGGATTCTGAATCCACGACGGCATCGTCCTGAAGAAACGGGAACGCTTGAAGGAGAGAGAGGAGATCATGATCAAGATAGTGACGGACACAACGTGTGACCTGCCTCCCGCTATGGCGGAGGAGTACGACATCACCATTGTGCCTATCAACATCCAGTTCGGCACAGAGGCTTACCAGGAGGGTGTCGATCTAGACTGGGATCTGTTCTACCGCAAGATCGAGGAGACGGGACTCCTGCCCACCACCTCGCAGCCATCAATAGGCGCGTTCGCGGAGATCTACCGCCGCTTGGCGAGAGAGGGCGCCGATGCCATCATCTCCACTCATGTGACCAGCAAGCTGAGTGGCACATACGCCTCGGCGGTTCAAGCGGCCGAGGAGGTGAAAGATGAGGTGAAGGTCTACCCACACGATAGCCTGGCCGGGGCTCCCGCCCTGGGAATGGCATGCATGGAGGCATCGCGGATGGCTCGTGCCGGAAAGAGCGCAGAGGAGATAGTCGCGCGCCTGGACGAGATCAGGTCTCGCATCAACGTACTGCTGGTGCTCGAGAATCTCGAGTATCCGCGGAAGAGTGGACGCGTGGGAGGATTGAGCGCGGCTCTGGGCTCTCTCCTCAAGATGAAGCCGATTGTCACGCTGAAGGATGGATTGCTGGAGACGGTAGAGACGGTCAGAACGCGGAAGAAATCCCTGGATCGCCTGGTGGAGCTCGCGGAGGAGAGGGTGGACACCACGGTCCCCATAAACATGGGCGTCATACATGCCAGGGCCCCCGAAGTAGGGCAGGAGATGTACTCAACGGTGAAGGAGAGATTCAACTGCCAGGATTCCTATGTGGTTGAGTTGTGTGCATCCTTGACGGTGCACTTCGGACCCGGCGTCATCGGATTATGCTTCTATGAGGTTTGATAGCAGCGGCGAGTCGTGAGTCCATCACCTGCGGATGAGTCTGGGTGTGTCTGCTATGAGCTCGAAACGTGACCTAAAGCGGAGTGCGAATCTCCCGGCGGAAGAGGAGACCAACGGTTCTCTGGTGCGACTCTCTGGAGAGGTCGAAGGGGCCTTTGCGCCGGTGCAACCGCGACCGGCTTTCAAAGAGCATCTCAGCGACGGCCTGCAGCAGACGATGCGCCACAAGGCGAACCTGCGCGTCGCTGAGCCGGGACGGCATCGTTCCTGGATCCTGATCGCAGGCGCGACCATTGGCTCTCTGATCCCCCTCTTGGGCGTAGTGGCTTACCTGTTGCGCTCGCGGCTTGTGGGCAAGCTTCGACGAGGAGCCACGTGGCCGTAGGGTAGCATGCGTCTTGGGTGGTGGCGAGTCCACCTCTAGCGAAGAGTAGAGAACAGTACTCTGGGCGCGTTCTTCAGGAGATCGCCGCACAGTCGCTCGAAGCTGGAGCGGCCGTAGATGACGTCTACCATACCTGACTGGACCATCGGGCTGCTGACGAAGAAACGATAGGAAAGACGGGGTAGTCGATAGAGCAAGCCGGCCAGGCGGCGGGCATAGCGCAAGTCCCGCGTTATTTTCGCATTGATCTGCATGGAATAGGATGACAGATCACCAGTTCCTTCCTGTAGGGCTCGACAGATGACATCGGCGGCGATCCCAGCGCTCCTCACTGCGTAGTAGATACCCTCACCGGTGATTGGTTCCGCCAACCCTGCGGCATCTCCTGCAAGCAGGACACGGCCTTTGTGCAGAACTCGGCTCACTCCTCCCAGCGGTACGAGGTGTCCTCTCACTTTCACCTCGCACGGATCACAGCTCAGCCCTAGAGTCTCTATCAGGTTGAACAGGGAGGCTTTCAGGTTGGTGGCTTTTCCAAGGAAGCTCCCTACACCAACTGAGAGGATCTCTTTCTTGGGGAAGACCCAGCCGTATCCTCTGGGAACCGAGCCGAAATCGAAGTGAACGCAGCCTCGTCGCGCTTCCAGCACGTCTGGCGTGGCCTCGATTTCGGTCTCCAAAGCGACAGCGACGTCACGCTGGCTCCGCAAGCCCATGCTGGGGGCTACCACGCCATTGGCACCGTCCGCGCCTATCACCACTGAGCAGCGGAACTCTCCGCCAGGCGTCCTCACGGTTGCGCCCGCGCTCTCCGATCCAATCCCTCTGACCTTTTGCCCATCAAGAACCTGAGCGCCGGCTGCCGCGGCCTTTTGGAGGATGAGATGATCGAACTTGTCCCGCATCACAGTCCAGCCCACAACTTCTCCAAACTCGATGGTCACCGGTGATCGGCCTCTGAACGTGCATTTGCCCCTGGTGATGGCCGATTCGTACACCGGGGTCAGATCGAAATCGAGCAACTGTACCGTCTTCAGGGTCAGCCCGCCGGCGCAGACCTTGGGCCGAGGCAGCTTCTCCCTTTCTAGGACCACGACGTGGAGACCTCTGCGAGCGAGTTCGTAGGCCGCGGTTCCTCCCGCTGGTCCGCCTCCCACAACCACCACGTCGCTTCTCGTCGTCGTCACGGTCACCACTCAAGGAGGCGCAGCAGGGGCGGCCCGAGGACAAGCAGTCCTACGACAACCGCCGCTATGGACGAGGCCAGCACCGCACCGGCGGCGACGTCCTTGGCTTGCCTGGCGAGCGGATGGTACTCTTCGGTCACCAGGTCGATCACCGTCTCTACAACGGTGTTGAACAACTCAGAGACGAACACGAAGCCGATGGTCAGGGTCAAGACGGCGAACTGTACAGGATCTAGTCTCAGAGCCACGCCGAGCAATACCACTACCACGGCGATGGAGACGTGGATACGCGCATTCCTCTGCGTGCGCAGGGCATGACCCAGGCCCGCAAAGGCGTGCCGGAAGCTCTCCATCAAGGTGCCTCGCTGTGCTCGCATACGACTTTCGACTGACCTCCTGGCACACACGGTCCAAGAACTGGCGGTACCTTTCAGACGCTTGGAAGGTCATTCCCCGTGGTCATGAAAGGAGCGAACCATGGCTTCCTGCCGCCTCCACATCGCTTCGCGCTCTTCCTCACTCTGGTCGTCGTATCCCAGAAGATGTAAGACCCCATGGACCACAAGCCGGTCCAACTCTTCCTCAACGGAGTGGCCGTGCTCGGCAGCTTGGGCCATGGCGCGAGGAAAGGAGACTACGATATCGCCCAGGTGGGGAGGCTCAGATGGTGGGGAGACAAATCCGTCTGAGCCCTCGCCGTGAGGGAAGGCGAGGACGTCTGTGGGGCTGTGTTGCCCACGATACCGTAGGTTTAGCTCCCTGATGGTGTCGTCATTGGTGATGAGCAACCCGATCGTGGCGGGTTCGTCGAGCCTTTCCTCTCTGATGGTGCTCAAAACCAGCTCATGCAGATGCTCGCGATCGGCCTTGCCCTCTAGCTGGGGATCGCTTTGAACGCTGAGCTCGATCTGCAACTTGGTCCTTCTTTCCTTCTTCCTGCATAGGATCTTCTGGGTACTTGATGCGCGGGTGGTAGATCCCTTGCAGGACGTTCACAAAGGTCTCCTTGATCCTCTGTAGGTCGCGGAGCGTCAGGTCACTGTCGTAGAGTTGGCCGTCGTCTACCCGGGCGCGGATGAGAGTATCTACCAGTTCCTCGATCTCCTCCACCGAACCGGGACGATCGGCTCGCGAGGCAGCTTCTGCCTCGTCGGCCAGCATCAGAATGGCCGCCTCACGGGTGTGCGGTCGCGGCCCCGGATAGCGGAACCGTTCCTCATGGGCCTGTTGAGCGCCATCACTTTGCTCACAAGCTCGACGGAAGAAGTAGCTGGGCACGGCCGTCCCATGGTGCTGAGGGATGAAGTCCTGTATCTCGTCTGGCAACCCGTATTTCCTAGCCAACTGTAGTCCGTCCTTCACGTGCGAGGTGATAATCTGGGCGCTCGTCTCGGGATCCAGCCGGTCGTGAGGGTTCTCGCCGTCGGTCTGATTCTCGTAGAAGAAATAGGGCCTCAGCATCTTGCCAATGTCGTGGTAGTAGGCCCCGACTCGCACCAGCAATGAGTTGGCGCCTACCGCCTGCGCTGCCTGTTCGGCCAGATTCCCTACCATGAGGCTGTGATGATAGGTCCCGGGCGCTTTCAGCAGCAGTTCGCGCAGGAGAGGGTGGGTGGGGCGTCCCAATTCCAGCAGTTGAAGCGACGTTGTGATGCTGAGCAAGTTGCTGAACAGAAAGAACCCGCCGAGGGTCAGGCTCA
>DAOUEW010000401.1:0-5392 GCA_034430275.1 Anaerolineae bacterium | reverse complement strand
CGATATCCACGGCTACTCCCCAAGACCTCGACGTGGCATCTCCGGGGACGATGTCAACCAGACGTGGGCGACGGCCGTCGGCATCCAGCCAGGTGTCCGACTCCAGCACCGCAGTCACCTGCCACCCTGCCTCGCGCAGGACCGTTGCCATTCTCCGCAACAGCAGCAGGCTCACTTCCATACTCCCCGCATCTATATCGTGCTGGGCCTGGAGAGAGCGCTTGAGGCGTGCCAGGTCGTCTGTGTTGTCGTCCAAGCTAGGGGGATCAATATCGAGGAAGTACTTCTGGATGGTCTGGTCCCGCGAAGCGTCATAGTCAGGGGGTGCTTCGATCTTCGCAAGGCGCTGAGAGGCGGGCAGACGTCGCTCGATCTTCTCCTGAGGAGGAATAGTAATGATCAGATCGCTCTCGATGGCGGTCTGACAGGCCAGAGCGTACCCTTCCTCTATCGCCTCCGGCGACAGGCGGGTGGTGGACCTACGGTCGCACTCTCCCTCCTCCACGATGACGGCACACCGGCCACAGCGGCCTTGCCCGCCACAGGGCATATTCAGTTCGAGGCCGGCCTTGGTGGCCGCGTCGCTGATCAGAGTGCCCCGAGGAACCTCAACCTCGGCGCCATGCCGCTGAAAAGTCACAGTGCAAGTCGTCATCTGGTTTCCTTCCTAATAGACCTGCGCGATAGGCCTCGGACTCTCCGCCCGACGTCTGGACAGCGACCTAAGAGTATAGCATCGCTCACAAGCCGTGTCAATCACGGAGACAGACCCTGCGCCACAACCGCAGCGAGACAAGCCTGGCGCCCTGGTTAAGCGGGCATGTAGGGGCGGGTCTGAGACCTGCCCCTACATTGGCCCCTGGTCGGGCGAGTGCACCGCGGCCCAGTCCTATGCTGTGGAGTCGAGTGAGGCGCCGGTGGCAGGTCGCTTTGCCGCGCCCTGATGACGCTCCCGACACCGCGAGAGTGCTTCCCGGTAGACACGCTGGCGGCGCCGTCACCTCCGCTGCCGGGACACGGTGAGTGCTCTGGAAAAGCGGTGTCGGTCCGGATAGCGTGCCCGCCGTCAAACAGAAAGGAGAGCCCCTGGTCGGGGCTCTCCACTCAGCCAACAGCTTGAAGACCGCAACTGATCCAATCGAACTAGGTCCAGGCTTCCTCTGCTGCGGCACCTTGTGCGGCGATGCGCCCGAAGCAAACGGTGGTGGCGACGGCCGTACCGCTACCCGGGTAGTACGGTCCCACGATTCCGCCTGCCGCCATGCCACCAGCGAATAGCCTGGCTATGACCTCGCCGTGCACATCCATCACCTGAGCATTGGTGTTGATCCTCACTCCACCATGTGATCCCAGGTTCCACTCATACATCTGTGCAGCGTAGTAGGGCCCCTGGTCTATCGCCTGCAACCCGGTCGCGGTGTGGAACAGAGTGTCTTCACCGTCGGCGACGTCCTCGTTCCACTTCTCCACGGTGGCCTCCAGCTCTCCACCGTTGACGCCAATGGCCGCCGCCAAAGCCATGAGGGTATCGCCCGTCTTCACCACGCCGGACGCGATCTCCTCGCTCAGGTCTTCACTCCAGCCAAGAGCTGTACCACCCTGTGCTTTGATCTTCTCGTCGAAGATGGCCCAGGCGATGTGCTCCTCCTGGTTGAATACGGCCCTCGACTTGAAGGCGTAGTGAGCGGCCTCGTTGACGAAGCGCTGACCGTACTTGTTCACCCAGATGCCAGGTGCCGCGGCACCGCCTATTCCGGGAGAGGGCACTCCGATGGTACCCCCCATACCTGCCAGGTCCGCACCGATCTCCATGGCCATCTTGATGCCATCGCCGGTGTCGGTGGGAACGGTGGCCACCAGGCCCTTCTCCATGGCCCACAATTGCTGGAGCGAGAAAGCGCGCGCCATCTCCTCGTTGTGGTCGAAGCTGGAGGTAGCCAGGATCACACCCTTGTTGGCCTTCACATAAATCTCCTCGCCATCGCTCTCGGCTTTCACGCCGATCACGCCTTTCTCGGGGTCGCGCACCAGACCGGTGACCGTCGTCTCCAACATGAACTCGGCCCCCTTGTCCTGTGCTACCGGGTACAGGATACTGATGTGGTACTGCTCGCCAGCGCCGGCTGCCGGCTGCGAGCCTGCAGGCCCTGGGATATGGATGCGGGCTGCCATCAACTCCTCGGGCACCGTGGGTATAGGATCGACCGGGTACACTCCCGCATACTCCACTCCGTGGTCCACCAACCACTGGATATTGGCCGGTGCGTTCTCGGCCAACACCCTCACCAGCTCCGGATCGGCCTGCCCTTCGGCTGCCGTGATCCAATACTGGTAGTGCTTCTCAGGCGTGTCACCCTCGATCCCGGCCGCCCTCTGGAACTCGGTACCGGCCGCCTGGATCACAGCGCCGGAGAGAGACGTGGTACCTCCTACTACAGCCGCCTTCTCCAGAACCAGCACGCTGGATCCCGCTTCGGCGGCCTCGATAGCCGCGACGATGCCCGTTCCCCCGCCGCCGATGATGACAACGTCGGCCTCCTTGTCCCACTGGTCCGGGATTCCGGAAGCGGCTGGCGCGGCGGCAGTTCCGCATCCGGCCAGCGCACTGGCCCCGGTCAGCAGCCCCGCCCCTATAGCCGCACCCTTCACGAAGTCCCTTCGCGACATCTTGATGACGTCTTCTTTCTCTTCAGTCATGTTGCCTCCTTTGTTCTCTGCACTCGTGAGCGCAGGATCCTTCTTCTCAGTGTCCATAGGTCGACCCTCCCTTCTGGGCGCTTCAGCGGTCTAGCACACGATAGACACTATGTATTATACCAGAACGGTGTCAACCCATGTGCAGGGTCTGCCCTTGTGTCCCCTGCTCCTCCGAACTGGAACTCATCTCATCACCACGTTCGCTAGCATCCACACCACCAGTGAGGTCCGCCGCGACGCTCGATGCACCAAAGAGTGGCTTGGCACAAGAGCGGGCGCCCGATGTCACAGGCGCCCGTTTGCCTTTCTATGCCACCACGAAGTGGCGGTGACAGCCTAGGCCGAAACCTCCTCGGCAGCCGCCGTCTGGCCCGCTATTCTGCCGAAGGTGAGAACTTCGGCTACCGATACGCCACTGGCGACGTAGTGTCGCGCCGGGATGCCAAAGGCGTTCCGGCCCGCCGCGTAGAGACCCGGAACCGGCTCACCGTTCACGTCGAGAACCTGGCTCTTGGCGTTGATTCGAAGCCCGCCATTGGTGAAGAAGGCCGTGGCCTCCACGCCAAAGAACAGAGCATAGAAGGGAGGCGTCTCCAGGGGCACCACATAGGCGCTGTTCTTCTTGAACAGCGGATCCTCACCGTTGGCCGCGAACTCGTTGTACAGCGCCACCGTGCTCTCCAGCAGCGCCGGCGCCATGCCGAGCCCGGCGGCCAACTCGCCCACGCTGTCCGCCTGGGCCACGACCGTCAGGCTCTCCTTCGCCGCTTCGGGAACCATGCTCCATACTGCGTCGTCCAGCACCAGGAAAGCTACGTTGTGGTCTCTGACGATCATGTCCCCGATCCACTCACCATAGTTGTCCTCGCCGATGAAGCGCTGACCCTTGCCATTGACCAGGATGCTCCTGCACAGGCACTCGGCCGACCCGTAGACGAAGGCGAAAGGCGCGGTCTCGCTCAACATCCGTACGTCGGCCCCCGCGCCCTGCCCCATCCTGATCCCGCTGCCGTCATCGCCGGGTGTCCCGACGTTGACCGCGCATCGCAGACACTCTGGACAGTGTTGTGCCACCATCTCCGCGTTCGCGGCGTATCCCCCCGCACACAGGATCACGCCCTTGTTGGCCTTGAAGTACTTCTTCTCGCCCTCGATCTCGGCCTCCACGCCCACGGCGCGGCCGTCAGCATCGACCACTAGACTGCTGACCAGTGCCTCATAGAGTACTTCGGCGCTGGATGCCTCCACCGCTGCCTTGAGCGGTGCGAAGATGGCATGGCCACCCACGTATCCGTCAGCAAAGGCGCCGTGGCCCCTGGGGGCGGGATCGGCCACCGCCTTGTAGTTGGCCTGTTTCTCGTTGCCCGAATAGAGCAAGCCATCGCCCGTGGGATCCCCAGCCGCCTTCATCTCCATGAATGACTCGTTGAACTGGACACCGATGCCGGTCACCCAATCGTACAACTGGAGGCTCTCGTCACAGAAGAGCCCCACCAGCTCCTCGTCCGCCCCGTCTCCCGCCGATGCCAGGACGTAGTTGTACATGTTGTCTCTGGTGTCATCGAAGCCCAGCGCTGTCTGTAGCGGCGTGCCTCCTCCCATGTAGATGATGCCACCGCATATCGCCGTGCTGCCGCCGCCTGTCGGCGTCCTCTCCAGGACCAACACTTCGGCTCCAGCTTCAGCCGCCTCGAGGGCAGCAGCCGCTCCGGCGCCTCCAAAGCCCACGATGACCACATCTGCCTCGCCATCCCACGCATCCGGCATGCCGGATGCCGGGATAGGGGCCGCCGAGCCGCAGCCCGACATGGCGGTCGCGCCCGCCAGGAGCGTCGCCCCTGCCGCCGCTCCCTTGACGAAATCACGACGAGAGACTTGAATCCGCGTTCTATCCTCTTGCGTCATTCTGACCTCCTATCAGAGTGTTTTTCCTCCTCCAAATCCGTTCCAGCAATGCCGCCCGTACCACTACGGCACCTGCCACCCCCAAGCATGGCACTGGGCGCAGTAGTCTTCGGACGCCTTGTGCATCTTGTGGCAGAGACGGCACTCCATCTCTCCATAGTGAGACGCGTGGGGGTTGGCGCCTGCCGTCTCCTCCAAGTCGGCGGTCATCTCCACGATCTCCTCGTAGGTGCCATGCTCGTGGCACTCGTAGCAGCTCTCCTTAGGGTACTTGAGTTCCCTCAGCGGGATCTCGTAGTCGCCCTGAACGTAGACCACCAGTTCGTTCACCTGCTGCTCCAAGGTCGGCACATGACAATCCAGGCAAGCGATATCGTACTCCGCATGAGCGTTGGCCCCTAGCTCGGAAGACTGCCACGATTCGAGATAGGGGTCCATGATGTGGCAGGTGCCGCAGAACTGCGGCTGCTCGTGGTAGTTCCACAGATAGGCCGCTCCACCGCCCCCTACGACCACCACTACACATAGCACAATGATCACTGTGATCCATTTCTTCGACATGCTTCAGGAAAACCTCCCCATGCAAGTGCTCCACTGTCGCCACTTGGATCCTTAGCCAACACGGAAGACATACACACCATGAGCACCGTGGCTGCCCCACCGGCGACGCCTGCTCGGCCCCGGCCCGGCGAATGCGCAGCCATAGCACCCCGCACTATACACTATACGGGACCGCTTGTCAACTCACGGAACAATGCCGCCAGAGGCTGCCCTGTGAGGACGACCTGCA
>DAOUEW010000400.1:0-5850 GCA_034430275.1 Anaerolineae bacterium | reverse complement strand
ATGAGAGTCACACCGACTGGGTTGGTACAGGAGGACATCCCCCTCCAAGAGCTGACCTCGACATACCCGGAGGAGTTCTACCGCGTCACCGAGATTGGCGCGCTGAGAGACGGCAACACCTTGGGCACGGTCAGCATTTGGCCTGTTCAGTTCGACCCGACCACAGGTTCCGCTCTGGTTCACACTGCTGTGGAGCTGGAGGTGGTGTACTCAGTGCCAGGACTCGTGGAAGAGGAGAGGAGCATCTCCCTGCTGGATGACGTGCCTGACCGTCTGGGTCAGATCGAGGTTCTGCCCAGGGGCCACCGCAGTGGGCACGAGGGCCAGAATCTGGCAGCGGATGCCTCCTTGTGTGACTCTGCAACCCCCAGGGCGTTTCTGGTCCGAGAGGATGGACGTAGCGAGTACTCGATGATCTCTGCAGGCTTCTGGAGAGACGAGAACTCGGCGGGGTCCAGCAGCTTCTTCGGCGTGATGACCTATTCGGACGCCACAGACTCCCAGTTCGTCCAGGCTAAGCAGGTACAGCACCTGAGCGACTATGGCGAAGTGGAGCTGGTCACCAGTCAGTCGAGGGTACTGGAACTGATCCGAGGTGAATGGGCTGAGTCGCCAGGCCTGGTCCTGTTTGGGAAGCCCGGGCACATCGGGGGGTCCCTTGTTCCCCTGGCCTCGTATCTCAACTGGCCACTGGTGGGCGTTGCTGACGACACAGACCTGGCCGCCGCCCAGGACCTCGCAAACGACTTGGGCGTCTCCAATGTAATCATTAGCGGAGAACTCCCGTCGAGCCTCCTGACGTGGATAGAGGGGGGCGACATGCGGGTGATTCGCCTCGACGGGCAGAGGCAGATCAACCAGTTCTTTCACCTCCAGAAGCAAAACGGCGGATTCTACCAGACGGTGAAGGAGCATGATCTCGCCCTCTATGCAACGGAGATCATAAACCCTGACTGGACAACCGCCCTGTCTGCTGCTGACATGCAGTATGCAACCTTGTCCTCATCACCTTACTACCTCGTTGTGGTGGACCAGGTGGAAGAGGGCGAATTCGATGTAGCCGCCTATCAATTGGCGGCCTATCGTAGCGCCGAGATCCTGGAGGTAGGGGGCTACACAGCCAACCAGATCAGAACGGAGATCAACGCATACGATCCTATCTACATCGCCATCTTTGGGGACGGCGACCTTGGAGAGGCTAGCTGCTTCTTCGTTACCGATCCCACGGGAGACACAGAAGACCCTGATGAGATCGGCACTGACTTCTACTACGAAGTGCGAGAGAGCCTATCCGTAGGCCAGCTAACAGACGGTTGGGTCGTGGACTCGTACGTGGGAAGGCCTATCGGTTCGACGGACGCGGAAACGCAGCAATACGTCGACACGGTGAAGAGATACGAGGCCGGCTGCCTGGATGCGGACTACCTGGACTGGACCGTCTCCGGCTCCATCACCTGGGATGGCGGCTACGAGGAAACGGCTGTGGACGTCTCCAGTTATCTGGGGAGTGTAGCGCCGGCTGCAACGCTGCTCCTCGAACCCAGCTCGCCTCTATACTCGCAGGCGGATGACGATTTCAGTAAGGCGAACTACGTTGAGGGAACATTGGGATTGGACTCAGGCGTCACCGTGGGCTTTGCCAAAGGTCATGGAAACGACGAAGCGGTTGCGCTGGGGAGTGGTGGAGACGCGGACTATCTCCACCGGGATCACCTGGCCGCCCACGAGGACACGTGGCGCGATTATCCCTTCTTACAGTATACCGACTCCTGCATGACGGCCAGGTTCATGGGAGCGGATGGTACGTGGGACTTCGACGACGACGTTAATCTGGGCTGTGGGTTCATCGATGCGGGGGCGATAGCCTACATTGGCACGACCATGCACGCCACAGCAGGCTACATTGACGGCATCAACCAGGAGTTCTTCCAGCACCGCATCACCGACTGGGACTACACCCTCGGCCAGGCGCTTGCCTATGCAAGGGAGTCCTGGTACGACGCTCAGTACTACCACTCCGACTGGGACAAGAAGACTGTGCTGGAGATGATGCTCATCGGCGATCCGATGGTCGATCTCCAGCTGGGCTCCTCTGAGCATCCTCCCAGCCCCCCCGCAGCCACCATGCCCAGCACCCCGTCACCGGAAGATGACGCTACGGGCGTGTGGATCCACTCCGATCTGGACTGGGCGGATGCGGCCCATGCCACGGGATATGACGTCTACTTCGGCACGACCTCCGACCCGCCGTTCGTCGGGATCAGTTCGGAGAGCGACTACGATCTTCCCGCGCTGGAGTACGATGCCCACTACTTCTGGAAGGTGGTGGCCAAGAACTTCTGCGGTGAAGACACCGCAGGGGCTACCTGGGACTTCTTCACCACGCCATGCCACACCCTGAACACCGATGTGAGTCCAGGTGGAAGTGGCAGTGTCAGCGCCGACCCGGCGCCCAATTGCGGGGGCGGCGAATACGTCCATGGCACGTCCGTCCAGCTCACCGCTGATGCCACATCTGGCTACGAGTTCAGCCATTGGAGCGGGAGCGCGTCTGGCAGCAGCAACCCCACGACCATCAGCATGGACGCCGACAAGGACGTGACGGGGAACTTCGCCCCGGTCTGCTATGGCCTGGACCTCGCGGTGAGTCCTGCGGGAGGGGGGACCGTCAGCGCCGATCCGGCTCCCAACTGCGGCGACAAGTACATTGCTGGCACGGAGGTCGAGCTTACCGCAAACCCGTCAACAGGCTACAGCTTCTCCTACTGGAGTGGGAGCGCTTCGGGCAGCAGTAACCCTGCCACGATCACTGTAGACGCAGAGAAGAACATCACCGCCAACTTCACCCAGGTCTGCTACACTCTGAGCACTGCCGCCAGCCCTGCCGGGGGCGGAACCGTGGACGTCAGTCCCCTGCCCAACTGTACGGGCGGCAGATACGCTACGGGGACGCAGGTCCAGTTGACCGCCAACCCCGCCACCGGATACAGCTTCTCCTTCTGGAGTGGGAGCGCCTCGGGCAGCAGCAACCCCACCACCATCACCATCGACTCAGACAAGAGCGTCACCGCCAACTTCACTCAGGTATGCCACTCGCTCAACCTCAGCGTCGATCCCTCGGGAGGCGGAACCGTCTCGGCCGATCCGGCCCCCAATTGCGGGGGTGGACTGTACGCCGAAGGTACTGAGGTGCAATTGACCGCCAGCCCTTACTCTGGATACAGCTTCGGCTACTGGACGGGCGACCTCGACGGCGACATCAACCCCAGGACCATCGCCGTGGATGGTGACAAGAACGTCACCGCTCACTTTGTGCAGCAATGCTATTCCCTGAATACGAGCGTCAGTCCTTCCGGAGCAGGAACCGTCAACGCCAACCCGGCGCCCAACTGCGCGGGAGGCAAGTATGCAGCCGGGACCCTGGTGGAACTAACAGCCAACGCGGCAACTGGCTACGGCTTCTCGTGGTGGAGCGGCAGCGCCTCCGGCAGTTCCAACCCCACCACCATCACCATGCACTCCGACGCGTCCGTCACGGCCAACTTCGCCCAGATCTGCTACGATCTGGCCATCAACGTGAGCCCCGGCGGATCTGGGACGGTCAGCCCCAGCCCTGCCCCCAACTGCGGAGGTGGCAAGTACACGGTAGGTTCCATCGTTGAGTTAACCGCCAATGCCGCCTCAGGCTACGAGTTCAGCCACTGGAGCGGGCAGGCCTCTGGCAGCGCCAACCCCACGACGGTGACCATGAACGCGAGCAAGGGCGTCACCGCCAACTTCACGGAGCAGACATGTTACAGCCTGGCGCTGAGCGTGGTCCCTGGTGGCGCCGGTACCATTGCCGCCAATCCTGCTCCCAATTGTGACGGGGGCAAGTATCTCGAGGACACACTTGTTGAACTGACCGCCGCACCCCTTGGAGGCTACAGCTTCTCCTCATGGATTGGCGACGCGTCTGGCAGCGAGAACCCCACGACGGTGACCATGAACGCAGACAAGAGTGTCACCGCTGGCTTCACCCTCATCTGCTACACTCTCTCCACCAGTGTCAGCCCTGGAGGCGCGGGCACGGTCTCTGTGAGTCCGGACCCCAACTGCCCCGCCGGGGCCTACGCTGAGGGTACGCAAGTGACGCTGACCGCCATTCCTGCCGACGGCTACAACTTCAGCCACTGGAGCGGCAACGCTTCGGGCAGCAGCAATCCCTTGACCTTCACTATGGACTTCAACAAGGGAATCGCGGGCAACTTCACAGCGACGTGCTTCACCCTCGACACCGACGTCATCCCTGGTGGCAGCGGAACGATCTCAGCTGAGCCGGCGCCCAATTGCGCAGGTGACAGGTACGCCGCCGACACCGTGGTGGATCTCACTGCCCATCCAGCCGACGGATACTTCTTCCACTACTGGAGTTGGGATGCAACAGGCAGTGACAATCCGACCCCCGTGGTCATGGACGCAGACAAGAGCGTTTACGCAGTCTTCACCTACGTGGGCGAGGTCGCCGAGTTTCCATTCTATGACGGCTTCGAAGCGGGATCCCTGGCTCCCGTATGGAGCGCCGAAGAGATCAACGAGGGCCGCGTTCGTGTCGATTCCGCCTACTATCCGTACCAGGGCGCATATCACCTGCTGCTGGACGACGAGGTCAGCGGCTCCCAGTTCTCCTGGTCCAAAGCTATTCTGGCTATCGACCTTACGGGACAGACGGACGTCCTTCTCGACTTCTGGTGGCGAGAGTACGACGACCGCGGACACCTAGACGACGGCGTCTACATCAGCGACGACCTCGGGGCCAACTGGCACGAGATCGAGTCCTTTCTAGACTACCAGCCCTACTATGGCCAAGAGATCATCGACATCGACGCCCAGGCCTCCTCTCTGGGGCTCTCCTTGAACGACCACTTTCTGATCAAGTTCCAGTTCTACGGAGAGAATCCCATACCGAACGATGGGTTCGGCATCGACGAAGTCAAGGTTCGCCCCACTAACTCCCCGCCCCTGCTGAGCTGGACCGGAGAGCCCAACTACGAGCAGGATGGAGTACATCCGGAGAGCGGCGATACCGGCGACGAGTACAGCTACCGCATCGAGTACTCCGACCCCTTCGATGGGGACGCGCCAGCCCACGTCTACCTACACATAGAGAAAGGCGACGTGGCCATAGGAGGCAGCCCCTTCGACATGGCCTGCGAGCTCGGCGACTACCAGACGGGGGTGATCTGTAGCTACGCCAAGTCTGGCTTCGCCGAAGCCGGGACGGACTACACCTACTACTTCACGGCCGAAGACAGCCGTGGCGCGACGTCGGCGGCTACGACGGAGTTGGACGCGCCGGACATGAGTCCTAACAACCCACCTGTTCTGGAGTGGACCGGAGAGTCCACCTACGAGGAGGATGGCCTGCATCCGGAGAGCGGGCACATTAACATGGCTTACATGTACCGCATCGAGTACTCCGACGCGGATGGTGACGAGCCGGGCGAGGTGCAGCTGCACATCAGGAAGGCAGGTGCAGAGATCCCTGGCAGCCCCTTCGCCATGTCCTGCCCCACCGGCGACTACGCGGCGGGGGTGATCTGCGTACATCTGCAAATGGGGTTCTCCGAATCCGGCTCGGACTACACGTACTACTTCACAGCTCAGGACGAGCATGGAGCCCCTGCGATTCCGACCACCGAGTTCGATGCCCCCGACCTGTTGGGGGGAGACGCGCAGTGGACGGTCCTCGTCTACCTCAACGGCGACAATGACATGGAGAGTGAGGCCATAGACGACTTCCTGGAGATGGCCTCGGTAGGCTCCACCAACGATGTCAACATCGTCGTCTGGTTCGACCGCATCCCAGGA
>DAOUEW010000399.1:0-2498 GCA_034430275.1 Anaerolineae bacterium | reverse complement strand
TTGAGAGTGTCCTTCTCCACGAGATAGTAGTCAGGGGAAACCTCTCCGGCGATGACCGGGTCGGCCAAGCCAAAGGCCGCCTCGATGATCAGCTCGTTGGGGGCGCCGGTGGACGGGTTCTGGGTGAAGGCTACGCCTGCTTTGTCGGCGTCGGCCATCTTCTGCACGACGACGCCCATCTCCATACCCCAGCTATCGAAGCCGCGCTTCACCCGGTAGAAAATGACCCGCGCTCCGTACAGGGAGGCCCAGCACTTCTTCACGGAATCGAGGACATCCTTCTTGCCTCGCACGTTGAGGAAGGTCTCGTTCATGCCTGCAAACGAGGCCTCCGCGGTGTCCTCCGCTGTGGCCGAGGAGCGGACGGCGACGTAGACTTCCTCTCCCTCCTGGTCGCAGAGCTCCTTGTAGGCGCCTGCGATCAGATCGCCCACGTCTTTCGGCATCTTCGCGGCGACGACGATGCGCTTCGCGTCCTCCGCAGCTTGCAGGAGGGCGGCGTTGTCGTCCACGTCAAGTTGTCCTATGATCCCCTTGATCTGATCCAGGATGCCGGTTGCTTCCGTAAAGCGGCGGTACGCAGGGGTGGTCACCGTGAAGCCAGGAGGGACGGGCAGCCCAGCCTGGGTCATCTCGCCCAGGTTGGCGCCCTTCCCGCCGGCGATGCCGACGTCACCCTTCGATAGTTCCTTGAACCATTTGATCCCCTCAGGCATGTTGACTCCTTTCGTGTTTCGATTCACATGTTGTTGGATCACCGTACTCGGTGATATCGTCTCACACAGTTGTATACTTCGGGTCCGGGGTCTCAAGTCTCGGCGCTGGGGTCAACTGCGCATCCTAGCCGGGTTCGATGGCCAGTGTGTCCACCTCCATGGACTGGCGGACTGGTGACTCCAACAGGCCGTAGCCCAAACGCCCCCAGGGCGTCACCACCGCATACTGGTTGTCCAGCCACATCACGAACCCTAGAGGTCCTCCCGGTGAAGACTCCGACTCCAAAGAGAGGTCGCCATCGACGCTGAAGCGCACCCGTCTGGTGCCCCATTCGACGACGTAAGTGTGCCAGTCGGTCATCGACGCTTGGACAGTTGCCTCGCTGACCCCCATTGCCCGCTGCGCTATGGGCCACAACCCTCGATACAGCGGGCCGATGTTCATCAAGGGCACCGCCACAGGAGCGGTCGGCGCCAGAAGCAGGAAGGAGACTCGTCCGGCGTCGATTGTGACCGCTTTCCACCCTCGGCCTGGATTGCTGAGGTCCAGCTTCATGTTCGACGGGGGCGAGGCATAAAAGAACCACACCGCCCTGGGCAGGGCTGGCATCCGCCTGCCGGTCATGAAGAAGGGGTCATTCCAGAACCCGAAGCCTGCGGTTCCCACCAAGGCCCCGGCCTTGTCCGAGAACCGCGCTCGCACCGTCATCTTCAGCGGCGGGCGCCATCTGAAAGAGCTCCGGGGCAACCCCTGGTAGTCGTCTATCTGCGCGTCGGAGTAGTGAAGCGCGGATGTCCTGTTGTTAATGAAAAGCAGGGTTCTCCCGGTTGCCTCGAGTGCTGCATCGCCAACTACGTACCTCTTCCACCTGCCGCTGGGCTGAGGCGTGAAGTCCTCGTAGATGGCGCTCTCACCGGCAACCATGGACCGACCTGCTTCAATTCCTCAGTATACCACGAACTAGCGCCTATGTCAAAGACGACCGCTCCCCCGGACCATTTGTTGCAACAGAGGGCGTCTTGTCTCGTCCAGTCTGAGAAAGAGCCCTCACGCTGTCGTCTCGGTCCTGAGCCACTCCAGGTAGTCCTGGTTGGCGGCAACGATGGGGATGGCGATGATCTCCGGCGTCTCGTAAGGATGGTTCTGCTTGATCAGTGATTCCAGACGTTCGTACGAACTGGAGTGGGTCTTGGCCAGGCACAACCATTCCCTGGCTTCTTCTATGTTGCCCTGCCACCAGTAGGCACTGTGCACCGGTCCGACAACCTGCACGCAGGCGGCGGCCCGCTCTTCCAGGAGTGTGTGCTGTAGCAGGCGAGCCTTCTCTTCACTGTCTATGGCTGTGAGTACCTGAAGATACTCTTCCATCTATCAGCCTCCACCTCTTGAGTCAGATCCCTGTTTGAGCACGATGCTGCCCTGGGGTGCACCTACGTCCCGGGCGAGGACGGGGCACTTGGTCTGCAACAGGAAGAACAAGCGGTCCCCCTCACCGCTCAGCGTCTCGTAGTTGGCCTGCCCTTTGGCGACGATCATCTGCGCCTCCTCATAGCGGCGACGGAACTCGGCTGAGCACAGACGAAGCACGGTGCCTGGGGCATCGGAGCCGGTGCTCACCACCTCGGCGACCGAATCCAACCCGGCAGTGACGGCGTCCTCCAGGGTAGCATCGTTGAGCACCGGACCGCCCTTGACCGCGTAGGTCACCGGGTGGCCCAAAGTCTCGATCAGCACCCGGTCGAACACCGTCTCACCGGCGTTGTCGGCCAGATAGAGGATCC
>DAOUEW010000398.1:0-3853 GCA_034430275.1 Anaerolineae bacterium | reverse complement strand
CACGACGGGGATGATCGCCTTGATCGTGTTTGGATGGACGACGTATGCGAGGTTGTTGAGAGGGGACATCCAGTCGGTGAAGGAGAGGGATTATGTGATGGCGGCGAGGACGTTGGGGGCGACTCACCAACGGATCATGATGAGGCACGTGATACCGAACTCGATCTTCCCAACGTTGGTGGTAGCGTCGATGGACATAGGATCGTACGTGTTGAACTTTGCGGCGTTGAGCTTTCTAGGGTTGGGAGCGGAGCCAGGGTATGCGGACTGGGGGCAGTTGATCAGCTTCGCGAGGAACTGGATGCCGAGTCTATTCGACTACTGGTATATCATCGTGTATCCAGGGATAGCGATCCTGCTGTTCGTGCTGGGGTGGAATCTGATCGGGGATGCGTTCAGGGACATACTAGACCCCAAGCTGGCCAGGAGCAGGCGATAGCACGAGCACTTGCCACGCTGTGATGTCTACAAGGCACATCGCATAGTCATTGATAGCTGACGGCGATCATGGGGCGGGCCAACGGTTGTGGCTCGCCTCTTCTTCGTTGTGTGTAGGCGATCTATCTGGCTATGGCTCTGAGTGTGAGCCTGGATCGATGCGCTGCAAGCCTCGGTGTTCCCGTTGTCGACGGGCCTGAACCTTTGCTGCGACTTTCCTGTTATTATTAGCGGAGGAAGGTGGAAGAGAGGGTGTAGAGTAACTCATCTCAATCTCGAAAGAGACCGGATAGGGCCCCTTCGCGGGGCTCGCACTGAGTCCTAGGTGACAAGCAAGTATGGATGGCGTCTCCATTGTCGGTCATCTGTGGGCGTGTGTACTCACGGCCATGAGATTGGTGGACGTGTTCCACACCCTCTCGTGCTTCCTGGCAGCGGGGGTCCAGTGACCCTCGCTGCTTTCTTCTTCCCAAATCAGCCCGCGGGGCAGTCTCCGTGCAAGGCTATGAAGGGAGGTGGGAATAGCCACGACACCTTGGCCCGGTAGAGCGCAGAGTTGGAAAACCATACGGAGGGAAAGGACAATGGTGAGGAAAACGAGATGGCTTCTGATCGCGAACTTGCTCATGGTAGTGGCTCTGTTGTTGGCGGCGTGCGGCCCAACAGCCGAGCAGCCACCGGCCGCAGAGACGCCTGCAGCGGAAGGTGAGACTCCCGAGCCCACCGCGCCGCCGGAGGAGTCTCCAGCCGCTCCGACCACTCGGGAGATCAAGAACCCTGACACGTTCGTCTCCTGTACGATCTCGGAGCCGGACTCGATGGACTACAGCTACATGTACGACAATGCAAGCTACGAGATCGTGTTCAACGTCTACGAGAGCTTGCTGTTCTACAATCGCGAGTCGGTAGACGAGTTCGTGCCCCTACTAGCAGAGGAGATGCCCGAGGTCTCTGATGACGCTATGACCTACACCTTCAAGGTGCGTCAGGGGATCAAGTTCCACGAGGGAGGCGACTTGACGCCATCCGACATTGCCTACGCGTGGTGGCGTACGATGATCCAGGACCGCGCTGGCGGCCCGTCGTGGGTGGTGCTGGAGCCGTTGACTGGCTACTACGCCATCGATGACATTGCCGAAGAGATGGGTGACGAGGCGGCCTGCGAGTTCGTGAAGAGCTCGGTGGTGCCGGACGACGAGAACTGGACGGTGACCTTCAATCTGGCCAATCCCTTCGGTGCCTTCTTGAGCGTCGTGGCCACCGGCTGGGGCGTGGCGGTGGACAAGGAGTGGGTCGCCGAGATGGGCGGCTGGGATGGTGACTGCGCCAACTGGCGCGACTATCACGATCCCGAGGACGTGGAGAGCGAGCTGTACATGGCCATGAATGGCACCGGCCCGTACAAGTTCGATCACTGGACCCCGGGCGAGGAGATCGTCCTGGTGCGCAACGACGACTACTGGATGACAGAGCCTCTGTGGGAAGGTGCGCCAACTGGTCCTGCGGTCTTGGAGCGCGCTGTCTGGAAGTACATCGAAGAGTGGGGCACCCGCTATGCCGCGTTCGAGGCCCAGGATTGCGATCAGATGTACGTGCCCAGGCAGTACGTTAGCCAGGCCGACGACCTGGTGAGGGAACAGTGGGACGCCATCGACATGTCGGATGAGAGCACGATGACGATCCTCAATGAGAATGGCACCGCCACATCATTCATCAACCTTCCGCAGGTGTCTTCAGCCGACGTGTTCTTCAACCAAGGCGTGAACGTGGAGGGAGGCAACCCCTATTTGGGCAGCGGCGAGCTGGACGGGAACGGGATCCCGCCTGACTTCTTCGCAGACGAGCACGTGCGGAAGGCCTTCAACTACTGCTTCGACTTCGATACCTTCATCGACGAGGCGTGGCTAGGCGAGGCTGTACAGCGCAGAGGCCCCATCATCTCCGGTATCCTGGGCTACAACCCGGATCAGGAGGTGTTCAGCTACGATCTCGCCAAGTGCGAGGAGGAGTTCAGGCTGGCCTGGGATGGTGCGCTGTGGGACACCGGGTTCTATCTCATTGCGGCCTACAACAGTGGGAACGACCAGAGGCGGACGGCGGCGGAGATCATCGAGGCCAACGTCGAGAGCATCAACGACAACTTCTCTATCTCGGTGCTGGATGTGCCGTTCGCGACGATGCTGGATGAGACGGTGGCCGGCCGGTTGCCGCTGTTCATCATCGGGTGGATCGAGGACTACCATCACCCGCACAACTGGGTGGTCCCGTACATGAGTTCCTCGGGCACCTGGGCTCAGTTCCAGAATCTGCCCCAGGAGCAGTACGACGAGTACGACGCGAAGATCGCGGAGTGCCTGGCGTTGCCCTTCGGGCCCGATGCAGAGGCCTGCTACTTCGAGCTACAGGCCATGGCCGTCGACGATGTGCTCGACATCTTCATGACCCAGGCCCTGGGCCGGATGTACTTGCAGGACTGGTGCAGGGCTTCTACTTCAACCCGATCTATCCCACGCAGCAGTGGATATATCGGTACTCGAAGGGGTACTAGATCCAACACCCCTAGCGGGAAGAATCGGGCAAGGGCCGGGATAGGCCGGCCCTTGCCCTGGGTCCCCGGATCGTGGGTCTCGTCGCGTAGCCTGCGCACGAGGGCAGGCCGGTGGCATGGACACGCGGGGGGCTTGGCGAGGCTACTTTCGCACGGCGGTATCGCGCAAGGCAGGGAGACTGAGAAATGATCGCATACATCATCCGCAGACTGATGATACTACCGATCATCATCCTGGGAGTGACGATTCTGATCTTCGGGATGATGTCATTCTTGGACCCTGGGCAGAGGGCGAGTCTGTACGTGGCGGCCATTCCTCGGGGCGCTGGCGAGCTCGATGAGATCATCGAGAAGTACGGCCTGGATGACCCGATCTACGTGCAGTACTTCCGGTGGATGAATGGGGTCTTGCACGGTGATCTAGGGTTCTCGAGGACTGGCCACGCGCCGGTGCTGGGCACGATCAAGAGGTACATCCCGGCGTCTTTCGAGTTGGCGTTGTGGGCAGCCATCCCGTTGATTTGGATAGGGATACAGTTGGGAGTGATATCGGCGCTTAACCACAATAAGTGGATCGATCAGATCACGCGGGTTTTCGCCATCGTAGGGTGGTCATTTCCGACGTTTGTGTTCGGGTTGCTGGTATTGATGATCTTCTATGCCAAGCTACAGTGGTTTCCGGCGGGGAGGTTATCGGACTGGGCCAACCAGGTAGTGTTATCGGCGGGGTTCACGCGATACACGGGGATGAACACGTTGGACGCGATACTGAACCTGAGGCTGGACATCTTCTGGGATGCGATGAGACACTTGATACTACCGATCATCACGCTATCGTACGTGCAGTGGGCATTGATCCTGCGGGTG
>DAOUEW010000397.1:0-12677 GCA_034430275.1 Anaerolineae bacterium | reverse complement strand
ATCTGCATCTGCTCGGAGCTGAATACCGAAGCTCGGCTGAGGGCGAGGGCTTCGAGGTCTTCCCACTCCGCATTGGGCAGCGCCTCGACCTCAATGGCGACGCCTGCGCCACCAGTGAACTCTCCGCCCGCGATTGTCTCCTCTGATGTGCCGAAGACGACGCCCTTCGGCGTGTCGCTGGTCAGCCAATGCGCAGGGTACGATAGGGAGAATCCGAGGGCACCGTTGACGTAGGACTGTACCAGCGATGGTGAGCCGGCGATGTGGCTGGTAGGGGTCGGCTGTTCAGGGGTGGGTGTGTGCGCCGGCGTGGTGCTGGTCGGCGTCTGGATAGCAGTCGGCGTGGGAGACACGGGCGCGACGCAACTGCTGACCAAGCCACCGGAGAGAAGCAGCAGTGCAGCCAGAGTGTAGGGTGCTACGTTTCCGCGCGGCGGCCAGAGGCCCCTCGCGGAACGGATGACCCAAATGGGGAAAACGACTTCTCTTCTCATGGCGGAGTAATCGGTGCGACCCAGCGGCGATTCTCCGTGGCCTGGCTGATCGGCCATGGCTCACCCAGGACACAGACCGGTTGGCCGTGCTCGATTCCAGAGCCTGCTTCACGGGGAGGGGGCCATGTTTCCCAGGGACGGTCGTGGCCATTATACCTGGTGTGTCGATGGCCGCCAAGGTCTCTCCGACCTTGGTGCCCACTGAGGGCTGTGATATAATCGGAGCCGCCTTCACAAGGGACTCGTGCGCTCGACGGGAGCAAGTGATGCCGGTAGCGGAGAGTGAGGTACTGATCGCGGCCCCACCGGAAGAGGTATGGGCCCTGATCAGTGACCTGGAGAGGGGCCCGGAGTGGAGTGTGGTCACGCTCGAATGTACGCTGACCTCCGATGGACCTCCGGGGCTGGGATGTACCTACCGTTCCGTGAGCAGGTTTGTGGCCAGCAAGATCACCACGGAACACGAGATAGTAGAATGGGTGCCCCCCCGGAAGATGGTCACCAGGGCCATCAAAGGGGCGGAGTCTACCTTCGTCCAGACCTGCGAACCTCAGGGAGAGGGGACTGTGCTGACCATGCGCAACGAGTTCAGTGTGTCTTCCGGCCTTCCAGGGCCGATTGCCGAGAGACTGGCGCGACAGGTTGCGGGCACCCTGGCCAAGGAGCTGGCGCGCATCAAGCAGGTTGTGGAGCAGGGTGGTGCGAGCGAATCCTCAGAGGGCGGCTGACCAGTTCCAGGAGCAGGTGTCCTGGGGGCATAGATGAGGGTACTGATCACCGCAAGCCTCGATGAGTGGGGTCTGGAGCGGCTCCGTCTCTACGGTGAGGTCAGCTACGAGGGGTTCGCCGAGAAAAAGAGGCTGCTTGCAGGCCGGAAGCTGGTGCGTGCCCTCGACGGGTTTGACGTTTTCGTGACCGAAGTGGATCAGCTACGGGCGCGAGTCCTGGAGCAGCTCGATAGCCTACGGGTGATCGCGTGCTGTCGCGCCGATCCCGTGAACGTGGACGTCGGCGTTGCGAGCGCCATGGGGATACCCGTCCTGCACGCGCCAGGGCGAAACGCGCAGGCCGTGGCAGACCTGGCGGTGGCCCTGATCCTGATGAGCTTGCGGCGTATTCCCCAGGCCATGGATGTCCTGCGGCAGGAGGATGGCGCGCAGGGCATGGTCAAGATGGCCGTGGCCTTTTTCGACCTGAAGGGGAATGAGCTGTCGGGCAAGACCGTGGGCATCGTGGGGCTAGGCGCTGTTGGTCGCGAGGTGGCCAAGAGGCTGAAGGGCTTCGGTACAGAGCTGCTGGTCTACGATCCGTACGTCCCTTCCGAGGTGGTGGAGCGTTTCGGGGCCCACAACGTGGATCTGGTGACGCTGTTGACCACGGCGGACGTGGTCACTCTCCATGCTCCCCTGACGGAGGAAACGAAAGGGATGCTGGGCCGGGAGGAGTTGGCCCTGATGAAGCCCACCGCGTTCCTGATCAACACGGCCCGCTCTGAGCTCACCGATGAGGACGCACTCTACGCGGCGCTCGAGGGGGGCGGGATCGGGGGTGCTGCTCTGGACGTCTTCGCTGAGGAACCGCCGCCCGCGGATCACCCTCTGCTTCAGTTGCCCAACGTCATCGCCACCCCCCACATCGGGGGGAACACGCGTGAGATCCCGGCGCACCAGTCGCGCATCGTGGTGTCTGACCTGGAGCGCCTGTTTCAAGGGAAGCGCCCTCTTCACGTTCTCAATCCCGAGACCCTGGAGGGCTTCTCCCTGCGTTAGGGCGTCCTTCAGCGATGTGGGGAAGCCCCCGCGACAGAAGCACACAGCACCAGGAGGTCTTTCTATGGCAGGTTATGAGTCCGCTGGAGACATGGAGAAGGTCATCGCCCGGTGGCTGGGGCTGATACCAGCCGACGAGGCCATCAAGGAGAGGTGTGGTGGTTACGACGTTTCCGTGGAGTTCGAGGTGGAGGACCTCGACTTCTTCTTCTACATCCACTTCCAGGATGGGGACTTCAGCGGTGGGATAGGCGAGTTTCCTGGCGAAGCGATGGTGGAACTCTGTATGTCCAGTGAGGTCTTCGATGGCATGTTCAGTGGGGAGCTGGATGCGACGACGGCGGCCATGTCGGGAGACTTGGCCTTCGCTGGCGACGTGTCAGCGGCCATGGGTCTCCAGGTGCTCCAGGAAGATCTGAACCGGCTGTACCTGGCCGCGCGAGGGGAATCCTAGCACGTGTCGTCTGGAGGCTGGCTGCTGGGCTGGGACGCGGGGAGCGGGAGCTGTCGCTGCCTGGTGGTGGACGGGGAGGGTCGCCAGATCGCTCTCACCCGTGGCGACATGCCTGTATTCCGCGACGAAAACGTGCCGGGCAGCCTGGAGTTCGATCCCCAGCGGATGTGGGAGACCTTCGTGGGCTTGACGAGGGAGGCCCTCGCGGAGCTGCCGCCCGGGGAGGTCGCCGCCATCAGCACCACCAGCTTCAGAGACGGCGTGGTCTTCCTGGACAGCGAAGGCGAGGTGCTGTACGCTGGCACCAACCGGGATGCCAGGTCGGTGACCCAGGGCTTCCAGATGGCACAGCGTCACGGTGAGACCATCTACTCGAGGACGGGGCGATGGCCTGTGGGCACCGACGGGGCGGCTCACCTGTTGTGGATGCGTGAGTGTCGGCCTGAGGTGTACGAGCGGATCGACCGCGTGCTGATGGTCAACGATTGGCTGGTCTTTAAGCTCTGCGGAGTGTACTGCTCGGAGCCCAGCAACGCCTCCTCGTCTATGCTGTTCGACGTGAAGGAGAGAGACTGGGCCACCGAGATAATCGAGCTGCTGGGGCTCTCTCCCGCGATACTACCTCCCCTACGCTCTCCTGGTGAAGTGGCTGGCCGCCTTTGCACAGGGTCGGCGGCATCTCTGGGCCTCCCAGAGGATACCCCCATAGTTGTCGGACTTGCCGACACTCAGGCGGCCTGTCTGGCCTGTGGGGCCGTGCGCGATGGGCAAGCGGTGGCCGTCGCCGGCAGCACGATGCCGCTCCAGATGACTCTGGGAGAGCCCTTGTGGGATGACAGGCACCGCTCGTGGACCGGAGCGCACGCTCTGGATGGTCTGTGGAGTCTGGAGTGCAGCGCGGGGTTGGCTGGCATCGCCTACGAGTGGTTGTGGCAGGCTTTCGGTGAAGGCGAGCCTTCGGAGGACGCGTACGCAGCGCTGAACAGGGAGGCGGGAGGCGAGTCGCCGGGGTCGGTCCTGGGCTTCATGGGGCCATGGATCGCCGACCACGGTCGTTTGTTGTTCCCTTCCCGGGTGGGTTTTCTAGCCCCATTCCCGATGACCTTCGAGCCACCATTAACGAGGCCGAAGATGGCACGTGCCATTTTGGAGAGTATCGCCTTTGCGGTGCGCGGGAACCTCCAGCAACTCGCGGAGATCTCGGGCAGGGAGGTGGAGTCTCTCGCGGTTTGTGGCGGGCTAGCCAGGTCTCTCCTGTTTCGTCAACTGGTGGCCGACGTCTGTCAACTCCAGGTGCGGGTCCCAGTCGCCAGGGAAGCCTCGGGGCAAGGCGCTGCCCTGTGTGCGGCGGTGGGCGGAGGCCTGTACGGCGACCTGAGAGAGGCGGCCGATCACATGTCGATGGGCGACGATGTCGTGGAGCCAGACCCCGCCATGCGCACGACCTATCGTACCGCCTATAAGCGGTGGACCAAGCTGTACCGCAGCCTGCTGGGCCGCTGAGGGTCTGGTCGAGGCGATAGTCTGAAGAAGAGGCGCGGAGGTCTGTTCCTTCGCATAACGAGAGGTACGATCCATGGTAGATGATCTCAACGAGCAGGTAATCGCCATCGTAGATGAGCTGTACGACGCTGGCCTGATCACTCCCAAGGGCGGCAACGTCAGCGCTCGCATTCCGGACAGCGACGAGCTGTGGATCACGCCCACGCAGCTCTACAAAGGTGGCCTGTCCCAGGAGACCCTGATCAAGGTGAATCTGAAGGGGAAGAAGCTCGAGGGACGCGACCGGCCCTCGGTCGAGTTGCCCATGCACCTGCTCGTCTATCGCACGCGGGAGGGCGTGGGCGCGGTGATCCACACCCATGCGCCCATGGCCATCGTCGTGGGTCTATACGACGAACCTGTAGCCCCGATCACGATCGAGGCCATAGGGTTGCGCCGGGTACCGGTGGTGCCCTTCCTGCTCTCTGGGACGAAGGAGCAGTCGCAGGCCATCGTGGACGCCTTGGGAGATGGTCCGGCGGTGCTGCTTCGGAACCACGGATTGCTCACTGTGGGCAAGGACCTGCGAGAGGCCGCCAGCAAAGCTCAGCAACTGGAGTTCGCAGCACGAACCGTGGTCTTATGTCGCCTTCTGGGTGGACAGCCGGAGGTGATACCCGAGAAGTTGGCGGCGTTCCTCGAGAAGATCGTGCCGTAGGGCAGCCCGGCGTCCAGCGGGATCCTAGTGCCGGAGCATTCTGCCGCTAGTCGGCGCTTCGATCAGGCGAACATGGCCTGGAGCTCTGCTCCTTCGAGGGTCTCCACTTCCATCAGCTTCCTGGCCAGACCGATGAGCTTATCCTTGTTCTCTCGGAGTGTGCGCAGGGCCGTTTCGTGGGCCTGGTTGATAAGGTTTCGTACCTCTTCGTCTATGGCGCGGGCGACCTCCTCGCTGTAGTTCCGCTGCTCGCCAATCTCCCGGCCCAGAAACACCAGCTCCTCTTTGTGGCCAAAGGTCAGCGGTCCGAGCCTCTCGCTCATTCCGTACTCGGTGACCATTTTCCTGGCTAGCCTCGTGGCCCGCTCGAGGTCGCTGCTGGCACCCGTGGTTACGTCCTCGAAGATGAGCTCCTCCGCGGCTCGCCCACCCAACAGGCCGGCGAGCTCGTCCACGAACTTCGAACGCTGCTTGAGGTACCGGTCATCCTCAGGTAGCGGCATGGTGTAGCCGAGCGCCATACCTCTGGAAACGATGGAGACCTTGTGCACCGGATCGCAGCCGGGCAGCGCGTTCATCACCAGTGCGTGTCCTGCCTCGTGGTGGGCAATGATCTCCTTTTCCTCGTCGCTGATGAGACGGCTCTTCCGCTCCGGGCCGGCGATCACTCTCTCCACGGCTTCTTCGAGCTCGTCCATCTCGACGGCTTTCTTGTCACGGCGCGCCGCGAGGATGGCAGCTTCGTTCAGCAGACTCTCGATGTCCGCTCCCGAGAAACCTGGTGTCTGCTTGGCGATGATCCCCAGGTCCACGAGCTCGGCGAGAGGCTTGCCCTTAGCGTGGATTTCCAGAATGGCCTTGCGTCCGATCATATCGGGCAGATCCAATACCACCCGCCGGTCGAAGCGGCCCGGCCGCAGCAACGCCGGATCCAGGATATCCGGTCGGTTGGTGGCGGCCATGACGATGACATTGGTGTCGGTGTCGAAGCCGTCCATCTCCACCAGGATCTGGTTCAGGGTCTGCTCTCGCTCGTCGTGACTGCCCCCCAGCCCCGCTCCCCTGTGGCGGCCGACGGCGTCGATCTCGTCAACGAAGACTATGCACGGGGAGTTACGCTTGGCCTGCTCGAAGAGGTCCCTGACCCTCGAAGCGCCCACGCCGACGAACATCTCGACGAACTCGGAGCCGCTGATGCTGAAGAACGGCACCTCCGCTTCGCCAGCTACAGCGCGCGCCATGAGCGTCTTGCCGCATCCAGGCGGGCCCACCATGAGCACTCCCTTGGGGATGCGGGCTCCCAGCGCACTGAACTTGTCGGGCTCCTGCAAGAACTCCACGACCTCCAGTAGCTCTTGCTTGGCCTCCTCGACTCCGGCCACGTCGCCAAAAGTGACGGTAGGCTGGTCTCCGGAGAACATGCGCGCGCGACTCTTGCCGAAGGACAGAGCTTGACTGTTGCCTGACTGCGCCTGCCTCATCATGAACAGCAGCAGTCCACCGATCAACAGCAGCGGCAAGAAGGAGGAGAGGATAGCGAGCCAGCTACCCCACTCATTCGGACTCTCCACCTCTATGGTGATAGCGTTCAGCATCTCCTGAGTCACGCCGAGATTGGTCAGAACGTCCGTCAGGTCAGCGCCCGTCTCCTTGCGAGAGAGCACCTCCGACCCGTTGCTGCGCGTGATCCTCAGTTCGTCACCCGAGAGCAGTATTCTAGCGATCCTGCCGTCACGAGCATCCTGGGCCACCGTGGTAATGGGCACTACGTCGAGGCTCGTTGATGCACTGTAGACGTTATAGAAAAGGGCGGCTACCATGAACGTGATGATCAGGTAGATCAGCCCGTTTCTGATCCATCTTGAACTCACTCTATACCCTCCGCACGAAAAGACTACGCCGCGATGCCAGCTATAGGCACGGCGCCGAGCCTTCACTGCACATAGAACTGCATTCTCAAGTATACCACATAATGGGCCGGAACGCTAGAGTCGCGAGCCTCGTGCCATGGGACGAAGGGCCGGTCCAATGGGTCACGGCGGGAGCGGCGTGATCCTGAGGTCGGGAGGAGCCAGGTCACCGCAGGTGCCCCCCTCTTCAGTGGCAGGGGAGTGTTACACTCACACGAAGTAGCGGAGGAAGACCGCCAGCCACAGGGGTATCAAGCCCAGGACCGCCACGGCGGCCACCAGCGTCATCAGGCAGCCCAGCCAGTCCAGACCCTGGCTTCGATCTCTGCGAGCGGGCGCGGCCTCAAGGGGAGCGGCTCTGGGATACGCTGGTGCGGGGGCCTCCAACGCATCCGGCGCGGAAGGGTGCCACGGCCCCGCGGCCTCCGGACGGTCCGCGAGAAGTGGCCTGCCGCTCGAACCCTGGTACGCTCGCAGGGCATCCGCCAGTTCCCCGGCCGACCGATACCGATCCGTAGAGGCCCTGGACAGGGCGGTGTGGACTACAGAACTGAGGGGAATCGGTATCTGCGGATTGGCGATGTGGAGCGGGTCAGGCTCTCGTCGAATGTGCTGCTCCGCTATCTCGGCGTAGCTCTCGCCAACGAAGGGAGGGCGACCCAAGAGCATCTCGTAGAGGATGATGCCCACGCTGTAGACGTCGGACGCACTCGTCGCCCTGCGCCCCATCAACTGCTCCGGGGAAAGGTAGAGGGCGGCGTACGCGGAGCGCTCTTGACCGGTCAGCGGCTCTGTGGAGGGCACGTCTTCGACGCGAAAATCGGAGACCTTCGGCTGTCCGGCGGACGTCAAGAGCACGTTACGCGGAGTGAGTTGCCCGTGGACGTAGCCTGCCTGGTGAACCGTTGCCAGTGCATCGCAGAGGGGAACGGCGATGGCAAGAGCCTTCTCTGTCTCGAGGGGGCCTTCGGAGGTCAGCAGGGTTTCGAGGCTCGGTCCATCCACGTACTCGGTGACTACGAACACGAGGTCTCGATCTCTGCCCACGTCGTGAACCACCACCAGGTTGGGGTGCGTAAATGCAGCCATGGCGCGGGCAGCACGCTGGAAGCGCTCGACGAGTCCACCATCTTGTGCATGCTGCTCGCGGAGGACTCTCACGACCACTGTGCGATCCAGTGAGACGTCGAGGGCTTTGTAGACTACGGTTTGCTCCCCGCGACCTATCTCGGCCAGGTGACGATAGCGCCCTTTGAGCAGAGTGTCGGCCATTTCTCTGTATCGAACACGATGCTGGGTGATTCGAGCTCCATTTTACGCCGGGCATGCCCTGGTGTCAACCATTGGTGGGGGATGTCCAAGGGCTGGCGCTGCTGTCGGATGTACAGGCGCGAGGTCTGCGCAACGGCGAGCGTTAGAACGGCCGCGACGTCGCCCGGTCTTGCCAAACGGGAGGGATGTGGTATAATGCCCAACGATGTGAGCCCCCATGTCAGATAGGTTATCCCACTACGTCGCCAAGGTCGAAGGTCACCTGGCGAACACTGATCAGACCACCGCCGATCCCGTACTGGTCATGCTTTGCGGGCTACCCGGGACCGGCAAGTCCTACGTAGCGCGAGGGCTGGCCGAGGTGTTGCCCTTCGTGATCGTCGAGAGTGACCAGGTACGCAAGATACTCTTCCCTGAGTGCAACTACAGTGGTGAGGAGAGTAAATGGGTGCACCGTACCTGTCATGCCTTGATGGCGAAGCTTCTGCGAAAGGGCGTGCGAGTCATCTACGATGCCACCAATCTCCACGAGCGACATCGAGAGTTGGTCTACCGGCTCGCTGATGGTGAGGAAGTCAAGCTGATCATCGTGAAAGCGGTGGCTCCCGAAGGAGTGGCACACGATAGACTACGGGGCCGCCACGAGGGAGATGCTGACCATGGCGAGGTCTCAGACGCCGACTGGGAGGTGTATCGACGTATGGGCCGGGATGTGGACCCCATCGGACGTAATCACGTCGTCATTGACACCAGCCAGGACCTGAGTCCGGCCATCACCAAGCTGCTGCGTCTCATTCGGCAGTAGAAGGGCGAAACGCATGAGGTACCTCACCATCCTCCTTTTCTTCGTGCCGTTGAGCATCGTCGGGTCCCTCCTCGGATGGGATCAGCGGCTCATCTTCTTCGCCTCTGCTCTGGGCATCGTGCCACTGGCCTGGATTCTGGGTCAGGCCACTGAGGAACTGGCGGCGCGTACCGGGCCCCGAGTCGGAGGGCTGCTCAACGCCACCTTGGGCAATGCGGCCGAGTTGATTATCACCATCTTCGCCATTCGCGAGGGGCTTCTGGAACTGGTCAAGGCGTCCATCACGGGGTCGATTCTGGGGAACATCCTGCTGGTGCTGGGCATGAGCGTGTTACTGGGAGGGCTGCGCAACAAGACTCAACGTTTCGAGCGCTCCGAGGCGGGCACGAATGCCACGCTGATGATCCTGGCCATCATCGCCCTGATCATACCGTCCATCTTCGGCCACGCCATCGAGGTGACGGACCACGCGGCTGTCGAGTGGCTCAGTCTGGGTGTGGCCGTGGTGATGATAGTTATCTATGTGCTGAGCCTGATCTACGCCTTCGTTTCCTCCGAGAGCCAGGCCTTGACTCAGGGCCACGCTATGCCCGCGTGGTCCCTGCGTAGGGGCGCTATCGTTCTCGCCGTGTCCGCCATCTTGGTGGCCTGGCTGAGCGAGATCCTGGTCTCATCTGTGGAACCTGTGGTCGAGTCTATGGGTATCACAGAGTTCTTCCTGGGCGTGATTCTCATTCCTTTGGTAGGAAACGTCGCTGAGCATCTGGTTGCTGCGCAGATGGCCTGGAAGAACCATATGGATCTGAGCTTGGCGATATGCTTCGGGTCGAGCATGCAGATAGCCCTCTTCGTCGCCCCTCTGCTCGTATTCGTCAGCCTGGCGATGGGGCACCCACTAACGCTGATTTTCAATGAGTTCGAGTTGCTGGCGCTTGGGGCGGCGGTTGGGATTGCGGCGCTCATCTCTCTAGATGGCGAGTCCAATTGGCTAGAGGGTGCGCAACTGCTTGCTGTGTATCTCATCGTGGCTTTGGCCTTCTTCTTCCTCCCCACCGGAGGCGCATAGCCCCCATCTCGGACGCCGTAGCGCCAGCCAAGACCTTTCTTGGCGCATGCCTGCCTGATCAAGAGTAGGGGCACAGCGCGCGGTGCCCCTACGTCGATACGATCGCGAGTCGCGTCTCGGTCAGGACGATCGGAGCACCAATTACGTCCTTGCGCACAAGCCTTCCTGGCTGTGGTCTGGCGCAGGTTTCTCCCTTGGGTTCCCGTCTTCGACGGCTATCTGCTGCCCAGGGTCACGTCCATGGTCATCTCCTCGCCATCCCTGACCACGGTCACGGCGACCTGCTGTCCTGGATCGAAGCGCATGAGGACGGTCAGCATATTATTGGCATCGTCGATGGCTTGACCGCCGATGGCGGTGATGATGTCGCCGGAGCGCAGACCGGCGTTGTCGGCCGGGCCTCTCGATTGCACCTCCTGTATGTAGGCGCCGTACTCCACGGGGAAGTTGTAGGCCGACGCTATGCGGGGGGTGATGGCCACCCAGTCGACCCCCAGGTACGGTCGACGCACCTCACCATACTGGATCAGTTGCGCTGTCACTTCCCTCGCTACATCACTGGGGATAGCGAAGCCCAGTCCCTCCGCCACGGTGGTGGTCATACCTGTCCCGCGCACAATGGCAGTGTTGATGCCTATCACCTGGCCCAAGGCGTTGACGAGTGGGCCGCCGCTGTTGCCCTCGTTGATGGCCGCGTCGGTCTGGATCAGTCCCTCCATGGTCACGCCGCCTCCGATATCGAGACTGCGGTCCAGAGCGCTGACCACACCCACCGTGACGGTGCCCTTGAAGTCTCCCAACGGGCTCCCGATGGCGATCACAGGCTCCCCAGGCTGAAGCACCGACGAGTCCCCTAGCTCTGCTATGGCGGGTACTTCTCCATCCACTCTCAAGATGGCCAGGTCGGAGTAGGAATCAGCGCCAACCAGCGTGGCCGTAACCTTGGTATCGTCAGCGTAGATGACTTGCAGAGTCTGGCTGTTCTCCACCACGTGGTTGTTGGTGACTACGTACCCCTCTTTGCTGATGATCACACCCGACCCCGAGGCCTGAGGCTCGAGGATCTGACCGAAGTATCCTCGCTGTGGTGGCATGGTGTTGATCACGGTCACCACCGCCGGCTTCACCTTGGCCACGGCGGAGATGATGGCCGAATCGTCCGTCAGGGTCAGGTAGGTGGCGGCGGGCGCAGCTACTTCCGCCGCGTGCACCTCGGCCTGGGCCGCCGGAGCCGCAGACGACACCTGGTAGTTGGCCGTCTTATAGCCAACCAGCCCACCCGCGATCGCGCCCCCGGCGGCGCCGAACAGGATTGCCATCACCACCACCAGAATGCCCAGAGCGGGCCCGCAACCCCTTCTCGGTTCCTCCATGTCTTCTCTACCTCACAAGTTGCTTACTTCTGTTCCTGCCGTGCACGAGTCCACGCAGGTCAGCGGTCCAGGAGTCAATCCCATGTGTTGCCTTCCGGGAGCATGAAGCCCATGCCGCTCCCCAGCGGGCGATACCACAGCCCGAGATACGCCACGATTTCACCGTCTTTGTCTCGCTCTCTCCCCAGGGTAGCCTCGAGCTCCAGTATTGCCGTGTCGCCGTCCCTACGGATGATGGTCAGCACCACCTCGTCTCCTGGGTCGCGCTCGCGGACAATCTCCGCCAGGTCGTGGCCTGGATCGAGGGCGGTGCCATCAATGCCGATGATGATGTCGCCCACCTCCACTCCTGACTCCTCGGCCGGGCTGTCTTCCACGACCTCGGTGACGAGGGCGGGCTGCACGAGTCCCCACACCGACTGAGGCCACTCCCTCGGACCTGGCGAGGGCATAGGCCACTGCCATGGTTGCTCTAGTGGCTGCGGCGACTCCTCCGGGGTCATGGTTGGCTGCGGTGATGATTCGGGCAAGGCTCCCCCGCCGACGCCTTGTGCCCCGAGGTAGGCGATTGCTCCGCCCACCAGGAACCCCATGGTGAGCAGCACCAGGCAGAGAGCAAGTGCACCCACCCCAATACCCAATCCAATGAGAGACCTCTTCAACATCCTGCAACCTCCTCTACTGGCAGTTCGCACAGAGGGCCACAGAAAGTCACTGTAGTTACCGTGGGCTGATAGGCTGACCTCATCCGTTGAGGAGAGTTGACGGATGGCACGACACCGTGGATCATCCGCTCAGTGGCAGTCTACCCCACTTGGCGCAGTTCGGCATCGATCTCCGAGACCAGCCTCCCAAAGACATCATCCGAGATCGCGCCCTGTCTGAGCAGATCCTGCAGCGTGCTTCTCGCCACGAGTAAGCATCTGCGATCTGTAACTCTAAGCTCTTCCTGGGCCAGGAAACCGGATTCCGCGTGGAGATCAGCTATCTCTTCAGTGAGGTTCTGACCGAGCGACTGGTGTCTCTGCAGGAGCTCTCCGCAGGCAGAGATGGATACCAGGCCCTTTCGTTCCACCTGCGCCAGGCACACGAGGAGCAGCAGGGCGACGAGCGTGAAGTGAGAGGTAGAAACTTCCATATCGGCTAGCCTTCAGTCTGCACGCCGTACCTGCGGGCCCATCAGATCAGCGCCTTCCGGCGCAGGTGCCACAGGACCACGAGCCCCACGCCGATGGGCAGCCAGAAGGCGATGAATCGAAACAGCAGCGTGGCCACCACTACGATGGCGGATGGTACGCCTAGACTGGTATAGACGGTAGCCAACGAGACCTCTG
>DAOUEW010000396.1:0-3984 GCA_034430275.1 Anaerolineae bacterium | reverse complement strand
TCGTGGTCTTGGAGGCCATCAGAAGAGGCAAGCGCGTCTCTCCTGAGAAGGAGGGCCTGGTGCACATCATAGGTATGGCCATCCTCCTGGGCTTCGTGATGCTGGTATCCTATTTCGACGTCGTCCGCCTGACCAATGGCGGATCATTACTGCGGTAAGAGGGGGACAACACGCTGTGGATTGGCGAGTGATTGCCAGCACGTTTGGTCTCATCTTCCTGGCGGAGCTCGGAGACAAGACGCAATTGGCGGCCATCGCGATGTCGGCTGAGACGAAATCGCCGGTTGCAGTCTTCATCGGAGCAACGGCCGGCCTGGCGCTGGTCACCCTGATCGGGGTGGCGGTGGGAGGCACCGTGGCCCGGATCATACCGGCCCGCTACATCAGGATGGCGGCAGGCGCTCTCTTCGTTGTGATGGGCGTGTTTATGCTTTGGCCTAGAGGATCGTAGCCGTATGGAGAGGTGCAGATGGTGTGGGGCGTCCGTCTCGCCGAAGGACGTAGTCTGCCCAAGCTGCGGGACGCGGCTTCGTAGGGAGAGCTCTACCTGTCCGAGGTGCAAGAGAGCGATCCGATCGGGCCTGGTGGTATGTCCTCACTGTGGGGAGGAGCTGCACCGGAGGAGGATCCCGTGGAAGCTCATCGGTGGCTTCCTGGGAGTGGTAGTGGCAGCCGCTAGTCTGTACCTGGTCTTGACCAGGGTGCCACTGCCGTTCGGTGTGCCTTTCGTGGCCTCTGCTCCGACGTCAACGCCGACTGAGGTCATCCTGCCCCCGACGCCCACTGCGACGGCCACACAATGACCACCTACCTCTACCCCGACATCCACAACCACGTCCACTCCGGTGATCACGACCACGCTCACCCCAACGGTCACAGTGACGGCTACGATCACAGTGACGGCCACAGAGATCGTGACCGGCACGGAGACCGTGACCGCTACCGAATCACCGAGCCCGACGGAGACACCGGCGGCTGTGGCGACTGAGCAGCCTGGCTTCCGCTATGCGGCACCAGTGCTATTGGCGCCTGTCGACGAGAGCGACCTCCCAGAGGAGGGCCCGTTCAACTTCACCGAGGGCTCGATCATCGAACTGAGTTGGGAGTCCGTGGGTCCGCTGGGCGAGAACCAGTGGTATTCGGTGAGTTTGGTCCTCACGGATAGGGATGGTCAGCCGGTGGAAAAGGTGAACTGGCGGAAGGAGACCACCTTCGTGGTGCCGAGTGACTACCATGGCGACGTGGGCTCTGATCGCGAGGTCTACTGGAGCGTGACTGTGGTTTCGGGGACACCGGGCACAGGGCAGGGGAGAGCGATCAGTCCCTCCAGCGAGACATGGATGTTCCGCTGGGGATAGCGACTTGACCAAGACGATGGTTTCTGGTAAGATAGATAGGCTGGAACGTGGGGGCGTGGTGTAGCCTGGTTGAACACACCTGCCTGTCAAGCAGGAGATCGCGGGTTCAAATCCCGTCGTCCCCGCTCCGGAGAGTGAAGAGAGGGCTGCTCAGGCAGCCCTCTCGCCATAATGTGCTGAGATTACCATGAGTCACGCCAGAAAGGCGCCTACTGCCGTGGCCTTGATACCGGTTAGCTAGTGCTGGCCCGCCTGGGCGCGGAGGTGATATCGGGTCCTGACTGGTCTCCATGTGAGGCCAGCCCGTATGATGACCGCAAGGCTGCTGCCGTATCAAAGGCGCTCGATGCAGGCCCTCGGGGTGAGCGACTGCTTTGGGGGATCGGAGAATGAGGCATCTTAGGTTCACCTTTAAGTACGCCCGGCGGCATGCTGGTCCACTCGCGTTGACCGTGATCAGCATGTTCTTGCTGGTGGGCGTTCAACTGGTCGTCCCGTGGATCGTCAGGAGCATGGTCGCAGTGGTCACCGCTCCCGCCCCGGGCGCAGACGCAATGGGTTCCATCGCTCGGTTGTCCTTGATGGCGCTGGCCGCCTATGCGGCACGCGCAGTCCTGCGGTTCGTCAGAAGCTACATGGCCCACGTCGCCGGGTGGAGCGTCGTGGCGGACGTGCGGCTGGAGATCTATCAGCACCTGCAACGTCTGTCGCTGCGCTTCTACGAGGACAAGCAAACAGGGCAGTTGATGTCGCGGATGGTCAACGATTCGGACTTGCTCGAGCAGTTGATCGCACATGCGATACCTGATGTGATGGTGAACGTGCTCATGTTGATCGGAGTGGCAGCGGTGTTGTTCAGCATGAGTTGGCAGTTGGCCCTGTTGAGCATGATCCCCATTCCCCTGATCGTGTTGGCGATGCGGGCCTTCGGTAAGTACGTGACACCGGCGTTTCGCAGGCGCCAGGTCGAGTTGGGTGAGCTCAATGCAGCGCTCAACGACAACATCTCCGGGATTCGAGAGATCAAGGCCTTCACCAGGGAGGAGATCGAGGCGGCGAGCATCTACGGCCACATCGTGAGGTATCGCGATTCGCTGCTTCATGCGTTGCGCCTGATGGCGACGTTCCATCCCTTCGTGGAGTTCTCTTCATCTCTAGGTATGATCGTGCTGGTCTACTTCGGTGGGCTGTTCGTGTTACGCAAAGCGTTGCCGATTGAGGATCTGGTGGCCTATTTCCTCTATCTGGAGATGCTCTACGAGCCCGTGCGGGCCTTGACCGAGGCGTGGGAGGAAGTTCAACAGGCGCTCGCTGGCGCAGAGCGCGTGAACGAGTTGCTGGAAGAACAGCCCGACACAGTAGAACGTCCCGACGCCATTGAGTTGACCGGTAGGGCGAGGGGTGCGATTGTTTTCCGGAACGTGGGCTTCCGCTATGGCACGGGGAACCGGGTGCTGGAGCACATCGATCTCGACATCAAGCCAGGCAGGGTCGTGGCACTGGTGGGGCCAACGGGCGTGGGCAAGACAACGCTGGTCAACCTCATTCCCCGGTTCTACGACGTGTGCGAGGGATCGATCACGTTGGACGGACAAGACATCCGCGATCTGACCTTGAAGAGTCTGCGTCAGCAGATCAGCATCGTGCTCCAAGATGTGTTCCTGTTCCACGGCACCGTGCGCGACAACATACTGTTCGGCCGGCCGGAGGCCACGGAGGAGGAGATGGTCCAGGCGGCGAGGGCGGCCAACGCCCACGAGTTCGTCGCGCGGATGCCAGAGGGCTACGACACGCTCATCGGGGAGCGGGGCACGAAGTTGTCAGGCGGGCAGAGGCAGCGCATAGCGATCGCCCGGGCTGTACTCAAGGACGCGCCGATTCTGATCTTGGACGAGGCGACGTCCTCTGTGGATGCCGAGACCGAGCTGCTGATACAACAGGCTCTGGAGCGGCTGATGATCGGTAAGACGACGATCGTCATTGCGCATCGTCTGTCAACTATCCGCTCTGCGGATGTCATCATCGTCCTAGAGGGTAGTCGGATTGTCGAGATGGGGACACACGGCGAGTTGGTGGCTCGCGATGGACTGTACAGACGCTTGAACATGGTCCAGACGGAGTATGAGTCGACGGGCGTACCCTTAGGACGGTGACGAGGCGTGACCCAGCCAGTGGCCATGTCCATGATCACCAGTATCGGCATGTACGTGCTACCGGCCCTCAACGGAGCGCTCTGTCGAGCTCACGGGGGGTGCCGGGCAGGTCCACGAGGTGGTGCTTCTCAGCCGATGCTCATGATCGGACCCCCCGTTACAAACACCTGCTGGAAGCGATGACTGGGCCCTTGGTGGTGCTAGTTGCGGCGGGGTGGTCTTCACCAGGGCGGCGGCGCGACGTTGTGGGCCGGTAGCTCGAGATACCGCCCAGGCCACGGTCGACCGCGCTGTGCGATGAGGCCCGGCTCGTTTCACGTCCTCGGCCAGGCTGGCGATCTGGTGTGCAGCGCTCTTGGTGCCGGCTCGAAGGTTGCGGCGGCTCCTGCCAGGGTCGCTCTTGGACGAGCCTGGGGAAGGCTGTGGGGGGCATTCCCGTCGTCGGCGCAGACGCACTGCTCCGCATCTTCCAG
>DAOUEW010000395.1:0-2206 GCA_034430275.1 Anaerolineae bacterium | reverse complement strand
CCCTGGATGGTGTGAGCATGACCATCAAAAGGGGCGAGTTCGTATCGGTGATGGGGCCATCGGGCAGCGGAAAGTCGACACTTCTCTACGTGCTCGGCGCACTGGCCCGGCCGACCAGCGGCCAGGCCCTGATCAACGGCCAGGATCTGACCGAGGTCAAAGACCTCGATCGGTTTCGCAACGAGACCATTGGGTTCATATTCCAGCTCCATAACCTCATTCCTACCATGACCGCCCTGGAGAACGTGGAAGTTCCCTTGCACGAGCAGAAGATGAGCGTGAAGGAACGACGTCGGCGCTCCAAAGAGGTGCTGGAGCTAGTTGGACTTGGCGATCGACTCACTTACTTGCCGAATCAGATGTCAGGCGGACAGTGCCAGAGGGTAGCCGTCGCTCGCTCGCTGGTGAATCAGCCGTCGCTAGTGCTTGCCGATGAGCCGACCGGGGAATTGGATAGCGAGAGTTCCAGAGAGACCATCGACCTGATGCACGAGATGAATCATCAACTGGGCACCACCTTCATCATCGTTACGCACGACCCGGCGGTTGCCCGGCGCACCGATCGCGTGTTGATCATGGGGGACGGGTGTATCGTACGAGAGGACATCGTCACGGATCCGTATGCAGAGGATCTCAGGATGCTGAAGGCATCGCCCCTGGGGAAGGCGGTGCTGGAGGGACGTGAGGAACTGGTCCTCGACCATGTGACCTTGTTCCAGGATGGGCAAATGACAGAGACAGGCCGTCTCCTCAGGGAGTTGCTGGAGCAGGTGTAGCGGGGCTGTTCGACGGCTGAGCGGCGTTTGGCGCGGCTCAGCTACCGAGCCGCCTCCTGGAGGAGCACCCAGTACTGGGTCCCTGGCCCTCGAGCGTCCTCGCTGGCGTCCTGGGCCACGACGTAGAGCCAGCCGTCGTCGCGGGCGGTCCATCGAATGCGCGAGGCTCGCGGCTCCTCCTCGTCCCGCCCGTTGTCATCCACGAACAACTCGTTTCCCTCTTCGTCGAGAAGACGTAGCACGGTGTCCACATCCTCACCCAGGTCGAACGTCTCGACAATGTAGGTGTTGCCCGCCGTCGTCTCCAGGCGCATCCAATCCGCGTCTCCGGCCAGGTGCAGATTGTGCGGTTGTGGCTCGCCGGGTTTGAGGGGAGTGGCCAGCCTCGGCGAGCCGTCGGGTTCGTACTCGTCCTCCACGAAATGGGCCTCCTCCCAGATGCGAATGTCGTAGGAGGTACCAGGCCCGGCATCGTCGTCATTCACGTCGTGCGCCATCACGTAGTGGGTAGAGGTCTTCTCCGCAGTCCACACGAGACGGGAGGCCCACTTCTCCTCAAACGTGCGGCCGTCGTCATCTTGGGTGAGCAAGCTGCCCTCGCCATCGTAGAGAAAGATGCGGGTGTCCACGTTGGGCGCCAGGTTGAAGGTCTCGATCGTATACACGTGACCTCTCATGGCTGTGAAGCGGAAGTGGTCGCGGTCGCCGAGTCTATGGAAATCGTGGGTCTGGCCAGCGCCGGGCTCGAGATCTGTGGCTTCGGCGAGCGTGTCGTCCGGCTCCCACTCGTCTGGAGTGTACTGGGGCAGCTCGAAAGGCAGGAAGGTGAAGCTGTCCACAATGGCTTTCAGGTCCGGCCCGTGGGTTGTCCAATCTTGGAGGCTAGACAGAGCCACCACGACGTAGGAGTGGTGCTCGCGCGCGGCAGCCAGCACGAAGCCCTTGAGCTCGGTGGTGAAGAGGCTCGGGGTCCCCGCGACGGTGACCAGGGCGCCCGTCTGGTCGCCGATGGCCCGAGTCTGGGGTTCCTCGATCTGCATCTGCTCGGAGCTGAATACCGAAGCTCGGCTGAGGGCGAGGGCTTCGAGGTCTTCCCACTCCGCATTGGGCAGCGCCTCGACCTCAATGGCGACGCCTGCGCCAGCGGTGAACTCTCCACCTGCAATCGTCTCCTCCGATGTGCCGAAGACGACGCCTTTCGGTGTGTCGCTGGTCAGCCAATGCGCGGGATACGACAAGGAGAATCCCAGAGCTCCGTTGACATAGGACTGTACCGGCGATGGCGAGCCGGCGATGTGGGTGGTAGGGGTCGGCTGTTCAGGGGTGGGTGTGTGCGCCGGGGCGGTGCTGGTCGGCGTCTGGATAGCCGTGGGCGCGGCAGGCACAGGCGCGGTGCAGCTGCTGACCAAGCCAGCGGAGAGAAGCAGCAG
>DAOUEW010000394.1:0-3957 GCA_034430275.1 Anaerolineae bacterium | reverse complement strand
GAACTTCCTGATCAGCGAGGGTATCCTGAGCCGCATCGTCGACGCCGCTGCCCTGGACCCAGCAGACGTGGTCGTGGAGGTTGGCGCAGGGCTGGGAACCCTCACTCGCCGCCTCGCTCGGCGCGCCGGGCGTGTTCTCGCCATCGAGCTCGACGAGCGTCTGATACCCGTTCTCCGCCATGGCCTTGCCCCCTATGAGCACGTCGAGATCATCCATGGGGACGTTCTGGCCCTCGAGCCCGGAGACCTGGTATCGCCCCCATACAAAGTGGTGGCGAATCTGCCCTATTACATCACCTCCGCCATTCTCCGCCATTTCCTGGAGGGGCGCGCGAAACCCTCCCTCTTGGTGGTCACGGTACAGAAGGAAGTCGCCGACCGTATCGTGGCCCATCCCGGCGAGATGAGCCTGCTGGCGGTCAGCGTACAGTTCTTCGGGCGGCCCAAGGTGGTCGCCAAGGTCCTGCCTGGAGCTTTCTACCCATCCCCGGGCGTTCGCTCCGCAGTGGTCCGCATCGACGTACACCCCTCGCCTGAGATGCCTCCGGACCAGGTGGAAAGCTTCTTCGACGTCGTGCGAGCAGGATTCGCGCAGCGCCGCAAGCAACTGCGCAACTCCCTCTCCCAAGGACTCTCTCTCCCGGTGGAGGGAGTGGTCCAGGCCCTGCACCGCGCAGGCCTCGACGAGAAGCAGCGCCCCCAGGAACTGAGCGTCGAATCGTGGGTCCGGCTGCACGGGGAGCTGATCACGACGGGCGGGTCCGCGATCGAGAACGAACCCTAGAGGCCGCTTCCATCACGTTGCCCCGCCTCTTGGGCGAGGGCACCGCGCCTTCAGCAACCCAGGCATCACTCTGAATCTGGCTGGCGTACGACCTACGACCTCTCCGTCTATGCTCACGATGGTCTCTATCTCCGTCTCCACACCCACAGTCTGCGCCTGGAAGTAGCTGGTCCTGTCGTGACCCACATGGGTCCCACGATAGATCTTGGGAAACAAGGCCCAGATCCTGAGCCAATGGATATCCTCAGCCACGAATACGTCGAGGAGCCCATCGTCGAGCCTGGCTCTGGGGGCGACCTTCAGGCCGCCACCAGCGTACCTGCCGTTGAGGACCTCCACCAAGAGCAGCTTCCGCTGGTACCTCAGCACACCATCCACTTCCAGGCTCATCTCTCGGGCCCGAGCTTTCCCTTGAACAGCGGTCCGATACAAACTGATCACGTACCCCAATCCGCCGCCAAGAGCATGTTTGAACCGACGCGGCGTGTTACGTACCACCTCCGAACCCAGACCCACATCTGCCAGGACGGCGTAGTATCTCTGTGTGCTCCGACCTCCTGCCAGATGGCGATACTCGGCCAGCCCCAAATCGAGCGCCCTCTCTACCCCCTGAGCGACGACACGACACGCCTCTTGCCACGTCCAGATGCCCAGGCTCCGCAGGTAGTCGTTGTTGGCGCCCAGCGGCAGCGCCCCCACGGCCACTTCGGAACCGGCGGCGGCGTTGACCACCTCGTTGACAGTACCATCGCCGCCCACGGCCACGGTGACGGGGTATCCTTGCGAGATAGCGCGCCTGGCAAGCTCCGTCCCATGGCCCCGGCGTTCTGTGAACCATACGTCGTGAGACAGACCGAGATCCTCCAGGGCCTGCTGCATTCTCGCGAGATGCTTGAGAGCACCACGGCCCCGCAACGGGTTCACGATCAGAGCCGCTCTCGCGCCAACGGTCACCTTCGATCCTCCTCTGGCCAATGATGCCACATACTTCCTCGCTCCCAGTCCGACCCAAACAGCACTCCGCTGTCTGGCGCTGCTACACTTGCGCCGAGTCGCTGCCGTCCGACCAGCCTTGAAGTGGGCTGGGATACGGCGTGCGGACCATGACGGCGGATCTCAGGTTCTTCCCCGAAGGACTCCAACTCCGTGCTTTGCCGCGCCCACCTCCCAGACGTATAATCACCGTCGACGACACGTAGAAACGCGCTCTGCTCGCAGCGGTCCGCAGTGTCTACGGGCACGGCCCCTGCTCGGCTGTCACGTGGTCCGAGCTACGACAAGAGGGAGACCTCCATGCAACTCGACCGCTACGTACGCCAGATGGTTTTCCCCCAGATTGGCGAAGAGGGCCAGCGCAAACTGCTCGCCTCATCCGTGGCCGTCATCGGCGCCGGTGGCCTGGGCACACACATCGCCGACAGCCTGGCTCGAGCCGGCGTAGGTCATTTGAAACTGGTGGACCGTGACCGCGTCGAGCTCAGCAACCTCCAGCGGCAGCTCCTCTTCGACGAGGGAGACGCCGCCAACGCCCTACCCAAGGCGGAGGCGGCCGCCAGAAGACTAGCCAGGATCAACTCCCAGATCGAGGTGGAGCCGCTCGTCGTCGAGGTCACCCGCCATAACGTCGAGGAGATCGTCGGCGACGTAGACCTGGTGCTCGACGGCTGCGACAACTTCGAGACTCGCTATCTCATCAACGATGCCTGCCTGAAGCATGGCATACCCTGGGTGTATGGCGGCGCAGTGGCCAGCTACGGTATGACCATGACCATCGTCCCTCATCAGACACCTTGCCTCCGTTGTGTCTTCCCCGAGGTGCCGCCGGCGGAGAGCGTGATCACCTGCGCCACCGCTGGAGTTCTGGCCTCGATAGTGTCCATCATCGCCGCTCTCGAGTGCAGTGAGGCCCTCAAACTCCTCACTGGCCACGGTCAGCACAACCAGGGCCTGATACACATAGACGTCTGGGAGAATAGCTTCGAGGTCTTCTCTGTCCAGCGAGCGGCGGAGGACTGCCCTGCCTGCGGCCAGGGCAGATACGAGTTCCTGGAAAAAGCCTAGAGGCCCGCGCCAGAGGGGCCTGTCTCTCGCCGGGCGGAGAATCAGCGCCTCTTCGCTCTACACTCGCTACAAAGACCCACCAGGTCGATGTGGGTGCGCTCCGTAAGGAAACCCTGCTTCTCTTCCACCTCTGTGGTCATCTGGGTAGCCAGGGGACTTTCGAACTCAAAAACGCGCTCGCAACTAGAGCAGATCAGGTGGTAGTGATCCGTCTCCTCTCTGAGTTCGTAGTGATGGTGTTCCTGATCGAGATGGAGCTCGCTGACCAAGCCCAGTTCCTTGAGCAGGTTGAGGTTTCGATACACGGTGGAGAGGCTGATCCGGGGGTCCTTGCTCCGCATACGCTGGTAGATCTCGTCGGCGTCCAGATGCCCGTGGCTTTCACGGATCACCTCCAGGAGCAAGCTGCGCTGGGCGGTGATGCGCTTGCCCCTGGCTCGCAGTACCTCTAGCGCCTCTTCTTCCGATGCCGCAGCCATCTCACGGTCCTTCCCATCCTCAGACATTCTGCTTCCGTCTCGACCGTCGACAGGCGCGGACACGGAACAGAACGTCATCGCCGCACAATGGCATCAGTCATACGGGCGACACGCGTCATCTCCTTGACATCATGCACGCGCACGATGTCGGCTCCTTCGGCGATGCCCACAGCTACTGCGGCAGCGGTGCCCTCCACCCTTTCCTCGGGTGGCAGATCCAGAGTGTAGCCAACGAACGACTTCCTAGAGGGACCGAGGAGAATCGGCCTGCCAAGCACCCTCAGTTCCGCCAGGTTCGCTATCACTCGAAGGTTCTGCTCGACCGTCTTTCCGAAGCCAAGGCCCGGATCGACGATGATTCTCTCTCTCTCGACCCCGGCCTCCAGAGCCAGATCGATGCTCTCTCGCAGCTCGCGCAGGATGTCGGCCATCAGGTCTTCGTATTCCACGCCAAGGTATCGGCCGCCCAGGCGCTCGGTCTGAACGGCGTCTTTGGGCTTGCTGCGGTTGTGCATGAGCGCCAGCGGCACCTGGTGTTGCGCTGCAACCTCCCCCACGCGCGGGTCCATGCGCAGGCCCCAGACGTCGTTGATCAGGCTGGCGCCGGCCCCCACCGCCTCCGAAGCTACCTCG
>DAOUEW010000393.1:0-4876 GCA_034430275.1 Anaerolineae bacterium | reverse complement strand
TTGCTGTCGAAACGGTAGCTCTCGTTGGCCCCCCAACTGGCACGGGAGATGACGGGAGGCTTGGGCACGCCACCTAGCACCGGTTCCGCGGCCAGATGGAGCCCCTCCACCTCTTGAAGCGAGGGTCCAACGCGAGAATCGATCAAGGTGAGGGTTATGTCTTCGAGGCGTGGCGTCACCGCCTGGTCTGCGGTGGTGAAGAGGAGACGGTACTGAACGTATCTTCCGTGCTCCACGAACACCGGCGCCAGCGCGAAGAAGTGCCTGGCGTCCTGCTCGGGATCCGCGATCTCCTGCCAGGGCGACCAGTCGACGCCATCGATACTGACCCGTACCGAGACCTCCACTCTCGTGGAGTCCGGCACCTGGGCATGCCACTGAACGCCGATAGCGTTGAAGTCCAGGCCGGTCTCCTTGACGCTGGAGGTGTAGATGCCCTGGGCGGCGCGGAGTTGACCTTGAACGTCGAGCGCCAGGGCTCCGTCGTCCAGGGCAACCAGGCTGTCGAGCGTGCCGGCCGCGAAGTCTGCCGCCGTGGTCTGAAACCATTCCTCGGCCCTGGTCGCTTCTCGAGGAGGGGCGGCCTCCGTGAGCCTCTGAGCGGCCACTGCCGGGGAGAGCAGCGCGAGGCACAGACAGGCCAGCAGCAATCCGTGGCGGACGGCGTGCCTTCTTCGCTGGAGGGAGGTGCGTATCACAGCCTGTCTCTCCGTGCCCATCTCAGCCCGGGAGGCATGGTGCGGACAGAGGGACCTGCTCCCTGACGGAAAAGAGGGCACTGGGGAACGAGTCTGGCCCGTATTCCTGCACAGGCTGTCTCATGGGCTAGTGGCACAGATCCATGGCACGGCGGCGATGACCTTCGAGGCGGCAGAGGCGCCCGGCCCTCAGGGGCTGACCTTCTTCCAGTCGTCCAGGAAGCGTTCAACGCCTATGTCCGTCAGGGGGTGCTTGACCATCTTCTGGAGCACCGCATAGGGCACCGTGGCGATGTCCGCACCCGCCAGAGCGGCCTCCGTCACGTGCAAAGGGTGCCTGATGCTGGCCGCGATGACCTCTGTCTCGAAGCCGTACATGGCGAAGATCTGAGCGGCCTCCGCCACCACGGCCATGCCCTCGTGGCCGATCTCGTCGAGGCGGCCCACGAAGGGAGAGACGTAGGATGCTCCCGCCAGCGCGGCGAGGAGGGCCTGGTTGGCGGAGAAGACGAGTGTGGCGTTGGTCCTGACCCCCTGCATCAGCGCCATCTCGCGCGCCGTGTCTCTGTCCAGCGGGCAGTCGTCCATCCACTCACAGTCCAGGCAGATCTTGTCGGCGTCCAGCTCGGCCTCCGCCAGGGTGCTCATGGCTTCCAGCCCCTCGCTGGTGATAGGTACCTTGATCACCACGTAGGGCGACCACAGCGCTATGCCCATGGCCTCTTCGATCATCTGGTCCGCCTTGGTGCCCACGACTTCGGCGCTGATGGGACCCTGCACGAGATAGCAGATCTCCTGCGTCACCTGGCGGTAGTCGCCGCGCCCAGCACGTTGCATGAGCGAAGGGTTGGTGGTGACGCCGCTGACCACCCCCATCTTGACAGCTTCTCTGATCTCTTCGACGTCGGCGGTGTCCAGGTAGATCTCCATGATCGGCTTACCTCCTTCTGGCTGGGCAGGTAGGGCTTTCCCCCGATTCTGGTACAGGCCCATGAGAGGGACGGGTTGTCAGGCGCTATTATAGCATCTTCAGTTGAGGTGGCAAAGCATGCGCGATCGCCACGATGCTCATGGTTAGGCTGTACGTTTCGACGGGGCTTGGTGTGCTCTCTCGGTGACACAGACAGAGAACGAAAGCATCCTGAGTAGTCGCGGAGCGACGTATCGAACGGTGCGATTCAAACACACCTGCCTGCGCAGCCCTCCGCGCCGACCCGCATGCTTCGATACGGCCTTCGGCCTACTCAGCATGCTACGTTGAAGACGCCCGTTCCCCACACCGTCTAGGTCCTCAGCGTCGCTGTGAAGGGCCCAAACCCTCACTACTAGGTCGTAGCGTGAGCAGAGGTTGGAGAGCATCCTGAGTAGTCGCGCAGCGACGTATCGAAGGGTGCCCTGAGCCCGGTCGAAGGAGATACATGCTGAGCTTGTCGAAGGATGCGGCTTGCCCGCGCCCGCACGGCTGACAAACCAGTCCGGGGTGATACCCCGACCAGTATGGTTCGACACCTCCTTGGGCCTAGTAGGCACGCATGCCAGAAGAGGCGAACCACGGCATGTCGCTACTCGGTGTGCTGCTTGCCAATGCGACTTGACACAATTCAAGAACGATGCTATACTATGTAGCACAATAGAAAAACCAATCTAGCCACCTACTGCCAATGATGCAGTACGCGGGCCGGGCACGCGCAGAGCGGTTCGATACCATACTCTGCACTACCAGGCTCATCGCGCGCGGTGCGACGATGGGCCTTCTTTCTTAATGGCTCTATCACGGAGGGAGGAGGAGCGTGAAGAAGCTGACCGCAAGGTCCACACGGGTTGGCACTCTTCTGGTCATGCTGGGGCTGCTCGCTGCGTCGCTCCTGGCTGACGCAGCTCAGGCGGTAGCCGCGACTGGCACCAGCACTTCGGATAGTCTCGAGAATCGTGCTCGTGCCGCGTCTGCCGAGCTCGTGGCATCCAGGACCGAGAATGGTGCGGCTCAAACGCACCTGCCTGGGCAGCACTCCGCGCCGACCCGCACGCTTCGACACAGCCTTTGACCTACCCTTCGTCAGGCTCAGGACGTGGCTCAGCATGCTTGTCATGGGGACGGTTCACAACCTGTCCCTGCGTTGTCTCGTGCTTGCCAATGGGACTTGACAGGATTCAAGAAGTATGCTATACTAGATACGACAATAGAACAACGAGTGTAGCCGCCTGTTGCCAATAGCGCAGCATGGCGGCCAAGCACGCGCAGAGTGGTTCGATACCTAACTCTGCACGACGAGGCTCATCTTGCGCGGTGCGACGGTGGGCCGACATCCTGCCGGCCGACGAGGAGTGGAGGGGCGCCACCTCCACCATCACCATCACCTATCAGTACGATCCCCTCTACCGCCTGACTGAGGCCACCTACTCCGGCGGCGCGGAGTACGAGTACACCTACGACGCCGTGGGCAACCGCCAGACCATGGACTCCCCCGAGGGCGAGGTCAGCTACACCTACGACGCGGCCAACCGCTTGACCAGTGTGGCTGGGGTGACGTACACTTGGGACGACAACGGCAACCTCACCAGCGACGGTGTGCGCAGCTACACCTACGACCACGCCAACCGGCTGACGCAAGTCACGCAAGGGTCCCAGACCACCCAGTTCGCCTACAACGGCGATGGGGACAGGACCAGCAAGACCGTGAGCGGAGAGACCACCCAGTACGTCCTCGACCTGGCAACCACACTCCCCGTGGTGGTTAGCGACACCGAAGCCGTCTACCTCTACGGGCTGCATATCATTGCGCAGCAGCAAGCCGGGAGGCAGTATTATTTCCACGACGGGTTGGGCAGCGTGCGGCAGCTCTTGGACAGCACAGGCGAGGTCCAGACCAACTACGCCTACGATCCCTTCGGCGTGCCGGTGGTGGAAGGAGACGCGACCAACCCCTACCGGTTCACCGGCGAGGCCTGGGACGAGGAGGTGGAACTGCTGTACCTGCGGGCCAGGTACTACCAGCCGGAAGTGGGGAGGTTCATTGCGAGGGATCCTTGGGCGGGGAACCTGTGGCAGCCCAGCACGTTCAACCGGTACGGGTACGTGAGCAACAACCCTGTGAACTACATCGACCTTGGGGGCTTAGAGGGCGGAGCACCGGGTGGAGGGCCCGTCGAGCATGATGAGGAAGGAAGGCCCGAGAGCTACCAGTACGATATCCCCGACGTAAGCATCACTTGGCCTACTGAGCCCGAGCCGGACATACCGCCTTTCGAGGAATGGGTCAAGGAGTGGCCTGACCCGTGGTTCGACAAGGCTGTGGGCTGGGAGTTTAGCGACATTGGCTTCGACCCCCTAGCATTCAAGAGCGAGCTATTCGCCCAGGCGAGAGATCTGTACGCCAAGCGGGCGCCGAAGTATCCTATTGACGCACTTGCCAAGAGGAACAACCCTCTCACGAGAGAAAACCTGGATCGCTGCATCGGCAGCGGTCTATACCAGCGCACGAGAGCGAACTGGATGAAGCCGCAGTGGGCATACTTCTTACGGCAGTTGGGGATGGACGCCACACAAGAGACCAACTACGAGCCCTACTGGCTGACTTTCAACATGCTGCTGCACCACAAAGCACTGGAGAAAGCGCAGTAGAGGGCCTACGAGGAGTGGTACAAGCCATTCGCCGATCTCTACGGCACGGAACACGAGGAAGTCCCGCACACCTATGAGTGGGGGACGACTTACGACTAGCAGTCTTTGATCCTCCACCTTCGACAAGAGACAGCTCACACAGTCTGGCCACTTCGTGACTGACAATCGAGTGCGTTGCGCCGAGAGGGGCTCGTCGTTTCGGGGGCAAAGGGAGATGCGATTGCACCAGAGGGTTCCGATGCAGCTTGCCGTGTTGACGTCACTGCTGGTGTGCTCCCTATCCGTCGGTTGCCGGGCAGAGGAACACTTCTTCGATGTCATGGGGGAGCTGTCGGTCCTATCGGCTGCCGACCACTATGAGGAGGCTCTGCATAGAGCCACCGAGTGGAGGCCGGACGCTTGCCTGAGTAGCGTCATGACACTGGCCCGGGCTTCTGGGGAAACCAGTCGGAAGCCCTTCCTTATGTTCCAGTTCCATTCCCTCACGACGGGTGACAGTTTCCTTTCAGTTGAGTTCGACGGTGAGGCGTGGAGTTCCAGGGTCACGGAACAGAGC